>NZ_BAABHD010000023.1:0-81112 GCF_039541915.1 Nibrella saemangeumensis
GAACGCTATACCTAACCAGAGTGGCACCGCCGGTACGGCCTTCAGCTACACCGTGCCTACTAACACCTTCAGTGATCCGGATGGCGATGTGCTCGCCTACCAGATTACGGGCCTGCCTGCTGGTCTGACAGCTAATGGCCTCAGCATATCGGGCACACCCACTACAGCTGGTACAGCCACAATCACCGTCCGGGCTACCGATCCAGCCGGGCTCTCTGTGAGCGCCACCTTCAGCCTGTCAGTCGCTGCGGCCCCGGTGGCTAACCGCGCTCCGGTGGTGCAGAACGCCATTCCTAACCAGAGCGGCACCGCCGGTACGGCCTTCAGCTACACCGTGCCTACTAACACCTTCAGCGATCCGGATGGCGATGTGCTGGCCTACCAGATCACGGGCCTGCCCGCCGGGCTGTCGGCCAATGGCCTCAGCATCTCGGGCACACCGACCACAGCCGGCACAGCTACCGTAACGGTGAAAGCTACCGATCCCGCCGGGCTCAACGTCAGCACCGCCTTCAGCCTCGCCATAGCTGCGGCCCCGGTGGCTAACCGCGCCCCGGTGGTGCAGAACGCCATTCCTAACCAGAGCGGCACCGCCGGTACGGCCTTCAGCTACACCGTGCCTACTAACACCTTCAGCGATCCCGATGGGGATGTGCTGGCCTACCAGATCACGGGCCTGCCCGCCGGGCTGTCGGCCAATGGCCTGAGCATATCGGGCACACCCACCACGGTTGGCACAGCCACAATCACCGTCCGGGCCACCGATCCGGCTGGGCTCAACGTCAGCGCCACCTTCAGCCTCGCCATAGCTGCGGCCCCGGTGGCTAACCGCGCCCCGGTGGTAGCTAATCCCATTCCTAACCAGAATGGCAGGTTAAGCACCGTTTTCAACTATACCGTGCCCACCAGCACCTTCAGCGATCCCGACGGCGATGTGCTGACGTATCGGATCAGTGGCTTACCTGCCGGCTTGTCCTCTAAGGGACTAACCATTTCGGGTACACCGAAAAAAACAGGTACATCAACGATCAGCGTTCGGGCCACTGATCCGGATGGACTCGCAGTTACGGCAACGTTTAATCTCATTGTAAGTAACAGCAGTACGCGTATTGGTGTTGCTTCGGAAGAGACTGGGGATTGGATCATTTATCCGAATCCTGCGGAAGACTATGTAACGATATCCCTGCCGGAGGGCACGGATCAGTCCCGCTTGTCGGTTGCCTTTATCGCTACCATTGGCGCACGAATCCCGGCGGAGTCCGTTGAGGAGGTTCCCGGAGGCTTGCGGGTTCCGGTCCAGCGTTTAACACCGGGTTTATACATCCTGACGGTGAGCTCAGATCAGGGTGTCCTGATGGCGAAAAAGTTTCTGAAGAAATAACGGCCCACCGGGTAGTTCGTTTTCCAGCCCAGCATTAATGCTGGGCTTTTTATTGTATATTCAACTGATGCTATCCGTAGAGAACCTGTCTTACCGATACCCGCACAACGCAGACCTGACCCTGCAACAACTCGACTTTGCGATTGCACAGGGAGAAGTGTTTGGTTTTCTGGGGCCGAGCGGCAGCGGCAAAAGTACCACGCAGAAGATCCTGTATAAACTACTCACCGGCTACGAAGGAACGATTCATTTTGCGGGAAAGCCGTTGGCCGATTGGGGCCGCGAATTTTATGAGCAGATCGGCGTATCGTTTGAATTGCCGAATCATTATACGAAACTGACCGCCGAGGAAAACCTGCGTTTCTTTTCGTCGTTCTACGCGCGGCCAGCCGGTAACCTCCATGAATGGCTGGATAAGGTGGGGCTGGGTACCGATGCCAACAAACCGGTGGCCGATTTCTCAAAGGGTATGAAGATGCGGCTGAACTTTGTCAGGGCGCTGCTGCACAACCCGGATGTCTTGTTTCTGGACGAGCCGACCTCCGGGCTGGACCCCATTAATGCCGGCAAGATCAAACGCATTATCCGCGAACTGAAAGCGCAGGGTAAAACCATTTTTATTACCACCCACAACATGTTCGATGCTGACCAGTTGTGCGACCGGGTAGCCTTGCTGCACCAGGGACAGATCAAAGCACTCGATAGTCCGGCGACGCTTAAGCTACAGTACGGCACCCGGAATGTGCGCGTAACCACCCGCAACGAACCCGACCAGGTATTTCCCCTGGATTCGCTGGGGCACAACCCGGATTTCATGAGGCTGCTGCAACTGAATCAGATTGAGACGATCCACTCACAGGAAGCTACGCTTGAAGAAGTTTTCATCAAAATAACCGGCCGGCAATTGGTATGAATGCAATCCTGAACCTGATGCGGTGGGATATAATTCTGCTGAACCGGAACCGGCTCTTCGTGATTGCCGCCATAGTTACGCTGATGTACGTGGGCCTGTTTTATCTGTTCAGCCCCTTAGGAGACCTTACTATTCTGCTGGTCATCCTGATCTACAATGATCCGGTGGTGACGGGATACCTCTTTGCCGGCGTATTGTGGCTGTTCGACCGGAACCAGCATACGCTGCAGGCTCTCTCGGTACTGCCCCTGCCCCTGAAATCTTACCTGCTCGCCAAAACACTGGTACTGTCGTTGCTGGCTACCCTTCTTTCATTTATTATGACCATTGCTACCAAAGGACTAACCTTTAATGGTTTCCACCTGGCAGTATCCGTGTTTGGTTCGGCGTTTCTGTTTTCCTGTTTCGGCTTCGCCATCGGCGCCTTAACCAGAAGCTTTAATCAGTTTCTGCTGTACTCCATACCTTTCTTTGTGGTAGCAGCCCTGCCCTTTCTGCCGATGTTCGGCGTTGGGCAACCGCTTTATTTTGTTTTACTGCCGTCCACCGGTGGCATCGAACTGTTACAGGCGGCATTTACCGACCAGCCCATTGGATATGTCCTGCTGCTGTACGGCCACTTGCTGCTCTGGATGTGGCTTAGCTGGCTTCTGGCGCTTCGTATCACACAACATCAACTCACATGAACTCCTTTCTGGCTCTTAGCGCTACCGATTTTCGATCTACCTTCCGGGAGCCTATTTTCCGGGGTATTCTGGCCTTTCCCTTGCTGTGCTTTTTCATAATCCGGTGGGGTGTTCCACTGCTGGTGGAGCAATTTCCAATAATGGCTCCTTACCGGCTGGTGTTACTGATGTGGGGGTGCTTGCAGTCGGCCACGATGTTTGGCTTCATTTACGGCTTTCTGCTGCTGGAGGAGAAAGAAGAAAACCTTTGGCAGGTAATACGGGTCCTCCCGGTATCGGGCATCAGACTCACCTTCTCGCGGTTGCTGGTAGGCCTGGTGGTATCGGCGCTGGTCAACTTCACGCTCATCCACTGGGGCCGGATTGCCCAGTTCCCTCCTAGTATTGAAATACTCCTGGCCCTGCAATTCAGCCTGGGGGCTCCCCTGATTGCCCTTTGGCTGGGAGCAATGGCCAAAAACCGAATTGAAGGACTGGCTCAGATGAAGATCCTGAACACGCTCCTGATCAGCCCCGGCCTTATTTATTTTATCCTGCACCCGGCCGCGCACATCACCGGCCTGGTGCCTACCTACTGGACATTTCGAAGCATGGAAGCCGGGGCCAGACTAAATCAGACAGGCCTTACGTCTTTCTTTGTATACTACGGTATTGGCTGTGCTTTCTACGCGCTGGTGCTTTACCTGTTGAACCGGCGACTGCAGCAAAGTCTGGTCTGAGTACTCCGGCACACCGTTTCGGGAAAAGCCGGTGCATAAAAAAAGAGCAACACCCGTTTATGGGGTACTGCTCTTCAATAGCGGTTACGGTCAATTCGCCGAATGGGAATGGCCGCTCAACGAAGCTTTATATACTGCTTTTTCTTGATCATAAACGTGGGCAGGCCGCTGGTCATGTAATCGCCGATAGGCTGGTTGTACAACAGACGGAACTGCTTCTCCAGAGCGTCAAGGTCAGGGTTGGCGTTGCTGTTCTGGTGGGTCTTGTAAAACTCGTCTCCGAGCAGGCTGGAAATAATGAAGAAGCGGTCGAAGTTCATCTTTGTAGTTAGGTGTCTTACTAGATTTAAGTCAAAGTTCGGTGATTGACAAGCACTAAAACAACAGCCTGGATTAGAATTAATCGCCCTTTCATTATTATTTAATTGCAATTTTATCTGCGTTAAAAAGAAGGGTAGAATTGTTCATAGGCCCGGCTCTTGTGGAAGAATTTGCTAAGGCGAACCTACTTATTAAACCGGAGACTTAAAAAAAAATCGATTATACGGTAATATTCAAAAAACAATCCCATCCGGCATCAGTTACCCCAATTACCGAACGGGCTTTTACCAGGGCTGGGAAATTAACTTTACCGGTTCCGGTTCTTAAAAATCCCGGAACTGCTCATACATTTCCTTCAACCGGGCGTCGCGCTCGCTGCCGCGAATATCACGCCGGATGGCTTTTACCCCTTCAATATCCTGCAATAATCCTAATACCTGGTAAGCTCCGAAACGAACAAAGTGGGCAGCATCATTGCGGGCGGTACTTTCCAGCAACGGAATGGCCCGGCGCTGTATGTCCGGGCTCGACTTAATCAGGTATTTCCCAAACACCTGCAGGAAGTTATACTGATCCTGTGGCTTTAGGGTCTTTAGTTTTTCCACAAACCAGTCGTACCGTTTTTCGTCGGGTGTGCCGGCGTAGTAGTTTGCTACGGCCGTGATAATGTCTCCGTTGGGGACCTGCTCAAACCGCGACACAATCTGGGCCGCATCGCCAGGCTTGTTCATCAGATACGCATCCAGGGCCGCCGACACCACCGAATACGATGAGTCGTTGATGGCCTCGCGGAAGATGGGTTCATTGACGTTATCGGCAAACGACGCCAGCGTCACTACAGCCTCGGTCCTGACGGCCGGCTTCTCGTCGCTGCGTACTTTGCCCTGCACGATCCGCTCAATATCCTGGAACTGCGGACCGTCGTATTCGGCAAAGTTGCTGATGGCGACCTGCCGGATCTTCCAGAACGGATCGTTCATAGCGGTGATCATCATCCTCCGAACGGTCGAATCGACCAGGGCCCTTTTATCTTCCAGGCGGGTGATGGCCTCGTATTTGTCCTGGTAGGTGTCGGCATGGTAGTACTGAAAGACCAGTTCTTTGCGGTTTTTTTCCTGCTCCACCGTACCGATGATCCGGTGATCAGCGTCGAAGATGACCAGGTCGGGGCGCTGCTCGGCGGGGAAGGTGAGCGACTGCTTCGCTTTATCGACCACCACATCGTAGCTTCGCTTCTGGCCTTTCACCCAGACATCTACCTTCACCGGCAGCCGGTAAATGGGGGTGGTGGTAGAATCCTGCTGCTGTGTGACTTTCAGCGTCACCTTACCGGAGGCATAGTCCGGCTCCACTTTTACCAGGGCATGGCCGGGCGACAGGAAATACTGCTCGAAGAACCAGGTAAGATCTTCGCCGGTCACCTCCTCGAAAGCTATGCGCAGATCGGCCAGTTCGGCGGTACCGAAGCGGTTGCGAGTCAGGTACCGGTTCATGGCGGCAAAAAAGGCATCGTCGCCGACAATCTTCCGGAGCAGGTGCAGCACCCGGCCTCCTTTGGCGTAGGAGTGGTGGTCGAACATCTGCTCGCGATCGGTATACCCGTAGCGGATCAGCGGCTCCTGCTTTTGCTCGGCCTCAGCCAGGTACTGGTTCAGATCTGACTGACCGTGCATATCGGCCTCGTAGGGGCTGCGGGCGTACTCAAACCAGAGGTATTCGGCGTAGTTGGCAAACGACTCGTTGAGGGGCAGGTTGGCCCAGGATTCGCAGGTGACCAGGTTGCCGAACCAGTGGTGGGCCAGTTCGTGGGCAATCACCGCATCGGAATTTTCATCGGCCAGTTGGCGGTCGTCCATCTGCACCGATTCGCCATGAACAGTGGCGGTGGTATTTTCCATGGCTCCGCTCACAAAATTGCGCACGGCTATCTGGCTGTACTTGTCCCAGGGGTATTCGATGCCGAAGATATTGGAGAAAAACGCGATCATCTCCGGCGTGCGGCCAAAAATAGCGCGGGCGTATTTCTCGTAAGCCGGCTCAACATAATAGCTCACCTCCAGCCCGTTGGCCATTTCGTCTTTTACATAAGCGAATTCGCCCACGGCGATCATGGTCAGGTAAGGCGCGTGGGGTTTATTCTGTATCCAGTAATCGGTGCGGGTGCCGTCGGCGTTGTTTTGGGAGGAAACCAGCCGGCCATTCGAGAGGGTGCGGTACTTGCTGTCGACGGTCAGGTAGATCTCCTGCGTCATTTTCTCGTTGGGCGTGTCGATGGTCGGAAACCAGCAGGAGTTGGCCTCCGTCTCGCCCTGGGTCCAGATCTGGCGCGGCTTGTTGGGTTCAGAGCCGTCGTGGTTAATAAAGTACAGCCCTTTATCGCTGGTGGTAGCGCCTTCGGAGCGCCCCGTCACAAAGGGCAACTCGTTGGGTTTGGCGGTGTATTCAATCTGAATATCAAACGTGTCTTTACGGGTGTAGGTGCGTGGCAGCGTTACCCGGAGCACCCGGCGGTCGGTGTAGGTGTAGTTCAGTTTATCAAACACATATTGGGTGGCCGGCTGCCGCTGCCGGGCGTCGGCGCTTACCAGCGTATCGATCAGGTGAACACTTTTGATGTCAAACCCTTTGGCATCAATCTCCAGGGTATTCTGCGGGTAGAAATAAGGCTTGACGCGCAGCGTAGCTTTACCGAGCACATGCTGCCGGTTCCAGTCGAAGCGCAGATTCAGCCGGGTATGCAGCAGGTCATGTTTCAGGGTGCGGCTGGCGTTGTAAGGGCCTTTGCGGACCACAGGCCCAGCCGATCGCCGGACGGAGTCCGCACCTTTCCCCGCCTGCGCCAGCACAAGGCTTCCGCCGGCAGTCAAAAAGCTAATCAGAAGAAATAATGTAACGATCTTTTTCATCACTGCACGTACAAGTCAACACTGCCAGCTCAACGCTCCATGAGTCAGGTCATGCTCCGGGCGGCCCGCTGGGCCGGAAACCAGGAAGTCAGCAGGGTTATTAAAATCACAACGGTTCCCGTCAGTATCAGATCGCCGGCCTCTACCCGCACGGGATAGGCATCAATAATAGAACTGACGGTTCCCATCTGGACAAACCCATACTCCTCCTGCAACAGGCATAATCCAACCCCTAACGCCAGCCCGACCAGCGCGCCAATAAGCGCGATGATGGTCCCTTCTGTCAGAAAGATACGCCGGATCAGACCGGGCGTGGCACCCATGGCGTTGAGAATCCGAATGTCTTCTTTCTTTTCGATAACAAGCATCGACAGCGAAAAGAAAATATTCATGGAGGCCACCAGAATGATAAACGACAGGGTAAGCGCCACAAACAGTTTTTCGATGCGGATGGCCCGGTACAGATCGGTATTCAGGTCATCGCGGTCCCGGATCTGCAGCGATTCGCCGACAACGGGCAGCAGTGCTTTCTTAACCGTAGCCAATTCAGCCCTGGGGGCCAGTTGAATTTCAATGTTGGTTAGCTCGTCGGGCTCATAGTCAACAAGCGCCCGCACCACAGAGATAGGCGCAATTACATAGTCATCGTAGCGCTGCTCGATGAAAAATACGCCGGACACATTCAGGGCCTGCTGGTTGAAGGCATCGGTAGACAGCACCGAGAGCGTAGCGCCCCGCTGCGGGTACCACAACTCCAGCGGAGTCAGCACATCTTCGCGCCGGATGCTGAGCTCATTCCGGACCCCCTCGGCCACCACGGCAAAGGTAGCATTGTTGTCGCGCAGCAGCAGCCGGCCTTCCACCACGGCCGTGTCGAGCTGCCGCCGTTGCAGGTAGTTCTCTTCAACGCCCTTGAGTTTCACCACCGTCTGCGCATCGGCGTATCGCGCCAGCGCATTGTCTTCGATCACCGACGTAACCAGGCCCACCCCCGGTGTCTGCCGGATACGGGTCAGCAGGGTGTCCGATGCCTGAAAGCGCTTGCCCTGCTTTGGCGAAATGGTCAGATCCGCTTCAAAGGTCTTGAAGATCGCCCGGTTAAGCTCTTCCATACCGTTGAATACTGACAGCACGACTACCAGCGCCATTGTACCCACGCCAACGCCGAGCATCGACAGGATCGACAGCATACTGATGAAGCTGCGCTTCTTCCGACTGAAAAAATACCGGTGGGCAATCCAATAAGGCAAATTCATGGTTATTCCTCTTCTTCCTCGGGTGGTGCGGGGGGAATATCGAGGCCGGCAAACAATTTATCCATTTGGGCGGCATACTCGGCCGTATCGTCCAGAAAAAACTGGAGGTCCGGTACGATGCGCAGCTGGTGGCGTACCCGCTCACCAAGATGCTGACGGATACTCCGGCTTTTTTCGCGAATGGTATCCAGCAGCAGGTTTTTATTTTTAGTGGCCAGAAAACTCAGGTATATCCTGGCAATGCTCAGATCGGGTGAGATACGCACGTTGGTCACGGTGATGAAGGCCCCGCCAAACTGGTGCGCCATCTCCCGCTGAAATATCTCACTTAAATCTTTTTGCACCTGACGGGCTACTTTTTGTTGTCTCTTTGATTCCATAAGCTGCATTAAGTCTCAGGCTGAGGGTATAACCCCGCCGGACCGGGTTTGTTAACATCACGTAACAGAGGTATTCTCCTACCAGAAAACGAGCCGGTAAAGCGGATCGGTCTGCGACGGACTGCAAATATCCGTACCTTTTTTCATTCTGCCGAAGAATCGCGTAAATTCGCTCTCTGATGCGTTCTTAATTTTCTGAATTGTCTTGCTGAGTTTCTTTCGTTCTTACGCGCCGTACCAATACATCAGCCTGATGGTACTGCTGGGCCTGATCCGGCTGCCGTTCCTGCTGAACCCGCTCCCCCTCCTGATTCCCGAACTGAACTGGATGCTCGTGGGCGAGCAGATGAACCAGGGCTATATGCTGTACCGCGACATCTGGGACAGCGTGAGTCCGCTGTCGGCGCTGATCTACCGGCTGATCGATACCCTGTTCGGACGGTCGCAGTTTATCTTCCACACGGCCGCTACCATCCTGTCGGTGTTTCAGATCATGTATTTTAACTACGTGATGAACGTCAACGACATCTACCCGGACCGTAACTTCTGGCCCGGCCTGGTCTATACGCTGTTCCTGAACCTCTCATTCGATTGCACCACGCTGTCGCCCGTGCTGATCTCTACGACGTTTCTGCTGCTGGCGTTTGGTACGCTGGTGAAGCAGATGGTGCGGCAGGGCGCCACCGACGAAGTGTTTGAGATTGGATTTTACATCAGTCTGGCGGCCCTGTCTTACCTGCCCTCCGCCTTGTTTATTCTGTGGGCGGCTATCTCCCTGTTGTTGTATACGGGAGCCACGTTCCGGCAGCATTCGCTGTCGCTGTTCGGGTTCTTTTTTCCCTTTCTTCTGCTGCTGCTGTATTACTACCTCAACAACGGGCTGGACGACCTCAACCGCAACCTGATCGCGTCGGTGTTCCGGGTGCGGCAGTATGGCCTCAGCGACTTTCGCACCCTGTTTGCCTCGCTCTTTATCCCACTCTCTTTGAGCGTGCTGGGGTTTCTGAGCCTGTTCCAGACGCGGGGGCGGTACGTCAACTTCCAGCAGCGCTGTCAGCAGATCATGATGCTCTGGTTCCTGACCAACGTGCTGACCATCGTGCTGATGCCGTATCTGGCCCCGATGCAGTTTCTGAGCTTCATCCCGGCCATGGCCTTTTTCACAGTGCATTATTTCATGAATGCCCGCAAGCTATGGCTGGCCGAACTGACCTTCACCGGCTTCTTTCTGGTGATGCTGGTGATCTTTTACCAGGGTGCCTTCCAGCTTTTACCGGGCCTGAACATTGGTACCCTGAGCAACTTACAGGTGAAGCCTTCAGCGCTCCCCGACAATATCCAGAACCGTAAGATTCTGGTCATTGGCGACGACCTGAGTGCCTACCGCTACAACCGGCCGGCTACGCCCTACCTCAACTGGGGACTGGCCAAATACGACCTCCGGAACCTCGACAACTACGATGCGGTCATCGACGTGTACGACCACTTCCGCCGGGACCCGCCCGAATACATCATCGACCAGCAAAACGTAGTCGACAAACTCTTCCTGCGCGCTCCCGCCCTCGCCGAACAGTATCAGAAGACGGGGAATGTGGGGGTGTATCGGAGAGTGGTTAATTAGTTGATTGGTTCATTGGTTGATTAGTTGACTGGGCACCAATTAACCAGCTAACCAATGAACCAATTAACTAATCAACAACTTATCTTGGCTACTCGCCGTTCGTGGCGGCCGCCTTCAAATTCGGTATTCAGGAAGATGTCGACGGACTGGAGGGCGGTTTCGGCGGAGATGAACCGCTCGGGCAGGCAGATGATGTTGGCGTTGTTATGCTGGCGGGATAAGGCCGCCAGTTCGGGTGCCCAGACCAGGGCGGCCCGTATACCCTGGTGCTTATTGGCAGTGATGCTTACCCCCTGGCCGCTGCCACACACCAGCACTCCCCGTTCGGCGCGACCTTCTTCAACGGCCAGCGCAACCGGGTGCGCAAAGTCGGCGTAGTCGGCCGATGCTTCAGAATAGGTGCCGAAGTCCTCTACGTCGTACCCTTTGTTTTCCAGCCATACTTTTATCTCTTCTTTATAGGCAAAGCCGGCATGGTCGGCTCCGATGGCTATCTTTGATTTCATACGCTCAATATTTTGGGCAGAAAATGAACAGAATTCCTGCAAATATACGTTATTGTGTTCCCCAAATCAGAAACGCCGTCATATGGGAGGAATTCGGCCGTTTTTCAAACAATCCGGGGGAAACCCTATGTTACATCCAAAGCAGGTCGCCGACGAGTCGCCTGCTGAATACGATCCTACTTTATGGAAACGAAAGAAACTGTACATCGCTCTGAAACCCAAAGTACTGCTAAAATAGCCCGCGAACTCCCCGAACGTGACGAACTGCTGCTCACCCCCGACGAGCAACGTATTAAGGAAGCCTTTCAGGACCGCAACTGGAACGAAATAAAAAGCTCTGATTCCTGGGTTATTTTTAAAGTGATGGCTGAATTTGTCGAAGGTTTTGACAAGCTCGCTAAAATTGGCCCCTGCGTCTCTATTTTTGGTTCGGCCCGTACCAAGCCCGACAACCCTTACTATAAAATGGCCGAAGAAATTGCTGCCAAACTGGTACGGCACGGCTACGGAGTTATTACCGGTGGTGGTCCGGGTATTATGGAGGCCGGTAACAAAGGCGCTTTTGAACAGGGCGGTAAGTCGGTCGGTCTGAATATCAAGCTGCCGTTCGAACAGGAAAGCAATATTTACATCGACCCGGATAAAAGCATCAACTTCGACTTTTTCTTTGTTCGCAAGGTAATGTTTGTCAAGTACGCGCAGGGCTTTGTGGTCATGCCCGGTGGTATGGGTACCCTGGATGAACTGTTTGAGGCAGTTACCCTGATTCAGACCAAAAAGATTGCCCCTTTCCCGATTGTACTCGTCGGCCGGACCTACTGGCAGGGCCTGCTCGACTGGCTGGAAACGGTCATGCTGAAACAGGAAAGCAACATTAACCCCGAGGATCTGAAGCTGATCAACCTGGTCGATACGCCTACTGAAGCCGTTCGGGTAATCGACGAGTTTTATTCCAAGTACCTGCTTAAGCCGAATTTCTGATTTGTTTCAACGGGGCCGCCCGGCGACCCCGTTGAAACGCTATTTCTTCACAGCCGCCAGAACGCGCTTAATCAGTTCATCCGGATTACCATCGTGCCAGCGCCAGACAATGACGATGTCATGTTCGGGATCAATCCAGATGGTATTGGGACCGGCACCGAGGGCTGCGTAACTGGAGGCCGGGGCGCTGGGCCAGGCTTTGCGGTCGGTGTTGAGCCACCACAAATAGCCATAATCCGACTTGACCGCTCCCGGCGCTACGGCCTGCCGAACCCAGTCGGCCGACACGATCTGCCGGTTTCCCCAGCGACCATTGCGCAGGTACAGGTAACCAAACCGGGCTTCGTCGCGGGCATTGATCCAGAGCCCTCCCCCCCAGCGGGTACCTCCGCTCACCGACGGCATCATTTTCCCGTCCACTTCGGCAACCGCATTGGGGTAAGGGATATACTGCCAGGTGTCGGAAGCTCCAATGGGGTCCATAATCTCCTCCTTCAGCACCTGCGGCAGCGGTTTGCGCCAGATGCGCAGCAGCGACAGCGCCAGGCGGTTGATACGCACATCGTTGTATTCATAAAACGTACCGGGCTCCTGCAACGCCCTGGGTTTGCGCTCACCCCGCCCAAACGCTTCCTTGCCGACAAAGTCGTGTTTTTTGCCCCAGAGTTCGCCTTCCCACTCACTGGTCTGCCGGGCGTGGTGCTCCCAGGTAATTTTGCGGTTATGTTCTGAGTCGTAGCCGCCGTCGCGGATGTAATTTGCCACGGGGTCGGTGATGTTTTTGATCATACCCCGGTCGATGGTAATACTCAGGATAGTAGACAGCACACTTTTGGCGACGCTGTAGGTGGGATCGACGCGCCGGGTATCACCCCACTCGGCCACTATGTACCCGTGCCGCAGTACGATGCCGTTGGTTTCGGCCCGGTCGCTGGGAATGGGGCCGATCAGTTTGCCGAATACTTCTTCCTGCGTCGAGAAGTCGCGGGGCATCTGTCTGGTCTCGCGGGTTCGGGCGAAGGCCACTGCTTCTTCCAGCAGCGCGGCATCCATGCCGACCTGTTCTGGTTTCCGGCGCTCCCAGGCATCGCCTTTACCGGGAAAGTAGGTTGGGGTATTCGTCGATTGCGCAGTCTGGCTGGCTGGCCGATGACAGGCCACCAGGAAGAACAGAACAGCCACGTATAGGTGTCGTTGGTACATAAAAAAAGCCTTCAATAGCTACGAAAGCTACGAAAGGCTTATCTACAATCCCAACTGACAATCAGATCGGGAAAGTCCGGCGATTATTTCGGTTCGTCTACCCGCTCATTGTCACCCCACTCCAGCACCTCAACCTTAACATTGACCTGGCCGTCTTTCATCATACCCAATTGTTTAGCCGCAGCCTGTGACAGGTCAATGATGGTACCTTCCTCCCAGTTTTCGCCGTAGGGACCCCGGTCGTTGATGCGTACGACCACGGACTTTCCGCCTTCATCGACATTGGTTACCCGCACCACCGTTCCGAGCGGATACGTACGATGCGCAGCGGTCGGGTCACGGTTGTCGAATTCTTCACCATTGGCGGTTTCCTTACCCTGAAACCATTTGCTGTAATACGTGGCCATCCCGTTCTGGGTCTCCAGCACTTTCCGGGTGTCAGACGACGTGGTGGCGTTACAGGCCCACAACGACATAAGCAAACTACACCATAGCACCACAAAGCCTCGTGTTGATTGACTTTTCCGGTTCATAACGTTTTAAATTGGTTTTGATTAGCTAACCGGATTAGGCGAATGAGGTTTCAATAAATTTCCTCTTCTTGGTTCTAATCAGGATTCACACCAAAACCATTACCTAAAATGCCAGATAAGGTCCGAGTTTCTCAATCGTCTTCGCATCCAGCACGCGAATCGGCTTCAGCGACTCCAGTGAGGCAAATAGACCGTGCTGGTTGCGGTAATTGACAATCACCTGCGCCTGCCGGAAGGAGATGTACATGTGTTTGTCCAGTTCTTCGGCGGTGGCGGTATTAATGTTCAGCTTCTGAACCGATGACTTTACCTGCGCATACCGGTGCATTTCTTCCAGCGCCAATGAATCGAGACCGAAAATGTCGCGGTACTGCTCCTCAGAGACAAAACCGCCCAGTGCATCCCTGAATTTAACAATACGGGCCGCCAGTTTAGAACCAATACCCTTCAGCAGCTTCAGTTCCGTGGTATCGGCGGTATTGATGTCAAACGGAACCAGTGCCGGTTTAGCCGCAGGGCGGGTAGTAGACACTTCCGGGGTGCGATCAAACGACCGCTCTACGGTAGGCGTCCGGCTGGCATACACCGGTGTGGCCGTTTGCTCCGGCAATTGAATATAGGGCTCCAGCCGCTCGTACAGCGCTGGCGGAAAGTCGTAAATCTTCCGCAAGTCTTCCTTCTTCCGGAACTGCCCGCCTTTGGATCGATACCGCTCAATCCGCTGGGCCAGCCAAGGCGGAAGACCTAACGCCTGCCACTTCGCTACGGTGGCGGTATTTGGATTGAATGGAAACAACCGACCGGAAGAGCGACTGGGCTCATTGTACCGTTCAGCAATGGTCTTCTCCGATTCTTCGCGATCATACGGTCCTGCCACTTTCTCTATCTTCATCAGCGCCACCAGGCTGTCGAGTCGGCGCTGATCCGCTGCCGAGGTGTCGGGCACGGTATCCGGCACAAAATAGCGGTACAGCAATGGCGATACCAGAAACAGGCTGGTGATCAGCAGAACAACCAGAAAACCGGTCGCTTCTTTGTGGGATAAACCGAAGTAGTCGCGGATAAGGGTAAAAACGTTCCTGGGCATTATAGCAGGCAGTGTATTGCTTTATGACTGCTACTAGTAGCGGAGGTAACACCCGGACACTGTTAAGCCAACTTTATTCTTTATTATTACTATACATAATACCATAACAGTTTCTTAAATTTCACGTAACGTCCTCACTAGCAAACTGGGGGATATTTGCCTCATCAATCCAATCACATGATCCATTCTCAGTCGCCTTATGAAAAAACATGTACTTGCCTGGGCAATCTGCCTGGTGGCCCTTATCGAACCCGTTTCGGCCCAACGGGTGAACCCTGAATTAGTGTATAAAACCAGTTTTAAAGCGGGCAGCGGAAGCAGTCCGGCACCTACCACCGAAATTGCCGCGTACGATCCAGCAACCCGCCGGTTGTTTGTGGTGAATTCCGGACAGAACAAGCTGGAAATTCTGGACATATCGGACATCCGGACCATTCACACCGTAAAAACCATTAGCATGGCCCTGTACGGGGGCGGCATCAACAGCGTCGATGTGCACAAAGGTATTGTTGCTGCCGCCGTAGAGAACGTGAATCCGCAACGGAACGGCCGCGTGGTATTCCTGACGACCGACGGCCAGTTCCTGAATTCCGTCGAGGTGGGTGCCATGCCGGATATGGTGGTGTTCTCACCGAATGGTCAGTATGTGCTGACGGCCAACGAGGGAGAGCCGAATACGGCTTATACCGATGATCCTAACGGCTCTATCAGCATTATAGCGCTGGCCGGCAGCGGTAATAAGCCGAAAAACCTGACGCAGCAGGACGTCAGAACCCTCGATTTCACGGCCTACAATGGCCGTGAAGCCGAACTACGGGCGATGGGTATCCGCATTTTTGGTAAGAATGCCTCCGCATCGCAGGATTTTGAGCCCGAATACATCACCGTTGCGCACGACTCCCAAACGGCTTACGTCACCCTGCAGGAAAACAACGCCATTGCCGTAGTCGACATTAATAGCGCCAGCCTGACCAATCTGTTACCGCTGGGTTTCAAAGATCACTCGCTTGCCGGAAACGGCTTCGATGCCTCGGATAACGGTACGACGGTTTCCATTATTCCGAGACCCGTGAAAGGAATTTATATGCCCGATGCCCTGGCTAATTTTGAAATCGGCGGTCAGCGTTACCTAATTACAGCCAACGAAGGCGACGCCCGGGAATACGACGGCTTTTCGGAGATTCTGCGACTGGGGAACGCGAATTACAAGCTCGACCCCACCGCTTTTCCGAATGCGGCCGCTCTGAAAGCAAACGCTAACCTGGGCCGACTGAACGTCACCACCACGCTTGGCGATACCGACAGCGACGGCGATTTCGATGAGATCTACGCCCTGGGAGCCCGCTCATTCAGCATCTGGAACGCCGATTCGGGTGAGCAGGTGTACGATAGCGGAGATACCTTTGAACAGATTACCCGACAGGATCCAGTCTATGGACCCATCTTCAACGCCAGCAACACCACCGGCACCCCGACCCTGAAAAACCGGAGCGACGACAAGGGACCAGAGCCGGAAGGCGTAACCGTGGCTAAAATCGGCGGCAAAACCTACGCGTATATCTCACTGGAGCGGATCGGGGGTATCATGGTGTATAACATCAGCAACCCGCGCCAGCCCGAATTCCTGCAATACATCAATAACCGGTCGACCACATCCGGGACCGGTGATCTGGGGCCGGAAGGTATCCTGTATATTCAGGCCAGCGAAAGCCCCAACGACACGGCCATGATTATCCTGGCCAACGAGGTCAGCAGTACCATTTCCATCTATAACCTGCGCACCGAAGCGCCCGGTCAGGCCAGCGCTCGTGCAGCAACCGCGTCGGCTGAGGGCTGGCGTATGCAGGTACTGGAAAACCCGGTGCAACAGCAGATCCAGGTAGAAGTGACTGGGATTACCGGCCAGCCGCTGCACCTGTCGCTCACCGACCTGCAGGGCCGCGTCATTGAAAGCAAACGCATCGGCCAGGCCGGACCGGTCGAACGACACACATTCCAGGTGGGCCACGTACCAGCCGGACTGCTGCTGCTGCGGGCGACCAACGATACGGTTACCCAAACGCTCCGGGTCCTTAAAAAGTAATATTCATCCACAACCTCCTCTTTGCCCCGGCCAACGTGCGTTGGCCGGGGTTGTTTTTTGGAAGAGTCGGCAAGAGTCTTGAGCATCCGCCTATCTTTCTTAATTTTGCGGGACTATGGATGCAACAACTCAATCGCCGGCGGCCGGCACCCCGGCTACGTCGCTACAGGATATTATCGCCCACGCCAAAGAATACGGCTTTGTTTTCCCCTCCAGTGAAATATATGACGGTTTGCAGGCCGTGTACGACTACGGTCAGAACGGCGTTGAACTGAAAAATAACCTGAAGACCCTGTGGTGGAAGGCTATGACCCAGTTGAACGACAACGTGGTAGGGATCGATGCCGCCATTTTCATGCACCCGCTGACCTGGAAAGCCTCCGGGCACGTTGACTCCTTCAACGACCCGATGATCGATAACAAAGATTCCAAGAAACGCTACCGCGCCGACCAGTTGCTGGAAGGCAAGGCCGAACAGTATGAGAAAGCCGGTGATGAAGCACGCGGGCAAGCTTTGCGCAATGAACTCGGTCGCCTGCAGGGCGCTGAAGATATGGAAGGACTGCGGAACCTGATCATCAGCGAAGGCATTGTGTGTCCGATTTCCGGCACCGCCAACTGGACCGAAGTCCGGCAGTTTAACCTGATGTTCTCCACGCAGGTGGGCTCTGTGGCCGAAGATGCCAGCCTGATCTACCTCCGTCCAGAAACGGCGCAGGGTATCTTTGTCAACTTTCTGAACGTGCAGAAGACCGGCCGGATGAAGATTCCGTTCGGTATTGCGCAGATTGGGAAGGCGTTCCGAAATGAGATCGTAGCGAGGCAGTTCACCTTCCGGATGCGCGAGTTCGAGCAGATGGAGATGCAGTTCTTTGTCCGCCCCGGCACCGAAATGGACTGGTACGAGCGCTGGCGCGACACGCGGCTGAATTTCCACAAAGCCGTAGGTCTGCCGGCCGAAAAGCTGAAGTTCCACATCCACGAAAAACTGGCGCACTACGCCAACGCGGCTGTGGATATTGAGTATGAATTCCCGTTCGGTTTCCGCGAGATTGAGGGTATCCACTCCCGCACCGACTTCGACCTGAAAAGTCACCAGGAACTGTCGCGGAAGAAGATGCAGTACTTCGATCCGGAAATCAACCAGAATTACATTCCGTACGTAGTTGAAACCTCTGTCGGCGCCGACCGGTTGTTCCTGGCCGTGTTCTGCAACGCATATACCGAAGAAGTGGTGGGCGAAGGCGACACGCAGAAAACGCGCACGTACCTGAAACTGCACCCGGCGCTGGCTCCGGTAAAAGCAGCCGTGTTCCCGCTGGTGCGCAAGGATGGGCTGCCCGAAAAAGCGCAGCAGATTGTGAAGCAGCTCCGCAGCGAGTTCCGGGTTATTTACGAAGAACGCGACGCCATCGGTAAACGCTATACCCGGCAGGACCTCATCGGTACGCCGTTCTGCATCGCCGTCGACTATCAGACGCTGGAAGACGATACTGTGACCATCCGCTACCGCGACACCACCGAGCAGGTACGCGTACCGATCAGCGAGCTGAAGCAGCGAATCGGCCACGACGTATCGATGGAGCGGATTCTGGAGAAGTTGTAGTACAGATGCACCTTATCCTCAAAACCCCCGTCAATCAACCCCTGCCCCAGGTCTGGGCTGGTTTCGACCGAAGCTTGTTCGAGAAGCTGAGTCCGCCGTTTCCGCCGGTGAACGTAGTCCGGTTTGATGGGTGCCGGAAAGGGGATGTGGTGCATCTGCAACTGAATTTTCTCCTGTTCCGGCAGGACTGGATCAGTGATATCACGGACCAGCAGGAAAGCCCCGACGAGATCTATTTTATCGACGAAGGCCGCAAGCTTCCTTTTTTTCTCTCTTACTGGCGGCACCGTCACCGGCTGGTTCGCCGGGGCAGCCACACCGTCATTATCGACGATATCAGGTACCGTACGCCAACGCGTCTGACCGACTGGTTATTATTCCCCCTCCTGTGGGCACAATTTGCCTACCGTAAGCCAATATACCGTCGCATCTTCCGGTGAAGCATAGCCGAAGCGGGTACTTTTTCGGTTTTTTCTCCTATTTTTGTTAGGATTCCACTAGTCTTTTATTGTTTTTTCTCAATTGGATGAAATTCAACATCACCACCAAAATCGTGCTTGGCTTTGTGCTGGGTGTCATTTTCGGTCAGATTTTATACGCTACCACCGATGCTGCAACGGCTGCTTCGGTAGGAGATAAGTTCCAGATCATCAGCAAAGTATTTTTAAAGCTCATCAAAATGATTGTAGGCCCACTGGTGTTTACAACGCTCGTGGTGGGTATTGCCAAGCTCGGCGACTTCAAAGCGGTAGGTCGCATTGGCCTAAAGACGCTGGGTTACTTTTATTTCGCCACTATTTTATCCCTGACCATCGGTCTGGTGGTGGTGAACATTACCCGACCGGGCGAAATTCAGAGCTGGCCACGCCCGGCGGCCGGTACCAGTGTGGGTATCGAAGGCAAAAAACTGAACAGCATTGAAGAGTTTATCCTGCATATTTTCCCGGATAGCGCGTTCCGGGCGCTGGCCGAAAATGAAATTCTTCAGATCGTAGTCTTTGCCTTGTTCTTCGGGGTAGCGCTGGGGGCCATCGGCGAAAAAGGCAAAAACATCATGAAGGCGCTGGACTCCCTCAGCGAGATTGTCTTTAAGATGGTCGGCTACGTGATGCAACTGGCTCCATACGCCGTACTCGGAGCGATGACGGCCGTTGTTGCCGCCAAAGGCTTAGGCATCCTGATTTCCTATGCCTACCTGCTGGTGTGTTTTTTTGGCGGATTACTCTTTTTTGTATTCGTCATCCTGGCCGGCATCTGCGCGGTCATCGGCATTCCGTTCTTCAAGCTGATGGCGCAGATCAAAGACGCGCTCCTGCTTTCGTTTAGTACGGCCAGTTCGGAAGCCTCGCTGCCCCAGCAGATTAAAGCCCTCGAGGAGTTCGGGATCTCCCCGCGCATTATTGGCTTTGTGCTGCCGCTGGGGTATTCGTTCAACCTCGACGGCTCCATGATGTACATGACCTTCGCCACGGGCTTTCTGGCACAGGCGTATGGCGTCTCGCTAACGCTTCAGCAGCAGATCGTGATGCTGCTGACGCTAATGGTGACATCTAAAGGCATTGCGGGGGTACCGAGGGCGTCGCTGGTGGTGATTGCCGGAACCATGGCCATGTTTGACCTGCCGGTTGAAGGGCTGGCCCTGATCCTGGGTATTGACCCCTTCCTGGACATGGGGCGTTCGGCCACGAGCGTGGCCGGGAATGCCGTAGCTACGTGTATCATCTCCAAGTGGGAAGGCGACAAACAGCCTACGCCGGAGGAACAGATTACGGCATAAAGGATATTTGGGCGTTTGCTTGTGTTTATTGGGTCGAATATGTAGGTTGGTAGCTGATTCCTAACTGTTTTACTTCACTTAACCGTTATCTACCGCCATGGCACAACAGGCAATTCTTGAACCCGAACTGGCCCCTTATTTCACCGACAAAGCGCCGTTCCAGATTCCCCTTAATTTCCGGGAAGGCTTCGTTAAATACTGGCCTATTGTCTCCCTGGTTTTACTGCTCATAGGGCTACCAGCTATCCTGGCGTTTCTGGGACTCGGTACGCTTTTTATGCCGGCATCCTTTATGGGTGGCGTCAGCGTCGGCATGATGTACAGCATTACCATGATCCTGGCCATTGTTAGTTTTGTGTTGTCTGCCCTTGCCCTGCCCGGCCTGTTCAACCGGAAACGTCAGGGTTGGGTATTCAGCTATTACGCTCAGATGATCAGCCTGGTTTCGTCCGTGCTATCGATCAGTGTGTTTGGTATTGTATTCGGTTTGTTGTGGCTGCTGCTCCTGTTCCAGGTTCGCAATTACTATAACTAACTACAGCTACCCCTTTTCGGAACAGGCTACTGCCGCAAAACGGCAGTAGCCTGTTTGTTTTAGTAAAACATTTGTTTGCGACCGTTTATATACCCGCCGTACTCTTTATCATAATCTTTAGCTTACCACCGGAACTGTTAGTAATTTTGACATAATCAGTTCTTAACCGCATGAACATCTTAGAAACCCGCCACATTGTCAAACAGTACGCCCAGCACCGGGCCCTCGACGATGTCAGCCTGATGGTTCCCAAAGGCAGCATCTTCGGCCTGCTTGGTCCCAACGGTGCCGGCAAAACTTCGCTCATCCGCATCATTAACCAGATTACCGGCCCCGACGAAGGGGAAGTCATTTTCGACGGGCAGCCGCTGCACCCGGATCATATCCGGAGAATCGGCTACCTGCCCGAAGAACGCGGACTGTATAAGAAGATGAAAGTAGGCGAGCAGCTACTGTACCTGGCGCAATTAAAGGGTCTGTCAGAGAAGCAGGCGATGGAGAAGCTGAAAATCTGGTTTACCAAATTCGACATCAAAACCTGGTGGACGAAACAGGTAGAAGACCTCTCCAAAGGCATGCAGCAGAAGATCCAGTTTGTGGCTACAGTACTGCACGAACCGGACCTGGTAATCCTGGATGAACCCTTCTCCGGCTTCGACCCGATCAATGCCAACCTGATCAAAGACGAAATTCTGGAACTGCGCGAAAAAGGCAGCACCATCATCTTCTCCACCCATCGGATGGAGTCCGTTGAAGAACTCTGCGACTATATCGCGCTCATCAACCGTTCGCACAAGGTGCTGGATGGCCCCAAGAAAGCCATCAAAGAGCAGTTCAAAACTCATACCTACCATGTAGAGTACCAGGGCAGTCTGGCGGATCTGCCGCCGGCCTTCGCCGTAATCGACACGCGCCAACTGGAGGATAACTTTGTCCGCGCCGACATCCGCATTCCGCCCGATGCGGCCGTCAACGACCTCGTCCGGCTCCTGATCGACCGCGTCACGGTTCGTGCTTTCGGGGAAAACATCCCTAGTATGAACGACATCTTTATCAAAGCGGTCGGCGAAGTACCTACTACTTAATTTGCGAATGATTGAATGAACGAATTGCTTCCGCGTAACTCACTCATTCAATAATTCAATCATTCATTCACTCATTACCCCCATGAAAATCATATTCCTCATCCTCAAACGCGAATACCTAGTGCGCGTCCGGAAGAAGTCCTTTATTGTGATGACGATTCTGGGCCCTTTACTCATTTTTGGCTTCTACGCTTTTGTGGGCTGGGCCGCTGTCAGTTCCATCGAGCAGAAGAAAGTTGATGTAATTGATGAAAGCGGTCTGTTCAAAAATAAGCTGGAAGACACCAAATCGCTCTCGTTCACCTATCCCGAAAGCACCTTTCAGCAAGCCAAGGCCAAGTTCCTGAGCAGCAAGCGGGATGTGCTGGTGCATATTCCGGAGAACGTGGTTGATCAGCCTAAAAACGTGCAGATGTTCGCCGAAAAGGGGGTCAGCCTGGAACTGAAAAGCAGCATCGAGCGGGCTATCGAAAAGGAGATTGAAAGCATCAAACTGACCCAGGCCGGCATTACCCGTAAGGTGTTGCAGGACGCCAAGGTAAACGTCGACTCCGAAACCATCAGCCTGAGCGAAGAAGGCGAGAAAACCAGCAGTGCGGGCGCAGCCACCATCATCGGCGGTATCTGTGCCTTTCTGATCTATATCTCGGTATTTGTGTACGGCACGCAGGTGATGCGGGGGGTAATGGAAGAAAAAACCAGCCGCATTGTCGAGGTCATTATCTCGTCGGTAAAGCCCTTCCAGTTGATGATGGGTAAGATCATTGGTGTCGCGCTGGTCGGACTGACCCAGTTCACCCTTTGGATTGTGCTCACCATTGCGCTGACGTCGCTCGGTACCACTATTTTTGGCCCTCGCTTTGCCCAGCAGCGGGCGCAGACAGTGATGGCTACCCAGCCAGGTATGCAGCAGCAGATGCAGGAAGGCGGGGACAACGCGGTGACGCAAACCCAGACGACTGAAGACAACCCTATAGCAGATGTAATGAAGGCCATCAAAAGCCTGAATCTGCCCATGATCATCGCCTGTTTCCTGTTCTACTTCCTGGGCGGCTACCTGCTCTACAGCGCCCTGTTTGGCGCCGTTGGGGCGGCCGTCGACAACGAAACAGAGGTGCAGCAGTTTATGCTGCCCATTACGCTGCCCGTTATCTTTTCGTTCATTATCGCCCAGTTTGTGCTGCGTGACCCCAACGGTAGCCTGGCGTTCTGGACCTCCATGATTCCGTTTACCTCACCCATTATCATGATGGTGCGCATACCCATGGGCGTACCGGGCTGGGAACTGGCCCTGTCTATGATTCTGCTGGTGCTGGGGTTTGTCGGCACCACCTGGCTGGCGGCCCGCATCTACCGCGTCGGTATTCTGATGTACGGCAAGAAGGTAAGCTACCGGGAGTTGTCGAAATGGATATTTTATAATGCGTAGTACTGGCGCTTAACAACTTTTAACAGCCCGTCCGGCCCCGGACGGGTTTTATTTTGCTAATTTTGGCCTTGTAAAAAAGTCAGACTTCAGCAATTCTCTATTTTCTTCAACCTACTTATCTAATATGCAGTCGTACAAACGCTTGAATACCCTGACTGGCTGGGCAGTCTTTGCGGTGGCGTTGCTTACCTATGCCTTAACCGTTGAGCGCACCGCCAGCTTCTGGGATTGTGGCGAATTTATTGCGTGTTCGTTCAAACTACAGGTACCCCACCCGCCCGGTGCACCGTTCTTTCTGCTGCTGGGCCGTATCTTTTCTCTTTTTGCCTTAGGCGATGTAACACAAGTAGCGTTCTGGGTAAATATGGTATCGGTGGTAGCTAGTGCCTTCACCATTCTGTTCCTGTTCTGGACCATTACCATGCTCGCCGAGAAGCTGCTGAATAGAGCAGAAGACACCTACTCGACCGCCGATACCCTGATCCTGCTGGGTACGGGTGCGGTAGGCTCCCTGGTGTATACCTTCTCGGATACGTTCTGGTTCTCGGCGGTCGAAGCGGAAGTGTACGGCCTGTCGTCGTTTTTTACGGCCATTGTGGTGTGGGCGGCTTTCCGCTGGGAGCGGATTGAGGACGAAGCTGCGGCCAACCGCTGGCTGCTGCTGATTGCCTACCTCACGGGTCTGTCGATCGGCGTCCACCTGCTGAACCTGGTTACCCTGCCGGCGCTGGCCCTGCTGTATTACTACAAGAAGTATCAGAAAATCACCTTTTGGGGTGGTGCGCTGGCCTTTGGTGCCGGTATGGTCATTCTGGGGATCATCAACTCCGGTATTATTCCCGGCCTGCCCAGTGCCGCCTTTGTGGTAGAGCGGCTGTTTGTCAACACCTTTGGTCTGCCGTTCAACGTTGGTACCATTTTCTTTACCATCCTGTTCATTGGGGCGCTGGTGTACGGCATTATCTGGTCGGCCCGCCGGCAGCGGGTGATCCTGAACACGGCACTGCTGGCCCTGGCGTTTGTGCTGATCGGCTATGCGTCGTATATCCAGGTGCTGGTGCGGTCGGGCTTTAACCCGCCCATCAACGAAAACAACCCGAGCGATGCGCTGAACTTTATCTCCTACCTGAAACGGGAGCAGTACGGCAGCCGGTCGCTGCTATACGGTCCCATCTTTACGGGCCGGCCGATTGACCAGAAGCGCGGAGAGCCCATCTACCGGAAGTCGGGGAGTAAATATGTGGTATACGACTACAAACCCGTATACGAATATGAGCCGAAAGATCAGATGCTCTTCCCGCGTATTTACAGTACCCAGCCGGGCCACACGCAACTTTACCGGCAGATGCTGAACATTCCGGAAGGGAAAAAGCCGACCATGGGCGATAACCTGGAGTTCCTGTTCAGCTACCAGCTCGGGCATATGTGGTGGCGGTACCTGATGTGGAATTTTACGGGTCGGGAGAGCGACGAAGAAGGGGCCGGCTATCTGCTGCCCTGGTCGTCGGACAGCAACGTACCCGATTTGATGAAGGACAATAAGGCCCGCGATAACTTTTACATGCTGCCGTTCCTGCTGGGCCTGCTGGGGATTGTCTTCCAGTATTTCCGCCGTCGGCGCGATTTCCTGATTGTGGCGCTGCTGTTCTTCTTTACGGGTATTGCGCTGCAGATCTTCCTGAACTCGCCCCCTACCGAACCCCGCGAACGGGACTATATTTACGTAGCGTCGTTCTATTTCTTTGCCGTTTGGGTCGGATTAGGGGTCATGGCGATTGCGGAAGGACTGCGTAATTCGCTGAAAAGCGATCTGATGCGGAATGGGCTGGTTACCTGCCTGTGTCTGCTGGTGCCGGTGATGATGGCCGCCAAAAGCTGGGATAACCACGACCGCTCGGATCGCTACCACTCCGTCGATTTTGCCAGGAATCTGCTCAATTCCTGCGCGCCCAACGCCATACTTTTTGTGGGGGGTGACAACGATACCTTCCCGCTCTGGTACGCGCAGGAGGTAGAAGGCTTCCGGACCGACGTTCGCGTGTGTAACCTCAGCCTGCTGGGTACCGACTGGTATATCCAGCAGATGAAGCGCCGGACCTACCAGTCTGAAGCCCTGCCGATCTCGCTGGAGTTCGACCAGTTCATCACCGGCAAGAACGATATTGTTCCGTTCTACGAAATCGCAGCTGTAAAGAACGGGATTAACCTGAAGGAGTATATCAGCCTGATTAAGCAGAGCAGTCCGGCGGTGCAGGTACCCCTCACCACGGGTGATATGACCAGCATCATGCCGTCGTCGGTGCTGTTCCTGCCTATCGACAAAGCGGCTGTGGAAAAGGCCAACTTTTTACCGGCCTCGCTGCGTCCGTACGTGAAAGACACGCTGCAGTGGACCATCGGCAAGAACGATCTGTACAAGCCGGACCTGATCATGCTCGACATCATTGCCAACAACAACTGGCAGCGGCCGATCTACTTCTCGACCACGCTGGCCTCGCAGAACTACCTGAGCCTGAAAGACCATATGCAGTTGGAAGGCTACGCGTACCGCCTGATGCCGGTGGGTGTGCAGGGCGCAGCTGACGGTTTTGTCAACTCGGACATTATGTACGAGAACATGATGAAGAAAACCTTCTGGCGCGAACTGGACAATCCGAACTCGTATTACGATGAAACGTATAAAGGGTCGCCGGTTATTTCGGCCCGCATCGCGTTCTTCCGGCTGGCCGACCAGCTTATCCGGGAGGAGAAGAAAGACAAAGCCCGAGAGGTGCTGAATTATTCGCTGAAAGTGATTCCGGACAACAGTATTCCATTTGACCAGGTATCGGCCAATTACGTGCGGTTCCTGTTTGCCGTGGGCGAAAACAAAAAAGCGCTGGAAATTGCGGATGTCATTGCCAAACGCGCCGACCAGAACCTGACCTACCTGCAGCAGACCGGCCACCGCTGGGGCGATACCAACGCCGACCTGTACAGCCTGCAAACTATTACGGAGGCCTGTAAAGAAGCCAACCAGGCAGCAGCCGCCAGCAAGTACGACGCGATCTTCCAGAAGCACATCAACGCGCTGGGGTAATGTAAAGCGGATTTGCATCGCACCGGCGCCCCGGTCCGTTTCAGACGCGGCATTGGTGTACAACGGATTTGTAATCCGTTATCTACCCGGTTTGAAAAAACAGGCAACAAAAGCTCCCAAACCTTCGGAGTCTTTTGTTGCCTGTTTTTTTTACCAGCCCACTGCTTTAGCTGTGGGACACTCATGCCCGGATACGTGGCGGATTAACCGTTTTAACGGTTTACGCAACCATAAACCGTTGAAACGGTTAGCCGGGAATACACCTCCTTTGCCGGCCCCACCGCTGAAGCGGTGGGCTAATTGGTACTAACCCGCCCAATTACCTTGCTTCGACTATCGTTCAATGTGATTATATACAAGCTATTGACCCTGCCTCTTTAATATGATAGTCAGGCTATTCTGTACCGGTAGACGCGGTCAACTATCGCCGGCCTTTTTCCACCGGAAGCCTCTTTTTGACTCACGCAATTCGCCCTCAACAGGTTTTAGGAAGTGAATTTTTCGGTAAGGGCCTCTGGAGAGAACAACGTCTACGTAGTGTTCCCTCCTGATCTGATAGCGCCCGTTGGCTTCTACGGTTTCGCCATTGACCAGCATGTTTGCATAAACCTGTCCGTTTGATTTGAACTGGATGGTTTCAAAAGAGCCGTTTGGCAAGGCATGCCGATACTGCCGTTCTGTCTCGAATAGAGATCCCAGGTTCTTATCTGCCGTACAACCGTTCAGCATAGCTACGACTAGCAGGGTAGTTGCTGTCTTGATTAATCTTGTCATACTCCGTATATGCTTTCTCTTACAAAATTACCCCCATTCCTATGCCGCCCCAAGGAACCAGCCGTCCTAAAATCAAAGGCGTGAATTGTGACTTCCAGAAATAACGTGTAAGCGTATACTTAGCCGTTTGATACCAGCGAACACCCAACATAGGTGTATAGCGGTAATCCTGTTTATCTTTTGGACGGTTGAAAACCAAGCCGCCCGCTCCGACTTCTAAAAACCATTGGTTCGGCTCCCCAATCGGAATCGGGCATTTCGTTTGCTTTCTATTCAACAGGATGTTGACGGATACCGAATGTGGGAAGGTGTTGATGCTGTAATCCGTAAAAGTGTGGCCAATGCCTGCCCGTAGCGTCGTAAACAACCCTGCCACCTGGAAAGGGCTATACTCTGCATTCAGTGCAAGTACCGGATTGATACCCCCGATTTCTAGGGTCGCCGACCACAGATGGTGTTTTTGATACGATTTGTACAGTTGCGCGTTTGCCGGTTGGCATAGTACGGCCATGACGAATAGGCGAAGGAGCATAGTCCTGTCTTAGTGATTAATACTGGTCTTAATGACTGGCTTTACATCCATAACTTGTCAATAAGTACGGCGTAAGGTCTGCAAACCTTATACAGCATTCAAAGAATTTCGACCAAAGGGTATTAAGCGTAGACGAAGCGTACGGCAGCGTCGATAAATACATCCGGAGCCTATTGCGGTGTTTTGGCCCAATCCGTAACCCGGTGCTGTTTATGAATTGGCCAGGCATTGTCCACGCTGCGCAATTATCCACCGGGTGAAGTATCGCGGTTTTCGATTCAAAACCCTTCTTTGTCGATTCTAAACCTGTTTTGGTCGAAAAAATTAGTACTTGAGTTCCGGCGGTGCTTACCTTAGACGCAACACATTAGTCATGGAAGCCAACGTAGACCGTAATCCTTTCTTTCAACTGCTGACGATCTACACCAACCTTCACCTTGATTTCTCCTGACGGTACCGTATTGGTTCGTGAAATTGGTGAAGATGCATTACCGAAAATCGTAGAGACATTCAAAACGATAGGTTTATTGAAAAAATTGTAGGTTTCAAAATCCTTTCCAATCTGGGTCTGTACTACCGGTTTAACAGGGTTATTTCGTTAGAAGGGAGCATCCACCGCGTGCTCACCAACAGTTTGTCGCCAGCGCTGGAGGCCAGTTTATGGCATTTCCCTTTGGTGTAAACAATTTCCTAAGAAAACTTTGAGTGTTTTTAAGGACAGGTCTCAACCGGCCGGCTTCCCCTTGGCAGCCCAAATCGGTCTTACGGTCAACTTCTAAGGCTTCTCGTAAGTCTGTAGGCGTTGAAAGGCCTGTTTACAAACAGGCTGATTTACCTTATTTTGGCTTGTGATTATCCTTACAACCGATATACCACAGCGTTACATGAGTTTTCTGGTTGATACCCATCTTTACCACAGGTTTCTTTCGACAGGTACACGTCTCGACAAGTCAGCTATACTACAACCGCCAACAGTGAGCTAAATCAATGCCCAATTTGTTGTAATATTGTAAGACACGCCCCAAGGTCATGATAACGCTAACTGTCAAGGATAACGATTACGAGAAGGTTAAGGCATTGCTACTAGAAAACGGCATTACAATCGAGCCAGAAGCTGACAGCCCAATTCCCCTTTTACACAAAAGCAATGCTAAAGCTGGCGAAACGCCAGCCGCTTTCAGCGGTATCTGGGCTACTGATGAACGGACGATGGCGTCAATACGGGCGAAGGCATGGCCAAAAAGAAGATAATTCTCTGTGATTCAAATGTGTTGTTCGACTACTTCAGAGGGGTGCCGGCAATGGTGAGGAGCTAGAGGAACTTGGTTTTGACCGGCTGTATCTGAGTGTAATTTCCGAAGCCGAAATTACGTGGGCATGAAGCGCGGTGAAAAGCGGAAAACGGTTGAAACTATTAACAAGTTTAATGTCATCGGTTTAGACGCTGAGATCTCGCGGCAACTACTGAATCTTACCTGGGAGCATTACGCCAAGCGTCCTGGTATAGCGGATATGATAATTGCCGCCACGGCGCTAACCTACCCGGTTGTGCTGTTCACCTTCAACAAGAAGGATTTCGATTTTGTAGAAGGAATTACCTTTTACCGGCCTAAATACAAACATCAATATGGCCCTGAAGAGAAGTAGGCAAATGATATTCAGGGAAAGCAGCTTGAGTTGGAGCATGGAGTTATAATTCATGATTTGGCAAGTTTCCGGCGACAGGCAGCAGGCCGCCAAGTCAGCGAGACAGCCCAACCATCCGTATGCGTCAAGGCTCCCTTCGGTCGCCAGCGCCACATGGGGTGTTGGGCGCTGGTCTCCCCCGTCTCGCGTTACAAACCCGGACGAACGAGGGCCGCAATTGTACCGTAAGCGGGGATGGTCATCGGATAGGTAAGGTGATGGACGCCCGGTTTACAAAACCAGGCTACATTAAGGAGAATTTTTCCTACTATTGCTTTACACCATATAGTGCAGGCCAGCAGGTTGTTGCCGGTGCCTAATCCTGACCAATCGTATCTAAACCATGGAAAATCAGCAATCACGCCGTACGTTTCTGGGAACAACGGCCGCTCTCGTCTCGGGAGCCGTACTTGGTACCAACAAGCTCTTTGGTGCCCCGGCCATTATCCGGAGCGTAGGTGACCCTAACTCGCTTATCAATGGCGTTCAGATCGGTGTCATCACCTATTCTTTCCGCGAAATGCCCGATCAGAGCGCCGAGGCTACGTTGCAGTACGTGCTCGACAGCGGCATCAGCGCTATTGAACTAATGGGTGGTCCGGCCGAGTCGTTTGCCGGTGCCCCGAAAAATACGGTGGATATGCGGACGGTATTTCCGCTGATGCGGAAGCGACGCGAAAATCAGCAACTGACCGAAGACGAGCAGAAAATACTGGCCGACGCCGATGCCCAGACTAAAGCGTACCGGACCGAGGTTGCCAAATGGCGGCAATCGGTGTCTATGGCTAAATTCGAGCAGGTTCGCAAAATGTACAACAAGGCCGGCGTCACCATCTACGGCTTCAAACCGGATGCCTTTGGTATGCAGAGCACCGACGCCGATATTGATTACGGCATGCGGGCGGCCAAAGCACTGGGTGCCAATCAGGTCACGCTGGAGCACCCCGCCAACGATGCCCATACGCTGAGGCTGGGCAAGATGGCCGAGAAGCACGGCATCCGCGTGGGCTACCACGGCCACGAACAGCAGACACCGACCTTCTGGGATACCGCCTTGGCGCAATCGCCCGGCAACGCTCTGAACTTCGATCTGGGCCACTACGTAGCGGCCGGTCAGCCCGATCCGCTGGGGCTCATCCGGCAAAAGCATAACCGTATTGCCAGTATGCACATCAAGGACCGCCAGTCACCGGCCAACGGCAAAGGGAATCTGCCCTGGGGCAAGGGTGATACGCCCCTGCGGGAGGCATTGAGGTTGATGCGCGAGCAGAAGTATACCTTCCCGGCCACAGTGGAGCTGGAATACAAGGTACCGGAGGGGTCAAACCCCGTGGCCGAGGTCAGGAAGTGTGTTGACTACTGCCGGAATATATTGAGCTAGCCATAAGGCAATCTGCCAACATGCGGCTTTATGGTCATTCCCAAATGGCCGTAAAGCCGCTTTTTTGTTATGAGCGTTTGGTCAAGCCCATTCTCTACGCTGCTGCGCAACTAACAAAGTTCAGATCAGCAACTGATTACGCTCATCGTCAGCGCGTTCCGGATTGCGTTACTTTGGATGGTCAAAACAGAAGCATCCATGAACAAGGCACAAACGCAATCAGGTATCCCTCATCTCCGTACCAAACCGACGTGGGGCTTCTTTTCGCTTCGGGGCTTTTGGGGCCTGTGCCTCTTGCTGGCACTCGTCGTTAGTCAGCCGGTTCAGTCCCAGATCAAACAGCCAGTCACCCCACGACTGGTTCAGCAGTTGAACCAGAAGCAACCGAACCTGCTCCGGCAGCATCCGATCCTCAACCCGAAACGGATCGACGCTTTATACAATCAAACCGGTGATGAATTCCTCTGGTCGCCTGAGTGGGAACCGTTCCGCAAAGCCTTTCTCCAGACCCTGGAACGCGCCGATGATTTTGGCCTAGACCGAAACAACTACCACTATACCCTGCTGAAAACGCTGAGCCGGAAGAACCCGCTGGCGTACGAACTTTATACCTCCGATGCCTTGCTCACCTTTATGGAGCATGTCGGCTACGGCACCGACCGACCCAACTGGCTGACCATTAACCCGGATTGCGACCCCGTAGGGCAGGAATTCGGCGTAGAAACGTACCTGCTGTCGGCGTTTGCCAACTGCTATACCTTCCCGCAGGTGCTCGAAGGCACCGAGCCCCAGACCCAGGTCTATCAAACCCTCCGAAGTGAGCTCGTTCGGGTTAACAGCATCGCCGGCAAAACCGAGCTGACGACCGGCCTGGTGCCTTTCTCCGACGCACTGGCTGATAATACGTTGCTCATACATCGGCTGAAAGCCTGGGGGGTAGTACCCCTTAAAGCGGCAAACCTTTCTGAAGAGCAGGCACGGCAGGCCTTAAAAGTGTTTCAGCAGAAGGTAGGTGAGCCCACCGATGGCCGGCTGACCGTGGCTACGCTGGCTAAAGTGAATAAGCCGATTGCTCAGTACCGGAAAATGCTGACCAGCAGCCTGAATAGCTGGCGGTGGCTCAACGCCATTAACGAATACAAAACGCTGGTGATTAATCTGCCGGCTGCGGAGCTATACGGGTTTGAAGGCTGTACCGTCGCCTTATCGATGCGGACCCTGTTAGGTAAACCGGAAACACCTACTCCTCAGTTTCTGGCGCAGCTGACCTCCGTTGCGTTCTCACCCAATTCGGGGCATTCCGGCTTTCTGCCCTATAACATTCCGCCGAGCGAGTTGACCCTGTTTGCCCAGGACCTGAGTCTGCAGGCAGGCTTCCGGCAGGACAATCGGTTCCGGAATTTAGGCGGTGTGCAGATCGAAAAGCCGGTTGCGCTGGCGGCCTGGTTGCTGGAAGACAAAGACGAGGTGAACCACCTCATTCAAAGTCCACCGAGCCAAACCGGCTCTAAACCAGTAATCCGCAAAATAAGCCCGCCGGTATCGCTGCTGGTATTTACCAACCCAATAGGTATCGATGCGCAGGGACACATCCGGCTGTACGATCCGGTTTACCAGCAAGTCAGCTTTTCGCTGATGCGGAAGTAACTGAAAACACAAGAGCCCGGCCAATTGGTCGGGCTCTTGTCTGTATCTATCATTCTTAACCGTGGAAGAAGTCTTTCATCTTCTCAAAGAAGCCTTTGTCGCTCTTGGTCGGTTTAGGCTGGAAGTTGGGGGAGCTGCGCAGCCGCTCCAGAATGGACCGCTCCTCAGATGAGAGTTGCTTGGGTGTCCAGACGTTGACGTGGATCAGCTCATCGCCCCGGCCGTAGCCGTTCAGGTCTTTGATGCCTTTGCCCTTCAGGCGCAGGATCTTCCCGCTCTGAATACCCGGCTCCAGCGTAATGCGGGCTTTTCCGTCAATCGTCGGCACTTCCACGCTGGTACCCAGGGCGGCATCCACGAAGTTGACGTACAAGTCGTAAATCACGTTGCTGCCGTCGCGCTTCAGGTCGCCATCTTCCTCCTCTTCGATCACAATGAGCAGGTCGCCGGCTACCCCGCCCCGTGGCGGCACGTTACCCTTACCGCCTACCGAGAGCTGAATGCCCTCAGCCACACCGGCCGGAATCTTGATCGGGATGACATCTTCCTGCAATACCCGACCCTCGCCGAAGCAGGTATCGCAACGCTCGGTCACGATCTTGCCGTCGCCGTTACAGGTCGGACAGGTATTGGTGGAGACCATCTGGCCCAGCATGGTATTCACGACCTTGCGCACCTGACCGGTACCGTTACAGCTCTGGCAGGTCTGCACGGCCGTTCCGTTTTTGGAGCCGTTGCCGCCACAGGTGGTACAGGCTACATGGCGCTTTACCTTAATTTTCTTTTCTACGCCGTTGGCGACCTCCTGCAATGTCAGCTTCAGCTTGATACGCAGATCGGAACCGCGACGGACCCGCTGCCGCTGGCCACCGGCACCACCCCGACCGAAGAAACTGCCGAAGGGGGAGTCATCGCCGAAAATGTCGCCGAACTGGCTGAAAATATCCTCCATCGACGGACCACCCTGGCCGTAGCCTCCGCCAAAACCGCCGTTGCCGCTCATACCAGCATGACCAAACTGGTCGTAACGGGCCTTTTTCTGCGGATCGCTCAGGACGTCGTAAGCCTCAGCCGCTTCCTTGAATTTCTCCTCGGCAGTAGGGTCGTCGGGATTTTTATCCGGGTGAAACTTAATAGCCATCTTCCGGTAAGCCTTCTTCAGGTCGTCCGGGGAGGCATTCTTATCAACCCCCAATACTTCGTAATAATCTCGTTTCGTTGCCATTAGCTTCCAACTACAACCTTTGCAAATCGTATAACCTTATCGTTCAGGTAATATCCTTTTTCGACTTCGTCGATCACTTTACCTTTCAGGTCATCGCTGGGGGCCGGAAACTGCGTCACCGATTCGTGTACATCGGCATTGAAAGGCTCGCCTTTGGCCGTCATGGGCTTCAGGCCCTTTGCCTCCAGCGTTTTGGTCAGTTTATGAAAAATCAGCGAGACGCCTTCTTTCAGCGCAGCCACATCGGATGTTTTTTCCAGGGACTGCATAGCCCGCTCAAAATCATCCACTACCGGTAGTAACGACACCAACAAACCTTCGTTGGCGGTTGACACCAACTCCAGTTTTTCCTTCGCGGTCCGCCGGCGGAAATTCTCAAAATCGGCGTACAGGCGCAGGTATTTATCTTTTAGTTCGGCCAGTTCAGCGTCGCGGGTATTCCCGGCAGTTTCCTGCTCGTTGGTGGGTTCCTCAGCCGCTGCGGTCGCCGTGTTGTCAGGTTGCTCGTTGGTTTGGTTAAGTTCTTCGTTCAAAATGTCTTTATTTTCCATGATAAAGCCTCGTTCGCATTCCTATATAGCTCAGGTAAATGGCAGCAATTCCGTTGCCAAATTCTTCTGAACTGACAACTTGACATTGCGCCAAACGGTTCCCTAGCCTGCAAGTTTACCAATTTAACCGTTACCCCGGATTTTTTCTGCCGCGAATTCTGTTACGTCCAGAGTCTCCCGGCCCGGAACCAGTTGATATGCAAGTACTCATCGACAAACGAACCCAACTCATCAAAGCCAAAGCCGCCGACTTGGGTTTTGACTTCTGCGGCATTGCCAAAGCCGACTTTCTGGAAGACGAAGCCCCCCGGCTGGAGGCCTGGCTGAACCAGAACAGGCACGGCCAGATGAGCTATATGGCCAATCACTTCGACAAGCGGCTCGATCCCCGGCTGCTCGTCGACGGAGCCCAATCCGTTATCACAGTCCTGCTCAACTATTACCCCGAAGAACGCCTGCCGGAAGGGGAAGATGACTACAAACTCTCCAAATACGCCTACGGTACCGACTACCATTTTGTGCTGAAAGATAAGCTAAAAGCGCTGATGGCGTATATCCACGAGGAAATCGGGGAAGTGAACGGCCGGGCCTTTGTCGACTCGGCACCGGTGATGGATAAAGTCTGGGCGAAACGCGCCGGACTCGGCTGGATCGGTAAACACAGCAACCTGATCAACCGCGACATCGGCAGCTTCTTCTTTATCGGTGAGCTAATCCTGGATCTGGAACTGACCTCCGACGGCCCCATTGCCGACTATTGCGGCACCTGCACCCGCTGCGTAGACGCCTGCCCGACGGATGCCATTGTGGAACCGTATGTGGTAGACGGCAGCAAGTGTATCTCCTACTTTACCATTGAACTAAAAGAAGCTATTCCGGATGAAGTGAAAAGCAAGTTCCAGAACTGGATGTTTGGCTGTGACATCTGCCAGGACGTCTGCCCCTGGAACCGCTTTGCCCGGCCCCACCAAACGCCGGAGTTTAACCCGCATCCGGCGCTGGAGCAATTTACCAAGGCTGACTGGGAGGAGATTACGGAAGAAATCTTTCAGGCCATTTTCCGGCGCTCGGCCGTCAAACGCACAAAACTCGCCGGTCTGAAGCGAAATATACAGTTTCTGCGGGAATGACCGTTCACTAAACGGTTCCTGTCTTTATGGCAATTAATAACTACATTGCTTTCTAGCTTTTTAAATTCTTTACCTGGATATGCAACGTGACCGTGCTCTAACGGAACAAAAATTAATTGATGCTGTCGGCCAGATTATTCACACAGATGGTATTGATGAAGTAGGTATCAACCGGATTGCCAACCGGGCTGGGGTCAATAAAATTCTGATTTACCGCTATTTCGGTGGGCTGGACGGCCTGATGGACGCTTATGTCAGGCAGGCTAAACCGGTAATCAGCACCCCAATGCTGGATGTGAATGCGCTGAAGTCAGCTTCCCTAGAAGAGGTATACAAGACGGCCTGCGAATACATTATTGGCGAGTTCCGACAACTTCGCAAGAATACAGAAGCGCGGGAATTTCTGCGCAAAAACCTGTTTGAGCCCGACGCCATTCACAATCCGCTGGGCGTTGAGCGTGAAAAGCAGGCCAATGAAATGATTGAGGGGCTTTCCAAGCTGATTGGAACCCCCCACGCGCAGGGATTTGCCGCCATCGTTGCCAGTGCTATGATGATGCTTACCTTTTTGTCGCAGCCTAAAAGGGTGATGATGGGTTTGGACCTGAGTACCGACGAAGCCTGGAGCAAGATTGAAGATGCCCTGCGCCAGATGTTTCGGGGTGCTTACCTGACCACCCGCGAACGACTGGCTAATGCCAACGGTGACCTCAGAAATGAAGTTTCCACGGCCTCAGGCCAGGAAGTTTCTTAACACCTGACCCACGCGCCAGGCTTCTTCATACGTATTGTAGAGGGGTGTCGGAGCCAGCCGGATGCAGTCGGGCTCACGCCAGTCGCCGATTATGCCCTGCTCCACCAGCCGGTTAAACAGGGCTTTTCCGTCCCGTTGTACCAGCAGAGACAACTGACAGCCGCGCTCGGCTGGAGTAGCCGGTGTTATGATTGCCAGCGGATAACCGGAGTCTCGCAGGACAAATTCCAGGAAAGCCGTCAGCTGCTCACTTTTCCGGCGCAGAGCTTCCATACCCGCTTCGGCGGTAATCTGCAGGGCTGCGTGGTGGACGGCCATGGCCAGTACGGTGGGGGTGCTTAGCTGCCAGCCGTCGGCACCCGCCATGGGTACAAACCCTTTGGTCATGTCAAACCGGTGTTCCTCATCATAGCCCCACCAGCCGGCCAGCCGGGGTAAATTTGCCTGGTGGTGTTTTTCATGAACGAAGACGCCTGATACGCCCCCCGGCCCGGAGTTCAGGTATTTATAAGAGCACCAGAAGGCAAAATCAACCTGCCAGTCGTGCAACTGCAACGGAACATTACCGATGGCATGGGCCAGGTCAAACCCGACCGGCACACCCACTTCGTGCGCCTTTTGGGCAATGGCCGCCATGTCGAAGACCTGTCCGGTATAATAATGCAGGCCGCTCATCAGCACGAGCGCCAGCGTATCGCGGTGTTCATCAATAGCGTGCAGAATATCGGCCATCCGCCACGTATATTCGCCCTCCCTCGGGAATACCTCCACCAGTACCTGGTCCGGATTCAGCCCTCTGGATGTTATGTGAGTTTCGAGCGCGTACTGGTCCGACGGAAAATCGCCCCCGATGGTCAGGATTTTGGTGCGCTGCCCGGCAGGCTGGTAAAATGAAGTCAGCATCAGGTGCATATTCACCGTCAGGTTGTTCATGGGCACCACTTCGGAGGGGTTGGCCCCCACGATTTGCGCCAAGGGTTCTTTGCAGCGTTTGTGAACGCTCAGCCAGGGGGTATCCTCCGAGTGGTCGGGCCGCATAAACCAGCCTTCTACGGCCAGATGCTGCCAGACAGTTAGTTCCCGGCCTAGGGCCTCCCGGGCGGTTTTGGGTTGCAGACCGAGGGAGTTGCCGCAGAAGTAGATCAGGTCTTTGCCCTCGGCTTGCGGGATCAGGAAGCGGTCGCGGAAGGGTCGGAGTGGATCGGCCTGGTCGAGTTGCTGAGCGACGTGCAATGAATTTTCGAAGGTCATAGAGTAGCGTACGTTGGCGGCAAATGTAAAGCAATTGATCGGTAAAGCTTGTCACCGGATGTTTACTCCTCCTTTACGGAACGCCCCTATTTACTACTTTTGTGTTTTCTTAAGTACTCATGACGTGTCGGATTTGTGGCAATACTGAAAACAATACCGTGTACCACCCACGGGAAATGATGTTAGGGCTTCGCGAAGTGTTCACCTACTTCCAGTGCAGCCAGTGCCAGTGCTTACAGATTGAAACCATTCCGGCCAACCTCGCCCGCTTCTACCCCACCGAATACAATGGTTTCGAAGCGCCCCGCAGTCATATCTTTCAGGGAATAAAAGGTGCTTTCCGCAAAAACCGCTACCAGGCTGCGTTGTTTCCTGACGGACTTATCTCCGGCCTGATGAACAGCCTCTTTCCGGCCGGACAGTACCAGCACCTGGGAAAACTGGGGCTCACGCGTTCGACCCGGATCATCGACATCGGCTGCGGCCGGGGCAGTTACCTATACCCGCTGTACGAACTGGGCATGAAAAACGTGCAGGGAGCCGATCCCTTTATTCCGGCCACCATCACCTACCCCAACGGCTACCGGGTGCAGAAGAGTTTCGTCTATGAAGTGGGGGGCGAATGGGATATCATCCTGTACAACCACTCCTTTGAGCATGTGCCGGACCCACTGGAAAATCTACAGGCCGTCTACCGCCTGCTGGCCCCCAATGGTACCTGCCTGATCCGGATTCCGACGGTATCGTCATACGCCTGGGAACACTACCGCACCGACTGGTTTCAGTTGGACGCGCCCCGTCACCTCTTCCTCCATTCGGTGCAGAGCATGAAGCTGCTGGCGGAACAGGCCAGTCTGACCCTGACTGCGGTAGAATACGACTCCGACCATGCCCAGTTCATCCACAGCGAAAAGTACAGGAACAACATTGCCATGTACGAAGATGCATCGGCGCTGTACGGTTCTACACTGAAGCGAAAACTGACTAAACTAAACTACGCGAAACAGGCCAGAACGCTGAACCAGACCAATCAGGGCGACCAGGCCATCTTCTATTTAAAGAAGGTACAGGGGGTATGATCCGGGCGAGTGGTAGAATTGGCTGACCAACTGCTTTTAGAGTAAAGCGTTACCCACTTGTCTCTATGTTGCTGAACGTAAAAGCCACCGCCCAGAATACCTACGATGCCATTGTTGTTGGCTCCGGCATCAGCGGAGGCTGGGCCGCTAAGGAACTCACCCAAAAAGGCCTGAAAACCTTACTGCTGGAGCGGGGCCGGGATGTAAAACACGTCACCGACTACCCCACTGCCCAGCAGGCCCCCTGGGATATGGCCCACCACGGCCGTCTGTCGCTGAACGAGAGCGAGAAATACCGGCTGACGATGCGGAATTATGGCGTTAACGAGGGCAACAAGCACTTTTACGTTGATGAACAGGAAAGCCCCTATGTGCAGACCCGTAACGAAGTATTTGTCTGGCCACGGGGTCATCAGGTGGGAGGGCGTTCGCTGACGTGGGGTCGGCAGGTATACCGGTGGAGTGACCTTGACTTTGAAGCCAATCTGAAAGATGGAGCCGGAGTCGACTGGCCTATCCGTTACAAAGACATTGAACCCTGGTACCGCTATGTCGAGAAGTTTGTCGGCGTCAGCGGCACCAAAGAGAACATGCCGCATCTGCCGGACAGTGATTACATTGCACCCATGCAGATGAACTGCCTGGAAAAGCACGTAGCCGGGCAGGTGCAGCAACTGTACGGCGACCGCCGGATCATTATTGGCCGGGTAGCCAACCTGACGCAGCCGGTGGGTAATCGGGGGCTCTGCCAGTTCCGCAATATGTGCGACCGGGGTTGTCCGTTTGGCGGCTATTTCAGCAGCAATGCGGCTACTATACCCGTTGCCATGCAAACCGGCCGGCTAACCCTACGCCCGCAGAGCATCGTGCTGAATGTGCTGTACGACGAGAAAACCAAACGGGCCAAAGGGGTAACAGTGCTCGATGCCGAAACCGGCAAAACCTACGAATATTTCGCCAAAGTCATTTTCCTGAACGCCAGCACCATCAGCACGGCCATGATTCTGCTCAACTCCGTCTCAGACCGGTTCCCGAATGGGCTGGGTAACGATTCCGGCGAATTGGGGCATAACCTGATGACGCACCACAAAACGCAGGTGAACGGCCGCTACGAAGGCTTTGCCGACCAGTACTATTACGGCCGCCGGGCCAATGGCATTTACGTGCCCCGCTTCCGGAACGTCACCGACAAACACCCCCATTTTACCAGGGGCTACAACTACCAGGGTGGAGCCTCCCGCCCCCGCAACAATCCGGCTGATGGCCCTGGCTTTGGGGCGGAACTGAAAGAATTTGTATCCCGGCCGGCCGACCACTGGACCATGTCGCTTACTTCATTTGGTGAGCAGTTACCGGACCACGGTAATTTTGTCAGACCCAGCCAAACGGTGAAGGATAAATGGGGCGTATCGGTGCCGGAAATTCACTTTGAGTGGAAAGACAACGAGCGGCAAATGTCGAAAGACGCCATGAACCAGGCCGTCGAAATCCTTGAAAAAACCGGCTTTAAAGACGTACGCATCACCATCGGCAATCCGGAACCGATGTCGACGGTACACGAGATGGGTACCGCCCGCATGGGCCGCGACCCGAAAACCTCGGTGCTGAACGCCCGTAATCAGCTGCACGCCGTCCCGAACGTCTTTGTCACCGACGGGGCCTGCATGACCTCATGCTCCAGCGTAAACCCCTCGCTGACCTACATGGCCCTCACCGCCCGCGCCTGCGATTATGCCGTAAAAACGCTGAAGCAGTCGTAGCCGGAATTAATTAAGTTTCAAAGTCCAGACCTCTTTATTTCTCACGCCATTCTGGTCACTGCCCAATCCGAGATAAAATGTGTTACCGATGGAAAAGCCAACAGCCCCGATCTGTACCGGTGGAGCATTGGATTGAGCCGAGGGCAGTAGTTCCCAGTTATCATTTTTGTACTCATAGATCTGGGTATTACTCTCTGTAAAACCAAAGGTGCGGCCTGCCAAATGTACAAATCTTATTATTGAACGAGACATATCGGGCCTGCCATCAAACTTGGTCGCTGAGTTAGGGTTAAATTCAACAAAGGACAGGGGGAATGAAACAATATCATTACTGACCAGCGCTCCCCCACCGATAATGCATTTGCCGTTATAAGGGAACATAACGGGCCCCAGGCGACCATCCAATCGGCTTCCCATTCCCGTAGCCGGGATCAGAGCCGATGATCCGGCTGACATATTATATTCCAATAGCCCGGTCTGAGCAACAGACTGGCTCCCGTCATTGGTTTGACCAACGCCGATATATGCTTTATCCCCCAGCACACAGGCCGAACAAAACGTACGATTCATCCGGGAATCCGTTCGGGTTGCCCACTGATCAGTTGATTGGTTGTATACCAGCACTTCTCCCGGAACCGCCTGCTTGACGGTAAACATTCCTGTCAGATAACCAATATTGTTGTAAGCAAAACCAGTTGCATAAGCTCCTCTTCTGGGTAAGCTTCGCTTTAGATTCCACCGGTTTGCTCCGGCATCAAACTCCCAGAGTTCATCCGTCTGATTCTCCCCACCCAAGTTTCCCCCTGCCAGGTATGCCTTATTTCCAATGACGAAAACCCCGGCATCTGAACGCGGAAGGCCGGGAAAGTCGGCAATCCGCTGCCAGACAAAATTGAGGGATGACGAACTGATTGTAACCGTCTGCTGAGCGGTATTACTTCCCCCAGGGCTATTGGCCGTTAGCTTAACGGTAAACGTACCGGCCTGGGTATATTGCTTGGAAGGATTAGTCTGCGTAGAGGTACTGCCATCACCAAAGTCCCACTCATAAGAAGTAGCATTGGTCGATTCATTGGTAAATGTCACGGTGCAGGTTGCAATGCAGTTATTGTTCGATACTGTGAACTTAGCCACGGGTGGACCGGAGATTAACTGTTTTGGCTCCAGGCTCCATTTAGAGCATCCGCCTGCGAAACCGGCAAACAGCACAAGAAGATAAAGGTAGGATCTCATGGTGAAGGAGTCTGTAAGAATGAATAGCAGGACGGAAGATTCTATTTACGGTAGAAGTAAAAATCACCAACCAGCGACGATGACTCCCAGGGTGTTTGCTTACGATCACTTTTCTGGGTCACTTCGATACGCACCTGCTTAAATACTTCCTCAATGGTCAGATTAGGCTGCCTGACTACCCTGAGGAAGGCCTGCGTGTACAAGCCGTTACGTCCTGATCCGTCGGCCGCCGTCTGACCCGGCGCCGTTGAGTAGGCGATATATGTACCCTGCGGAGCCATCATAGAGGCTAGTCCTTTGTTGTCTCCACCCCGGCTCAGACTCCGGGTAAACGGATTGTTGCGACACGCATCCAGTACCACAATGTTGGTGCGGGTGCGGGCTTCTTCCATCTTTGCCACGATGCGCTCGGCTGGTTCACACTCATAAGCAATGTCAGCCTCACTGCGGGGATCAGCATCAACCGGTACCAGGTAGTTCGTTCCATTGTGCTGAACGCCATGGCCGGCGTAGTAAAACATACCTACCTGGTAATGTGCCAACTGCTCACCGAAATCTTTCACAGCCTGATTGATACCACGCTTGTCCAGATCGGTCCGCAACATAACGGTAAAGCCAACCTCCTCCAGCGATTTGGCCACATCCTGGGCGTCGTTCACCGCATTCATCAGCCGGCTTGCACCCGGATAGCTGGCGTTACCGATCACCAGAGCCAGGCGTTTCTCGGCCACCGTAGATGTCCTGGCCGGTTCAGCGAACAGTTCGCTGGTGTTTAAGAGCTTAGAGTTACTCTTAAAGGTATCTATCTTTTTCTCCTGTCCCCAGACAGGAAACGACAGTCCGAACACAGCAAGATAAATGAGAAAACGTGTCATAGGATCTATCTGGTGAGCAAAAGCAGGCTGGTTCCGTTAGGTTAAAACGTTCTGGCCAAACCCAGTGTAGGTATCCGCGTACCTGGCTGCAGGTTAAGCGACATGATCGTGTGTTTGGGTTTCTTTACCACCCTGTACACTACATTAGCAACCGCCAGTGCCGCTGCCGCTCCGGCTACGACGTAAAACGTCCCTTTGCGACGGTCAACCTGCGCCTTTAACTGATTATATCGGGCCAGTTCCGCCTGATCGGCCACCTCTCTGGGAGCGGCATTGTATTCGTTAACATCTTTGTTGATACCAGAGGCCAGAATGAAGCTATAAACAGCCAGCCCTCCCGTGGCTACCCAGCCGGCAATCGGCAGAATAGCTGGTTTTACAGCCTCCGACCCCGGTAGAGAAGTAGCAGGGCGACTTTGAGCCGGCTGAGCGGATTCCGGCCGCGGAGTGGCTTTGGTAACCGGGATGGTCCGCGCCAGCCGGATAATCACCTGCACATCTTCGTTCAGTTTTATATTGTCGCGCAAAACGTCCCAGTACACAGTCTTGTTCAGGCCGGGCCGCAGTCTTTTACCTACATCGCCGGTAACGGTCAATGGCCGGATCGTAGCGCCGGAGGCAGTTTGTAACTCAACATACAGAGAATCCTCCGGCTGTACACTGGGCAGGTCATACTCAATAACCACCTTACGCAGGGTGTTATCAATACGAAAGCGGATGTTGGTTGCAGACGATTGTTGCTGCGCACAGGCAACAAAAGCCCATAGAAGGATGCCTATATTGAGTGAACCGACGCGTATCAGGTGTTTCATAGGACGTTGTAGTTAGACCACCTTATCTGTTTTACCCACTATGAACCTTCGCCTACTTGTTTTATTACTCCATCGCCATCAATCTATTACTAAACTAATACCCTTCAGACTTTAAAGCAAGCTAATGTCCGGCCACTTATCGTTTGGGAATCAGCGCCTGACGAATAAAATAGAATTCACCTACCAATGCCGACGACTCCCAGGGCGTCTGCTTCCGGTCGCTTTTCTGGGTTACTTCCTGCCGCACGCGTTTAAACACTTCTTCTATTGTTAAATTCGTAAATTTGATCGCTTTCACAAAAGCCTGCGTGTACAAACCATTACTGCCCGACCCACTAGCCGCCGTCTGCCCTGGTGTTGTTGCATAGGCGATGTACGTACCTTGCGGGGGCATCATACTGGCTAACCCTTTCGTACCTGCGCCCCGGCCCAGGCTTCGGGTAAATGGATTGGTATAGCTGGCATCCAGCACTACTATATTGGTACCTGTACGGGCCTCTTCCATCATCGCTACGAAGTGGTTTACCGGCTCACATTCTTTGGTGATATCAGCCTCGCTGTGGGGGTCAGCATCGACGGGTACCAGGTAATTAATTCCCTCGTGCTGAACGCCATGACCGGTATAATAAAACATAGCCGTTGGGTAATCGGCTAATCGCTCGTTAAAGTCCCTGATGGCCTGGTTAATGCCCTGTTTGTTCAGGTCTGTACGGAGCATAACCTCAAACCCGATTTCTTCCAGTGACCTGGCTACCTCCTGGGCATCCGTAACGGCATTCGTCAGCTGGCTTATCCCAGGGTAACTACCATTGCCAATTACCAGAGCAAGCCGCTTCTCGGATGAGGAGGGTGGTTTGGGGTCTGAAAACAGATCACTGGTATTCAGCTGCTTCGATTTACTTTTAAATGTATCGATCTGCTTTTCCTGAGCGCAGGCAGGGAATATGAGTCCGAAAAGAAAAAGAAAAACATATTTCATAGCGGTAAGGAGTTGAGGTTGAACTATTCCCTAACCTGCACAGCTATACGTATTACCCGGCAAACGTACTGAACAAGGTCTTGGCGTAGGCTAGGTCCTGCCGGTGGGCCGTCCTGGCATCCATGGTATTGGGCGACTGCTTTTCGAGGCATTGCTCCAGCACCAGCATCGGGCGTATGCCCGTGGCCTGTAACGCCTTTACCAGCCGGGCATAATCAATATCGCCCTCCCCAAAGGTCTCGGTCCAGATCCCCCCTTTCGACTGCCGCAGGTGGAGTTCGGTGATGCGCTTGCCGTATTGCTTCACAATGTCGAACAGGGCTACCTGCGAATTACCGGAACCCCGGAAAATCCAGTGGACATCCAGACAAAGTGACACATTCTGCGGATCGGTGGCTAACAGCATGTGGTGAAACTCACGGGCTGCGTTACGCATTTCCATGTCGTGCGTGTGGTAGGCCAGTACCATACCACGCTTGCGGAGCTCGGCCCCCAGGCGGTTCAGGTTCTGCGCCTGTATATTCAGGTCTTCGTCGGATTTATCGGCCGGATTGGTCCCCCAGCGGAGCGGGTTTGGATTGGTTACAACAATCTTTACCCCCAGCGGACGGGCCGCATCAGCAATAGCCGTTACGTTCTGTATCGTTTTATCTGCGTCTTCAGCCGTATGGAGCGTGCTGTTTACGTAAATGGAGCGCATCTCCAGGTTGTACTTTTTCAGCAGCGGAGCCAGCGCTTTAAAATCGGCGGCCGTGTTCACCGAAGGCTCATACCCCTGGATACCCGAACTGGCAAAGTCCGCCAGGGAAGCATCCAGGTTGGCGTACCAGTCTTTGCCGGCCCGTTGATAAAAGGTATGCCAGGTATACGCGTTACAGGCAATGTAGAGCTGGTCGGCGGCAGGTAGGTTGGCCAGCACCGGCGAATCGGCGAGATACGTGGCTCCGGCTATACCGGCGAGTGATTGAAGAAAGTTTCGGCGCGTAGCTGGCATGTATGGGTAGCGGATAATGATAAATTGGTAATCAAGTTAACAGGCTTATGGGACATTTGCAACCAGAATGTCGTTTGCTGTTCAGGCCTGTATGATCTAATGAACAGCCAGAACCCCCTCTTTCAAAGCGTAGGTAGACACCTGAATTGACCGGATCCCAAACGTTTTCAAGACATAATCGATCAGGCAAACGGCGACCACGATCATGTCGACCCGCAATTCAATCATGCCGAGCAGTTGCATCCGTTCTGCGTGGTTGCGGGTGATGAGCAGTTCATACGAGCGGTAAAACTCCGCCAGCGGCAGGTCAAACGCCGACTGGCCTTGCTCCGGCCACTGGCCCCACTCGTGCATATGCTGCATATCCACCAGCGTATCGAAGGTGCCGGACGACCCAACCAGCACCCCTGGACTATATTGGTGTACGGCATTGGCCAGCGGCAGCAGCTGTTCCTGAAAATAGTCGTGCAGCCGCCGGACGGCCGTAGGGCTGATCGGGTCCGTAGTCATAAAGCGCTCACGGAGCCGCTGCCCGCCAATTTCAAAGCTCTGCTTCCAGAAAACGCGGTCCCGGTTGCCGATAATGAATTCGACACTGCCACCGCCGATGTCCATAATCAATGCCGTTTCAGCACCCAGCGCCCCCGATGCCCGAACTCCGTAGTAGATGTATTGGGCCTCCTGATCACCAGAGATAACCTGGATGTCAAACCCGGTGGCGTTTTTCACTTTCGCTATAAAATCAGCTTGATTGCCGGCGACGCGGATGGCACTGGTCCCGATAGCCACCACCTGCTCCGGTGGAATGTCAAAGGTATTGAGCACATCCTGGAAATACGTAAGCACCGTCAGGGCCCGCTCAATAGCATCGGCGGCAATAAAGCCCTGGTTGATACCCGCCTGGCCAATTTTGGCGGGCCGGCTTTCGCGGAAGAGCGTCTGGTACGTTCCGTCGGGCTGTCTGCCGACAATCATCAGGTGAAAGGTATTGGTGCCAAGGTCAATGACAGCCTGCTTCATAGGCACAAACATTGGATAAAATGCGCTGCAAGTATAAATCAACTTCAGCACAAACCGCGCTGCAGCTTGATTCTTTCCTTTATAGGATGTACCTTTGCTACCCGTTTTGTGTAAAAATTCAATTACTATCCGGATATGATTATTGTTAATGTAAAAGAAAACGAGTCGATTGACAAAGCCCTGAAGCGCTTCAAGAAGAAATTCGAGAAGACGGGCGTTTTGCGCGAACTTCGTTCTCGGACGGCTTTCGAAAAACCGTCTGTAAAGCGCCGGCATGAGATCATCCGTGCGGTTTACAAAGAGAAGATGTACGGCAAGCACACTGAGCAGTAATCATCTGTACGTCAACTAGCGCGCAGTTGACCATACACTGATTACCGGTAACAAAAGCATGAATGGCAGCAGACAGCAATGTCTGCTGCTTTTTTGTTGTCTATGAACCGCCGGGCGGCCCCGCAGGACTTCCACCGGATCGAAAGGATGTACCGGATAAAAAAGCGGGACTTTGGTAGGTTTAACCAGAATCCTGTTCAATCTTTATGATCTTGTAAACACCCCAGCTCAAGATTGAATTACCTAGACTACATACGGTACGAAAAACGCCTGAGCCACCATACCTACACGGCTTACAAGAATGACCTGGAGCAGTTTCAGGACTATTTACGTACGCAGTATGAACTGGACAAGCCGGAGCAGGCCGATTTCCAGATGATTCGCTCGTGGGTGGTGAGCCTGGTTGAGGAGGGGATGGACAAGACATCGGTGAACCGCAAGATCGCTACCCTCCGAAATTTCTTTGAGTTCCTGCTGCGTCATAAGGTAGTTGATACCAACCCGATGCTCAAAATCCAGGCGCTGAAGGTCAACCGCAAGATCCCCGTCTTTGTCGAAGAAAAGCCCATGGCCACCCTGCTCGACGACATTGAGTTTCCGGACGATTTTATGGGCGTGCGGGACAAACTGGTCCTTGAGCTTCTTTACGGCACCGGCATCCGCCTGAGCGAACTCGTTGGCCTGAAAACGACGGATGTCAATTTGTACGAAAAAACCATCATTGTCCTGGGCAAGCGCAACAAACACCGTATTGTGCCGCTTAGTCAGCCACTCTTCAAACTGGTGCAGGATTATCTGCGGTTGAAGGAAACCTTTTTCGAAGGGAAAGCCGATGCCACTATTCTGCTGGTGAGCGATCAGGGTATTGCCGCCTACCCGGTACTGATTCAGCGTATCGTCAAGAAATACCTGACGCTGGTAACAACGCTGGAGAAAAAAAGTCCGCACGTACTCCGGCATACTTTCGCTACCCACCTGCTCAACCGGGGGGCCGATCTCAACGCCATCAAAGATCTGCTGGGGCATACCAGTCTGGCCGCTACCCAGATTTATACGCACAACAGCATCGAGCAGCTGAAAAAAACATACGACCAGGCCCACCCGAAAGCAAAGTCCGATTAGATTTGCGGCATGGATACCCTAACCCTCCGCGATACCCTGTTTCGCCTGATTGAACAACAACCGAATGCCGAAAAAGCGGTTACCTGGCTTCGTCAGCAGGCCGATATGTTCCGGCAAAATCCGCAAACGGCCGTCTTCTACCGCATATTTACCTCACTACCCCGCTTTACCGGCAAAGCACCGGTAACGGTTCCGACCGATATTGCCGATGCACTGAACCAGCTTCGGCCCGGCTTTCAGGTACACAGCTGGACCCTCGACCGGCTGGCACGGGTGTGGTGGCTGCTGCAACTACCCGCCGAAGACGAATCTTCCTACGTAAAGACGATCACCGAGCTTTTTAAGTCTGCGGAGCTGAATGAACTGGTTGCCCTGTATTCGGCCTTGCCGGTACTGGCGTTTCCGGAAGCCTGGCGATTCCAGGCCTCTGAGGGTGTGCGCAACAACATTGGCGATGTGCAGGCGGCCATTATGCTGCGCAACCCCTACCCCGCTGACTACCTTGATGAACTCGCCTGGAACCAACTGGTCATGAAAGCTTTCTTTACCGAGAAAGATGTTACACAAATTATCGATTTTGAACAGCGCACGAACGAAAATCTGGCCCAGATTGTGATCGACTACGCCCGTGAGCGTAAGGCAGCGGGGCGCAGTATCCATCCCAACCTCTGGCATCTGGTCAAACCCTTTGTGACTGACCAGAATAAAGCGGAGTTAACGCAGCTATTTGATCAGTAGCATTCCGTTTGACTACTCTTATCGGTAAGCCTGGCCCTCTGGGAGTCAGGCTTTTTGCATTATACCAATACTTGCTTGAAAGTTTTAAAAACAATATTGATAGTTTTACTATCAAACCTATATTTGCACCGCTTCTCACTACCGGAAGCGTTCAGATATACCTACCATGGATTTAAGCTTAGTTGTCAGTAATCTCACAAACCCGACACTGCTCTTTTTCGTATTGGGGGTTTCAGCGGTATTTGTTAAATCCGATCTGGAAATCCCCTCTCAAATCTCAAAATTCGTATCGCTCTATCTCTTGTTCTCTATTGGCTTCAAAGGCGGTATGGAACTGGCTCACAGCGGTCTCACCACCGAAGTAGCCACCACATTGGGTATTGCTATTTTCATGGCCCTACTGGCTCCTGTTACCAGCTTTTTTGTGCTGAGAAAGCGACTTGGGGTATACGATGCCGGAGCTGTGGCCGCTACCTATGGCTCTGTCAGCGCCGTTACGTTTGTCACCGCCAGCAGTTTTCTGGCCGATAAGGGTATTGCCTTCGGCGGCCACATGGTCGCGGCCATGGCGCTGATGGAGTCCCCGGCCATTATTATCGGCGTAGTGCTGATCCGGCTATTTTCGGATGATACTACCGCCCAGCACCACTCTCTGAAAAACATAATCAAAGAGGGCTTCAGCAACGGCTCGGTCCTGATGATTCTGGGCAGTCTGATCATCGGCATCGTCTCAGACGAAAAACAGGCCGAGGGTATAAAACCTTTTACCAGCGATATCTTTAAGGGTTTTCTGGCCCTGTTCCTGCTCGATATGGGTATTCTGGCCGCCCAGCGCATAAAGGCCTTCAGAAATGCAGGTTGGTTCCTGACCGGTTTCGGTATCATTATGCCGTTGCTGAATGCCTGCCTGGTCATCCTGATCTGCCACGCGTTTGGCATCCATACCGGCAACACCTTCCTGCTGGCAATACTGGCAGCCAGTGCGTCCTACATTGCCGTTCCGGCTGCTTTGCGACTAGCCATACCCCAGGCAGATCCCGGCCTGTATATTCCAATGGCGCTGGCGGTTACCTTTCCTTTTAATATTGTAATCGGGATTCCGCTTTATTACTATCTCGCAGGTATTTTATAAAAAACCCCGGCAGGTGCCGGGGTTAGTTTTAATGTACTGAATTAGTACCAGCGATACGTCAGACCGGCCGAAAGCAGCAGATTCTGACTGTTGTTAATTTCGTTGTACTTAAAGAATACCTGCTGGTATTGCGCCTGCACATCAAGCCCCAGCCCTCCTTCACGCCGACCAAATAGCTTGAAACCAACAGCTGGGGCGATGGCTCCGCGGAAGTTAGCCTGCTGATCGGCCAGTGTACCCCAGAAGGTTGTGTAGTTTACCCTGGCTACTCCTCCGCCTATCTGCACATACGGCCGGAAAGCCGCAGCATTGTCCGTGAAGTAGAAGGCAGCCGTAGCCAGTGCCGGAATCATAGTTAGCGTCCGGGTCTGCACCGCAGATACCGTCTCCGTATCGAATTGATAAACCTGACGGCCCAGCCGCTGCTGGGTATACTGGTAGCCCGACTTCAGACCGAGCGAAAACCGTTGCGGAAACATCCACTCCAGCTGCATGACGGCATTCGTCGGAGAAATCCGGTTGATATAATCCGTTTGCGTACCCATCGGAATGGCTACGCCATAATGTGCCGATATATTAAAGGTGACATAGCGGTTGAACGGCGTCTCAAAACTTACCCTGGGTGCTCCAATATAATCATCCTGCGCCAGCGCTAGGGTTACCGGCACGGCCAGCAACAGCATCAAACATATCTTTTTCATATCCTGATTTCAATTATTGGCCCGTTTGCAGATACGGTGCCTGGTTGAACACTGCGTTGACAATCTGATTGACGGACTGTTCATCAAAAATGCCGTCACCTCTCACCTGAGCCTGGAAAATTACCCGCAGTTGATTCTGATTGGAACCCGTGCCAGTACTAACCGGACCATTCTTCAGATCCACCATTTCAATTAACCAGTAATTCTCCTGCACCTGGTAGAAACTGTAGTAGTTCTGGTAGTACGGGTAGAAGCCACCCAACCCAGGGCCAAAGCCGGGGCCGAACCCACCTCCCCAGTAGTTCATGTAATAATTGGAGTACGGATTCGTCGTAACGCCAGTATAGACGTTATTTACCCGGATTACCGCTACGCCCAGATCGGCCTTCTCCCCTCTGCCCACCCGCTGAAAGCCGCGGTTAGTCAGGTTTTGAGCGACCTGATTTACCACCTGCCGCTCAGCCAGCGTTAGAGAGGGCTGAGCACGGTCATTGGACGTCACCACAACCGAATCCGGCAGGCTATACGTACGGTATTGGCCAAAATTAATGGAGCGGTCATAATTGGTTATAAACACCTGACTATCCTCCACACTCAGGTCATCCAGTGCATTATCCCGACAGGAAACCAGGCTGCCGCCGACAACAAGCCCAATGAGGGCGGCCATGGTTCCCAAGCGAAGTTTTCGTGCTATAGGTATCATCGTCACAAGAGTTTTTCAAACGTTATTGTATTAACTATCAAATTAGTCTACTGGTTTAGTATTCCAGTAATAGCCTGCTGGTAAATTTTTGCCGTAACATTGATAAAAAGTACTTTCTGTTGAACTTTGCGGGCAGGCATTCTCTGGGCACCTGCCCCTCATTAAAACGCTAACCTCATGGACTTTTTAGATGACATCCGCGGCATGAAGTTCTTCGACATGCACGCGCATATGAGTTCCCGCACCACCGACGATTACCAGGCCATGGCTGATGCCGGTATTGTGGCCGTTATTGAACCCGCCTTCTGGCTGGGACAACCCCGTACGGGTGTGGATTCATTTCGGGATTATTTTGCCAGCCTAGTCGGCTGGGAGCGTTTCCGGTCGTCGCAGTTTGGTATCCGGCACTATTGCACCATTGGTCTGAACTCCAAAGAGTCAAATCAGGTAGAGCTGGCCGAGCAGGTAATGGAGATTCTACCCTTATTCATTTATAAAGAAGGCGTAGTCGGTGTGGGTGAAATTGGTTTCGATGACCAAACCCCCGCCGAAGAAAAGTATTACCGGGCGCAACTGGAACTGGCGAAGGAAGCCAACCTGCCGGTGCAGATTCACACGCCCCACCGCGATAAAAAACGGGGAACTACGCGCAGCATGGACATTGCCATTGAACACGGCCTTGACCCCGGCATGGTCATCGTGGACCATAACAACGAGGAGACGGTAAAAGAGGTACTCGACCGGGGATTCTGGGCCGGCTTTACCATTTACCCGTTCACCAAAATGGGTAACGAGCGAATGGTTGAGATCGTAAAACAGTACGGCAGCAACCGCATCATGGTCAACTCGGCCTGCGACTGGGGTATCAGCGACCCGCTGGCCGTACCGAAGACAGCCGCTTTGATGAAGCAAAAAGGTATCTCCGACCACGACATCCGCATGGTCACCTTCGAAAACGCCGTCACCGCCTTTGCCCAAAGCGGCCAACTCAGCCTCGAAGAACTGGAGCAGCCTCTGACCATCGACCAGAGCCAGAAATTCAACGGCAGCACTATCCTCCGCGGTGGCCAAGCCCCAGGAATCGCGAAGGAGTCAATTACAATACGCTAACTTTTTAATTATTAATGATGAGTTATGAATGAGTTGATGCAGCCAATCATTCATCATTCTCTTATCATCCCGTTGCCCGCAGCGCAATCAGCTGCCGGGCAATGGGCAGCAGCGTCTCTTCGACCGGGTAACTGCGCCGGGCTTCCAGCATAAAGGTAGCCGGGTTGGGTAGATGGCGGTAGCGCCGGACCAGGTCCAGCTTCATGTGCTCGAACGTATGCCCCAGGCTTTTGCGGGTCTTCTCCAAAAACCGGAACTGCACAATGCGTCCGCCCGGTTCATTCTCATCATACAGCGTCAGGCAGAAGTAATACACCAGCGTTTCCGATTGGGTATTCCGGTGAATCAGCAAATAGCCTTCGTCGGGCCGGAGTGGCAATAGACCGATGGGTTCCAGTGTCAGTGACGCGGCAATACGCCGCCACAGATGCTGCCCTTCTGTCAGTGCCTCATGAAAACGCGGCAGGGCAAAATCCATAATAGCGTCTACTTCCGACAGGTACGCATCGTCCGTTACCTCAGTTTTATAGGTGATGGTGCGGGATTTGACGTCAATTCGGTCGACTTGTTTGGGAAAGGAGGCATTTAGCGTACCTTTGCACCGCCGAAAATGAAGACCTGCTTCGTAATGGCGACGAAGCTCCGGTAGATCAGGGCACAACTTCCGGTCAGAGAAGTTCTGCTTTACCGCTTGTAAGTATGCCATAACGACATATTTTTTGTATTCGGCATCAATCCATCCCTGCGTCAACCAGTCAGGCTGTAATTTTTTCATAACTGTCAATTAACGGTTGGGCTTTTTGGTTGTACCCGGATAATATACTTAAAAAATCACTATCTGCCAAATAGTGTTTGCCGTTTCAGAGCCATTGGCTAAGATTCAGCATATCCGACCAGCCCAGACTCCCATCCTGAAAATTTGGCAGAGTATGACAGATTACGTGAATTGGCACAATAGTTGGCAAGCGGGGAAGTGGAAACGTTAGCACGTAACATATTCATTTTTAACCTTAATCAATCACAATTATGACTACAGCAACGGAAAGCGTGACAGTGAACGTGAGACCGCTGGCTGACCGGGTACTGGTAGAACCGGCCCCGGCTGAAGAAAAAACCGCGTTTGGTATTATCATTCCTGACACAGCGAAAGAAAAGCCGCAGCGTGGAACGGTAGTAGCCATTGGTACTGGCAAGAAAGACGAGCCCCTGACGGTTAAGGTGGGCGATACCGTACTGTATGGCAAATATGCCGGAACGGAAATCACTGTTGAAGGCAGAGAGTACCTGATCATGCGTGAGTCGGATATCTTCGCGATTATCTAATTGCCGGCAGGTATCTGAAAACGTGATGTAGCGTTTTCACTGGCTTCGGCCATCCGATTCTGACGTTTTTCAGTAACATTTTAATTTCCCTACAACTATGCCTAAAAGAATATTTTTCGATACGGACGCCCGTGAGAAAGTAAAGAAGGGTGTTGATACCCTGGCTGACGCCGTAAAAGTTACGCTGGGTCCTAAAGGCCGTAACGTTATCCTCGACAAGAAATTTGGTTCACCGGCCATCACCAAAGATGGTGTCACCGTAGCTAAAGAAATCGAACTGAAGGACGCCATGGAGAACATGGGTGCTCAGTTGGTGAAAGAAGTTGCTTCCAAGACGGCCGACCAGGCTGGTGACGGTACTACTACCGCTACTGTACTGGCGCAGGCTATCTACTCAATCGGTGTAAAGAACGTAGCTGCCGGTGCCAACCCGATGGACCTGAAGCGCGGTATTGACAAAGCCGTACACGCTGTTGTAGCGAACCTGTCTGAGCAGGCGCAGACCGTTGGCGACGACTTCGGCAAAATCACCCAGGTGGCTACCATCTCCGCTAACTACGACGAGGAAATCGGTACCATGATTGCCGAGGCCATGAAGAAAGTCGGCAAAGAAGGCGTTATCACGGTAGAAGAAGCCCGTGGTACCGAAACCGAAGTGAAGACCGTAGAAGGTATGCAGTTTGACCGCGGTTACCTGTCTCCGTACTTCGTTACGAACACGGAGAAAATGGAAGCCGAACTGGATCGTCCGTTCATTCTGATCTCTGAGAAGAAAGTTTCTTCCATGAAGGAACTGCTGCCCGTACTGGAGCAGGTTGCTCAGACTGGTCGTCCGTTGCTGATCATCGCCGAAGATGTAGATGGTGAGGCTCTGGCTACGCTGGTTGTTAACAAGATCCGTGGTGCCCTGAAAGTAGCGGCCGTAAAGGCTCCTGGTTTCGGTGACCGTCGGAAAGCCATGCTGGAAGACATTGCCATTCTGACCGGTGGTCAGGTGATCAGCGAGGAGCGCGGCTTCAAACTGGAGAACGCTTCCATCGAGTACCTGGGTCAGGCCGAGAAGATCATCATCGACAAGGACAACACGACCATCGTAAACGGTATCGGCCATAAGGAAGACATCCAGGGCCGGGTGAACCAGATCAAAGCACAGATCGAGAACACAACGTCTGACTACGATCGCGAGAAGCTGCAGGAGCGTCTGGCGAAACTGTCAGGTGGTGTTGCCATCCTGTACATCGGTGCTGCCACTGAAGTAGAAATGAAGGAGAAGAAAGACCGCGTTGACGATGCATTGCACGCAACCCGCGCTGCCGTTGAAGAAGGCATCGTGACGGGCGGTGGTGTAGCGCTGATCCGTGCCACGTCTGCTCTGGAAGGTCTGAAAGGCATCAACGAAGACGAAACGACGGGTATGAACATCATCCGCGTTGCTCTGGAGTCTCCGCTGCGTACGATCGTAGCCAACGCCGGTGGCGAAGGTTCAGTCGTCATCAACAAGGTGAAAGAAGGTCAGGGTGGCTACGGTTACAACGCCAAGACTGATACCTACGAAGACCTGTTTGCGGCTGGCGTAATTGACCCGAAGAAGGTAACTCGTCTGGCGCTGGAAAATGCGGCTTCAATCGCTGGTCTGCTGCTCACAACTGAGTGTCTGATCGCCGATGAGCCGGAAGAAGATAAAGGTGGCGCTGGTGCAGGTATGCACGGTGGCGGCATGGGTGGCATGATGTAATTATCAGTCGGCCCAATACAAATAAGAAAGCCCCCGAAATTCGGGGGCTTTCTTATTTTAGTACCATAAACTATGTAGCTACATTAGTAAGCCTACATACCATAAAAACGAAAAAGCCAAGCGAGACACTCTCTTGGCTTTCTGATTTACTCAACGTTATGAAAAACTTTTCTTTTCGACGCAATAATAAAACAAAAGCTACATTAAAATGTTTCCCGCTCGCTATTTTTTTTTAACGACAAAGACAATACAATGACTATCAGCAGCTTATAAGTCATTAAATTTTCATTAATGCATTTATCATGTTTAAGGGCCTATCGTAAAATTACTCAGTAGGGAACTGGTCATCGGCCTCAATCTGTCCATCCCTGATAGTCAGCATGCGGTCGGCCAACTCGGCTAGGTGCTCGTTATGGGTCACGATGACAAACGTCTGCCCAAAATCTTGTCTTAGGTCAAAAAATAGTTTGTGCAGTTCTTCGGCATTCCGGGAGTCGAGGTTACCGCTGGGCTCATCGGCAAACACAATGGCCGGCTGGTTGATAAGTGCCCTGGCTACAGCTGTTCGCTGCTGTTCCCCGCCCGACATCTGCGACGGCAAATGGTCCAACCGTTCGGTTAAGCCCAGCGTATTGAGCAAGGCACTGGCCCGCTCCCGTACCTCACGCTCGTTACGGCCGGCAATGAACCCGGGCAGGCACACATTCTCCAGCGCCGTAAACTCAGGCAGGAGGTTATGAAACTGAAACACAAAGCCGATACGCTCGTTCCTGAACTTAGCCAGTTGCCGGTCATTGAGTCCGAACACATCCTGTCCGGCCAGTTGAACCTGTCCTTCATCGGGTCGGTCCAGCGTGCCCAGAATGTGCAGCAACGTGCTTTTCCCCGCCCCGGACGCACCCACAATGGAAACAATTTCACCCGAATAAATGGCCAGATCGATTCCCCTCAACACCGGAAGATTTCCGTACGAACGACGCAGATTCGCAGCCTGCAGCAGTACACTCATTTAGTAAATCGTTTCAGGTTTCAAGCTCCAGGTTTCAGCCGGACGGCCCGGCTGAAACAAAACTTCAAACGAGTTTTAAGAATAATTCGCTAATTTGCCGCCCAAATTTACTGTTTTCACCATTCGTTGTTGCATTCGTCATGAATATACACGAGTACCAGGGTAAAGAAATACTGAAGCGTTACGGCGTCCGCATCCAGGAAGGTATTGTGGCCGAATCACCCGAAAAAGCGGTTGAAGCCGCCAAGCAGATGATGGCCCAGACGGGTTCAAAGTTTGTGGTTGTTAAGTCACAAATCCATGCCGGCGGCCGCGGTAAGGGTAAAATCAGGGGCACCGAGCAACGGGGCGTTCAGGTGGCAAAGTCCGTCGATGAGGTACGCGACATTGCCAAAAACATCATCGGCAACGTGCTGATAACGCACCAGACCGGCCCCGAGGGCAAAAAAGTCAACAAGGTGCTGGTTGCCCAGGATGTATACTATCCGGGAGCCGCTGAGCCGAAGGAGTTTTACATCAGTATCCTGCTCGACCGGACGAAAGCCTGCAACGTCATTATGGCCAGCACCGAAGGCGGTATGGACATTGAGGAGGTAGCCGCCCACACTCCCGAAAAAATCATTAAAGAATGGATCGATCCGGCGGTCGGTCTGCAATCATTCCAGGCCCGTAAAATCGCGTTTGCACTGGGTCTGGAGGGCGATGCTTTTAAAGAAATGGTCAAGTTTGTATCCGCGTTGTACAAAGCGTACGTGGATATTGATGCCTCAATGTTTGAGATCAATCCGGTGCTGAAAACGTCGGATAACAAGATACTGGCCGTTGACGCGAAGGTAAACCTCGACGACAACGCGCTGTACCGTCACCCGGACATCGCGAACCTGCGCGACCTGAACGAAGAGGACCCGCTTGAAGTTGAAGCCACCTCGTTCGACCTGAATTACGTAAAACTCGATGGTAACGTAGGCTGTATGGTAAACGGTGCCGGTCTGGCGATGGCAACCATGGATATCATTAAACTGTCGGGTGGTGAGCCGGCCAACTTCCTGGACGTAGGAGGTGGGGCTAACGCTAAAACGGTTGAAGCCGGTTTCCGGATCATCCTGAAAGACCCGAACGTAAAGGCTATCCTGATAAACATCTTCGGGGGTATTGTTCGCTGCGACCGTGTAGCAACGGGTGTGGTAGAAGCGTACAAGGCCATCGGTGATATTCCAGTGCCCATTATCGTCCGCCTGCAGGGAACCAATGCTGAAGAAGGAGCCCGCATTATCGACGAATCCGGCCTGAAAGTATACTCGGCCGTTCAGCTGAAAGATGCAGCCGCTAAAGTGAGCCAGGTGCTCGAAGAGGTAGGGGCTTAATTATAAGGTTTCAGGTCCCAGGTTTCATGTTCAAAGTTGTTCAACAGCGCAACTTTGAACATGAAACCTGGGACCTGAAACTTTTTTACCGGCTTGTGTACGTTTGTCCCCGGCGTTGGTTATAGTACTTCAGCGCTTCCGGCATCATTTTCTGCAGGTTGCTGATCCGACGCTGGTCAGACGGGTGCGTTGACAAAAATTCAGGTGGTTTCCGGCGCGAGCCCCCCGCTTTGGACATACGAGACCAGAAGTTCACGGCTTCGCGGGGATCGTACCCGGCCATAGCCATAAAAATTAACCCTAGTTTATCGGCTTCTGTTTCCTGCGCCCGGCTGTGTGGCAGCCCCCGGCCCAGTTGATAACCGATTGGCAACGCAGCGCCCACTGCCTGAAGCAACAATGCTCTTGTTTCACGCGGTCTGCTCTGAGCCACTGCCCCTAAAGCGGCCTGACCACCCTGAATCAGACCACTGGCCAGCAGCCCCTCGCTCATCCGCTCGTTACCGTGTTCAGCAATCGCGTGGGAAATCTCGTGGCCCATCACGGCTGCTACCCCGGCTTCGTTCTGCGTATACGGTATAATTCCGGTGTAAAAGGCGACTTTACCTCCCGGCATAGCCCAGGCATTAACCTGCGGACTTTTAATCAGCGTAAACTCCCATTGAAAACCACTTAACCGATTGCCAAAATTGTTAGCGGTCAGATAACTTTCCATTGCCTGACGTAAACGCCCGCCGACCCGACGAACCATTTCGGCCTGGGATCCGCTCCGTACTACATTACTGGTATCCAGAACCTGACGGTAACTGGTAAAAGCAAGCGGTAATAACTGTTCGTTCGGAATTAGTTTCAACTGCCTCCGATTCGACAGAGGTACCCGTTGGCAGGCAACCGCCATGGCTACTACCAACATCACTATCATCGCTCTGTTCATTGCCTGTTGATTTATTTGACTTATAAAATGGTCCAGTTACTAACCTGGACGTCAATTCAGTACTATTTAGACGGTTAACCGGGCCGGATTGTTTGATTTTTTTAACGGCGGGTGCGGTTGAGCCATCATTACTCCTTAGATTTGCGCCACAACCGCAGGTTTAACAAAGCCCCCTGAACGAATGAAAATCATTGCCGTCGGACGCAATTACGCAGAGCATATAAAGGAACTCAACAACGAACAACCGGACGACCCGGTTATCTTTACCAAGCCCGAAACGGCTATCCTCCGCAACAATGAACCGTTCTACTACCCCGACTTTTCATCCGACGTGCATCATGAAGTAGAGGTACTGGTCCGTATCAGCCGCACCGGCAAGAATATTGAAGAAAAGTTTGCCAACAAATACTACGACGAGATTGGTATTGGCATTGATTTTACCGCCCGCGACCTGCAAACCAAACTGAAAACAAAGGGGCTGCCCTGGGATTTAGCAAAAGGATTTAATGGTTCAGCCCCTATTTCTTCGTTTATACCCAAAAGCGAGTTTGCCGATTTGCAAAATCTTAATTTCCGGCTTGATGTGAATGGGGAGACCCGGCAACAGGGGAATACCTCAATGATGCTGTTCCGTATCAATTACCTGATCGCCTTTGTTTCGCGGTATTTTCTTCTGCAGCAGGGCGATATTCTGTTCACCGGCACGCCTAAAGGCGTTGGTCCGGTGCAGGTAGGTGATCGGCTCACGGCTTATCTGGAAGACCGTAATATGCTGGAATTTGACATTAAGTAAACGGTTATACCGCCAGGATGGGTTGAATCGTGTGTCTCAGGTATGATTAAATACAAACAGTTTATCAATCTTGTAACTGCCGGCTTGCTGCTTTTGGGTGTACACACAGGTTGGGGGCAGGCTAAGAAAACAAACAATCCGGTCATTCAGCCGGGTTATTTTATGTTTCCGATTATGCCCGGTGAAGCCAATTCGCTGTCGGGTGGGTTGGGCGACCTGCGGGCTAACCACTTCCACGCCGGGCTGGATATCCGGACCAAACAGCGGGAAGGGCTGGACGTATACGCGGCTGCTGATGGGTATATATCACGCATCGCGGTGCTTACGGCCGGCTACGGCAACGTAATTTTCATCAAGCACCCCAATGGCCTTACCACCGTGTATGGCCACCTGAAAGTGCTCAACGATACCCTGGCCCGGTATCTGCGCCAGGAGCAGTATAAGCGACAGACATTTGAGATCGACCTGCGCCCGGAACCCGGACAGTTTCCGGTACGCAAAGGTGAGGTAATCGCATTGTCGGGCAATACTGGGGGATCGGGTGGGCCGCACCTGCATTTCGAAATCCGGGATGATAAGGATAATCTGCTGAACCCGCTGCTTTTTGGCTTTAATGAGATTACCGACGAGGTGAATCCCTACTTCGAAAAGGTGGCGTTACGGACACTCACCCCCGAGTCACGCGTCAACGGCGAGTTCCAGCGACTTGTGCTGACACCAGTGCGCCGGGCCGACGGCAGTTATGGGTTTAACCAGCCTGTTACAGCCTCCGGCCTTATTGGTCTTGAACTGCTGGCGTTTGATAAAACCAGTGGTTCTCCGTTCAGGAGTGGCCTGAGTTGTATTGAGATCAAGCTGGATGGCCGGGAGGTATTTGCCTATAACATGGATAGTTTTCCGAATGAGCAGACGCGCTACATCAACGTCCATATGAATTATGAGGCTGAGCAAATCTCAGGCCAGCGGTATCACCGGGGCTACGTTGCCGACGGTAATGCGCTTACCTTGTATAAGATGGATAACTGGCGCGGTAAGCTGCCATTACTCGACGGCAAGCCTCACGAAATTACGATCACCCTGTACGACGCTCACCAGAACTCGGCGCAACTGCGGTTTACCGTTCAACCGGAACCGGCACCCCCAGCCGAGGCTACGGCTACCCAAACCATAACGGCCACTACAGGTACAACACCCACCGGGACGGTTGAGCCAGTTCCGTCTGTTAGTATTGCAACCGACGAAAACGTGCTGAAACTGACAGTCCGGAACTTGCCGGCCGGAGAACCGCCGGTTGCTCAGCTTTACATGGGGCGCTGGCCGGAAGAACTACCCGTCAGCTACGTTAAAAACAATCAGGCGGTTTACCTCATCGACCTCCGGAAGTTTATGCCCGATTCGGTGCAGATCGGTTCCGGTATCATGCGAACATTCCTCCAGAAACGGATTGTACCCGGCAAGGAGGAAACCTACGAAAAGGAAAACGTTAGTCTGAACTTTGGTCCGAAGACCCTGTTTGACACCCTGTTCTTAGCGATCAGGCATATGCCGGGCCACGTATTCGAAATTAATCAGCATACAATTCCCGTAAATGAATCGCTGGCGGTCTCGTATAAACCAGCCGACACGACGGGTATCAATCCGGCACGAACCCAACTCTATAATACCAGCGGGAACCGGAAGCAACTCGTTGGTGGAACCTGGAAAGACGGACGCATAGAGTTTAAAACGCGGCAGTTGGGTCGTTTCCAGTTACTGACCGATACGATACCGCCGAAGGTGCAGTTCGTCGCGAAAACACCCGGTACTATTTCGGCTAAAATTACGGATGATCTATCCGGCATCAACACGTTCCGGGCCCTGATCAATGGTGAATGGGTACTGATGCTGTACGATTACAAGAAAGCACTGATCTGGTCTGACAAACTCGACCCAGCCAAGCCTTTTAAAGGCGACGTAACCATTGAAGTCACCGACCGCGCCGGCAATGTAACAACGGCCTCGGCGGTGATCCCTTAACGTTGTTCCAGGTTTACGGGTTTATGTTTCAGGCTGTTTGATTATTCGCTCAACCTGAAACCCGGAACTCACCCATACAAGTATCACTATTTATGCAACTCAAAGTAGGCGACAAAGCTCCTGATTTTGAAACGCAGGACCAGAATGGTCAGCCGCTCAGACTCTCGGATTTTCGGGGAAAAAAGGTAGTATTGTATTTTTACCCGAAAGATGATACCACCGGTTGCACGGCTCAGGCTTGTAGCCTGCGCGACAACTACGACTCGCTCCGTCAGGCTGGTTACGAAGTACTGGGCGTAAGTGTTGATGACGGGAAGTCGCATCAGAAGTTTATCGGCAAATACAACCTGCCGTTCAGCCTCATTGCCGACACCAGCAAAGAAGTGGTAGAAGCTTATGGCGTCTGGCAGGAGAAATCAATGTATGGCCGCAAGTACATGGGCACCGTCCGCACCACATTTATCATCAATGAGGACGGTGTCATCACCGACATTATCGACAAAGTAGATACCAAGAGGCACGCAGCGCAAATTCTAAAATAAGACTCCAGACAGAGACATTGGACTTTAGACAAAAAGGTCCAGCGTCTAACGTCTTTGGTCAACTGTTTGAAACATGGAAACCCAACAACTCGAACAAATTGCGGTCCAGGTCCGGCGCGATATTCTCCGGATGGTACACGCGGTAAACTCCGGCCACCCCGGCGGCTCTTTGGGCTGTACTGATCTTTTTGTAGCCCTGTATTTTGACGTCCTGCGGCTGAAGCGTGATGATCAGGGCAAGGTCATTTTCGACATGGATGGTCGGGACGAAGACCTGTTCTTTCTGTCCAACGGCCACATCTCACCGGTATGGTATTCTGTGCTGGCGCGGGCGGGCTACTTTCCCGTTTCGGAATTGAGCACCTTCCGGAAAATTGACAGCCGTTTGCAGGGCCACCCCGCAACCGCCGAGCACCTGCCGGGTATTCGGATAGCGTCTGGTTCGCTGGGACAGGGCTTGTCGGCCGCCTGCGGGGCCGCATTGGCCAAGCGCCTGAACGGTGACGATAAGCATGTGTATGTGCTAATGGGCGATGGTGAGCAGCAGGAAGGGCAGGTATGGGAAGCAGCCTCGTTTGCTCCGCATCATAAGCTGGGTAACCTGACGGCCATTATCGACCTCAACCACCAGCAGATCGACGGTCCGACCGACCTGGTAATGAACAATCGCGACCTCGGCGAAAAATACCGGGCGTTCGGCTGGAATGTGACGGACATGAAAGGCAACGACTTGGCGGACGTGTTACGCACCTTACACGAGTCGAAGAACGACTCTGAAGTACCTACCCTGATTCTGATGCACACCGAAATGGGTTACGGCGTCGACTTCATGATGGGCAGCCACAAATGGCATGGCGTCGCGCCGAACGACGAACAACTGGCTACTGCTCTGAACCAATTACCGATTACCATCAGCGATTTGAAGGACTACTAATAATTGGACAGCACACACATCATGAAGAAATACACCTATACCGATAAAAAAGACACTCGTTCGGGCTTCGGCGCGGGCATTCTGGAACTGGGCCGTACTAACCCCAATGTAGTAGCCTTAACGGCTGACCTCGCCGGCTCGCTTAAACTGGAAGGTTTTATCAAGGAATTTCCGGACCGGTTTATCCAGTGCGGCATCTCCGAAGCCAATATGATTGGCGTCTCCGCTGGTTTGACCATCGGCGGAAAGATTCCGTTTGCCACTACCTTTGCCAATTTTGCCACGGGTCGCGTGTACGATCAGATTCGGCAGTCGGTAGCGTATTCCGGTAAGAACGTCAAGATTTGCGCGTCGCACGCGGGCTTAACGCTGGGCGAAGACGGGGCCACCCACCAAATTCTGGAAGACCTCGGCATGATGAAGATGCTACCGAACATGACGGTTATCACCCCCTGCGATTACAACCAGACCAAAGCCGCTACCATCGCCATCGCCGATTACCAGGGACCGGTTTACCTGCGTTTTGGCCGGCCGGTGATTCCCATTTTCACACCTGCCGACCAGAAATTTGAAATAGGTAAAGCCCTGATGCTGAACGAAGGACCGGATGTATCCATATTTGCGACCGGTCACCTGGTGTGGGAAGCCATTCAGGCCGGCGAGAAACTGGCCGAAGAAGGTATTGAGGCAGAAATTATTAACATTCATACGATAAAACCGTTAGATGAAGAAGCTATCCTGACCTCGGTGCGGAAAACGCGCTGCGCTGTGTCGGCCGAAGAACATCAGCTCAACGGTGGCCTGGGTGACAGTATCGCCCAAACCCTGGCCCGTAACTACCCGGCTCCACTCGAAATGATAGGCGTGCATGATTCGTTCGGTGAAAGCGGTACTCCGGCCCAATTGATGCAGAAATACGGCCTCACCGCCGACAAAATTGTAGAAGCCGCCAAGCGGGCGATGGAACGCAGAGTGTAGAGTAAGCAGCAGGCAGTTCTCAATAGGCAGAAAAGAACAGTCTGCAAACTGCTTACTGCGAACTGCCTACTGAGAACTGCTAACTATAAAAATGACGGACCAGGAACTCCTTGAAAAATATCGTAATCCGGAGACCCGGAACTTTGCCTTTAATCTGCTGGTACGCCAATACCAGCAGAAAATTTATTGGCATATCCGGAAGATGGTGATCGACCATGATGATGCCGATGACCTCACGCAGGAAACGTTCATTAAGGTCTGGACCAGTCTGGAGAACTTCAGGGGCGACAGTCAGTTATATACCTGGATTTACCGCATTGCCACCAATGAATGCCTCAACTTTCTGAACAAAAAACGCCGGAAGTTCTTCCTGCCCATTGGTGATGTGGAAGGCGAACTGACCGACAAGCTGGAAAGCGATACAGGTGGTCCCAGTGGCGACGAAGTACAACTCAAATTACAGAAAGCACTGCTCAAATTACCCGACAAGCAGCGGCTGGTGTTCAACATGAAGTATTTCGATGATATGAAATACGAAGAAATTGCTGAAATTACGGGTACATCGGTCGGAGCCCTTAAAGCGTCCTACCATTTGGCGGTTAAAAAAATAGAAGAATATTTAAACGGGGATTAAACCTCGCTATACCCGGCTTGTCAAAGAACTAACAACAAATGTTATGAGCGACAAGAAATACATACGGATTGAGGAGCTGAACAAAGAGCACCCGCTGCGTCAACAGCCATTTACGGTGCCGGAGGGGTATTTCGATACACTGCCGTCGCGGGTACAGGCCCGCATTGTCAAACCCAAACCCAGCTTCACCATTAGCTGGTCGTGGCAGCGCACCGTAGCTTCTCTGGCGGGTGCCAGTCTGCTGGCGGTGCTGGTGTGGAATACGCTGCCGCAGCGCCAGGAGTCGCTGGGTGAGGAATCCCTGAGCGGGGTAACTGATGATGCCATTAAAATGTACCTGGAAGAGCAGGGCGTCTCTACCTACGATCTTTCCGATAATGAAGCGGTTCAGGCCTCTTTCTCCGGCAATGCTTCCCTGATGGACTATTTGGATGTGAAGCCGGAGCAGATCCGTAAGCAGATTGAGACGCAGGACATTTCGGATATGTTGAACACTGAATCTTGAGTACTTTACTTTCTGTGAAAACGATGAAACATGCTTTAAGCTGGCTAATGATAAGCCTGATGCTGGTAGCCGGAACGGCTGCCGCCCAGAACGACCAGGGCCGGCAAAAAATAGAAGCGGCTAAAATTGGTATGATTACCAACCGGCTGAATCTAACCACTGAGCAGGCCCCACAGTTCTGGGCCGTGTACAATGAGTACAATAACCGCAAGCAGGATATGCACCGGCGCCTGCGGCAGCTCAATCAGCAGACGCCCCGGCAAAATTCGGGCGATGCAAACGTCATTGCGAATCTGCGCGAGATGAATACCATCAAGCAGCAAATTGCCGACCTGGATGGAGAATATATGAATAAGTTTCTGAAAGTGATCTCGCCAAAGCAACTGGCGGAGCTTTACGAAGCGGAGCGGATGTTCAATAAGATGCTGATTGACCGGCTGAACAATCCGAACGACTGACAATACAATGAACCGAACCTATGGGATGTAACAAAGCCCGGCGATGCTATTGCCGGGCTTTTTTTGTTTAGTAGCGTTCTACCGAGAACTTAGAGACACCTCCCTGAAAACGAATGTTTACTTTTTTGGTCGCCTGATCGTAATTAGGACTCAGGAATACACCCCCTCCTATTTTGTTAAACCCGTCCAGGTTATTTACATTCAGCGCCCCTTCTTTTTCCACTTTGCACCCCACCGCCTGCGGAATACGGAGTGTTACTGAAGCCACGCCAGCCTGAATATCCACATCGGTCTGGTCGGCACGGGAACCTAGCTTTACATCGATGTCGGCCGCGCCGGCTTCCAGCTTTAGGCGATTCACGGCATACGCACTCAGGTCGAAGTCGCCGTCGCCAGCCCCCATTCCGATGTCAATCGTCCAGGTAGGTTTTTCGTTTAGCTGAACGTCCACCTGATTGTTCAACTTCCCGTTTTTGAGCTTAATGTTGCCTTCGTTGGGTTTTAGCTCAATGGTGGGCGTACGGGTAGTCGGGTCGCGATCAACGGACATCGAATAGGTACCAAAGCTCAAGCGGGTTTCTGCCTTAATGAGATCACTGGTCGGCTGGCCAATAACAAAGCGGCTGGCGCCACCTTCCAGTTTCAGCACGGCCTCCTGAACATCCGGCCCCATTGGCTCGGAAAAGGTATTTGAGCGGATTTCGCCGGAACGGTCGCTCTCCCGACGTTCCTCCTCATACGCTTCGTCGTCATTATCATCCATTCGGTACTCAAACCGGTCCTGAAAACGATCTTTGCTGAAAAAACCGAACAGGGCCAGAGGTACAGCAATAGCCAGGAGCACGGTGGTAACCGCGGCCGCAGAGTTGCCCCGGCGTTCAAGAATAAGGTTTATCCCGGCCAGGATCAGCAGCAGCGGCCAGAATCGGGCCAGATACCCCCAGTCGATATCGAACCAACCTACGTTCTGGCCCAGAAACAGTATACCGAGGGTAATGATAAATATTCCCCAGAATAGCCCTCTCATGGCTTACAGCGGGTTGTTAGGGTTAGCCGGATCGTTGTTGACGTCGTACGGATTAGAGCCTGAGGTGTAAGGCGGCTCATCCCGGTTATAAGGCGGATCGTTGCGACGAATCCGGTCTTTAAAGATGATCCAGACACCTACGGCAATCAGAATAAGCGGCCAGAGTTTACCAAAATCAACGTCGAACCATTGATCAAGCAGGAAAAAGACACCGAGCAATACGAGGACGATACCTCCGATGATGCTACCGGACGAATTAGCGTTGTTTTGGGGGGGATAAGGGTTCATGGTGAACGAGCGTTTAGTTAATGGTTCAGATGATTCATACGTGCCTACGGTACCAAATACCCGCTCCGGCAAAGCTATCCACAAGATAATGTAAATCAGGATAGACGGAAAATGCGGCAGGAAAATACCCACGACAAAAAGGACGCGGATGATGGTAGGGTCAATATTAAAATAGCGGGCCAGCCCTGCCGACACACCGGCAATCATGCCCTCTTCCGGAATACGTTCTAATCGTTTGTTCATGGCTTACTTGCCGGATCGCCGGCGCGATTGAAAACCTGTACAAACGTAACATCTGCCCGATTAATGGCCAATGAGACTTATAAGAATGGACGCGGGGCCTGATAACCGCACGTTTTTAAGGACAGTAGGCCAAGCACAGTAGTTGGTATTACCAAGTACACATTCTGCTCTCCTTTCTTAGTCCTCAACTTCAATTGTCTCCAGAATATCCATCAGCTCACCGAATTCTTTATTACCCGGTCTGACTTCATCTCCGCCCTGTAACGCTATGCCTTTCACCGGTAAAGCAGCCAGTAAATCATGTACGTTTGAGGCTGTTATGCCAGTGCCCAACAAAATGGGATAGCGGGTAGCCAGGTGATATAATTCGGTTCGCAGCTCGTCGTCCAGACTGATACCGGCCTTCCCATCCAGCAGAAAGAAGTCAATACCCGTGTGGCTGGTAGCGATAATCGCTTCCAGCTGCTCCAGGGTGAGAAGCCCTAAGTCAGCCTTCAGAATAACCGGCCGGTTAAAAGAAGCGACATAGGGCAACAAAGCCGGATCTTCCAGTTGCAACATATCCGGCTGATAAAGCTCCAGCAGGCGATTAATCGCTCCCGGATCATCGGCGGCAGTTTCGCCTACAATCTGCACCCCGGCCACCCAGGAACGGATTTCCTGAAACTTAGCCGGTTCAACGTACTGCTCAGCGTCAGCGTCCATCGAGAATCCCAGCATATCGACGCCCATACCAGCGCAGTAGCGGGCATCACTTAAATTGGTGACGTTACTTATTTTAACCAGTGTTTTAAGGGCCATTTTACGAATGAACAATGAATAATAAGGAATGCTGTATGAAGACAAAAGTAAGCGTCTTTTTTGAGCATGAAACCAACCGGGCTACAAATCCTGTTACTTTGCTATATACAGCTAAGCTGCATAGTCAGTAAGCATTATTCTTTATTTAATAGTACGATCGCGGGGCTTTGAACCCTGGCAGATACCATGAGCAAACACGGACGCATTCTGGTCGCCATGAGTGGTGGCATTGATTCCTCGCTGGCAGCAGTTCTGCTGCACGAAGAAGGGTACGAAGTAATCGGCATGACCATGAAAACCTGGGACTATGCTTCGTCGGGCGGTGCCAAAAAGGAAACAGGCTGCTGTAGCCTCGACTCCATCAATGACGCCCGCAATATTTCGGTCAGCCTGGGTTTTCCCCATTATATTCTCGACATCCGGAATGAGTTCGGCGATTACGTGATTGACCATTTCACCGGCGAATACCTGGAAGGCCGTACACCGAATCCCTGCGTTCTGTGCAACACCCATATCAAATGGGATGCCCTGCTGCGCCGGGCCGACCGGCTCGACTGCGAGTTTATCGCGACCGGTCACTACGCCAATATTCGGGAGGAAAATAGCCGGTTCGTTATTTCGAAAGGTATCGACGAACTGAAAGACCAATCCTACGTACTTTGGGGGGTGTCGCAGGAAAGCCTGAGCCGGACCAAACTGCCGCTGGGACATCTGCGCAAATCGGAGATCCGCGATATGGCCCGCGACCGAGGTTTTATCGAACTGGTGACGAAATCAGAATCCTACGAAATCTGCTTCGTTCCCGACAACGATTACCGGGGCTTTCTGAAGCGCCGTATCCCGGGCCTGGAGCAGCAGGTCGCCGGCGGAAACTTTGTGCTGGAAGACGGCACTATCGTTGGCAAGCACGAGGGGTACCCATTCTATACAATCGGCCAACGGAAAGGCTTAGGCATTGCATTAGGTTACCCGGTATTCGTTACGGAAATCCGCAAAGACACCAACGAAGTGGTGCTGGGCCTTGACAAAGCGCTCTACCGCGATGGTATGGTTGTCGGTAAGCTCAACCTGCAAAAATACGCGACGATTGAGCAGCCCATCGAAACCATTACCAAAGTACGGTACAAAGATTCTGGCACACCGGCCCTGATTTCGCAGCAAGGTGAACAGGTGAAAGTGCTGTTTCACGAAGGGGTCAGTGCGATCGCTCCGGGTCAGGCTGCCGTGTTCTATGAAGGCAATGACGTTATTGGTGGTGGCTGGATCATGAAGAGCTTCCGGCAGACTGAAGAGGAGAAAAATACGCCAATGAATTCGAGTATAGCCTTCTCAGGCAATTGAAAGGGTATAGTTCCATTTAACAGGAGCCCCCCCAAACAAACGTTTGCGCCTGTCTAGTAATGTCATATCTTAGACTAAACAAACACGTCCGATAATGAAAACTCTTACGGCTGACTATCAGGCAAAATCAACCAACTATTTAACGTTTGAGTTGACGCAGGGCGATGAATCGATTGGCAGACTTTCCTACAAAAATTGGTTTCAGTTCGCTGCTTCAATTGAACTGGCAGACCATTCGACCTATCAGATTGTTCCAAAGGGATTTTGGGGATCAACCATTGAACTGAAAGAGGCCGACACAGTGCTGCTGAAGTTCTCCATGAACTGGAATGGAAATATTGTCCTACAAACCTATTTTAATAGTATTGAGAAAGACTATCTTTTTAAGCACCGGGGTGTTTTTAACGAATCATTTATCCTTATCGACCAGGAAGAGACAGAACTGTTAGTCTTAAAGCCTCATGTGAAATGGAGTAACCTGAATTATGAATATAAGATTCAGTCATCCGATCGTTTTGAGTCTTTGTCAACTAAAGAATTACTCTTGCTGATTTCTGTACACTGCGCTAACTATTATATGTCAATAATGGCCGGTACGTATTGACCTGTGATTGGTTACCCCTGACTCGACCGCTGCGTACATCAAAACCGTCTGTGAGTGCATCGGCTACTACTTCGCCGAAGGCTTAACGACCCGCGAGGCTACAGCTAAAAATCCGGATTGTGGCCCCTATCTGGTTCTACAAACTACCCGGAGCCAAACAATGGTACGCCTACCGGGTATTGCCGACCGCGAAATTACCCGCGTCACCAACTGGCCCTGTCAGGCAATGGCGTATAATGTATGTGCCGACCGCATCCGGCGGTTAGCGGAGCAGCAGCGCAGTCGCAATCCCCGCTTCCCCCCTAAAGCCTTTCATCAGGCGTCTCTAACGCTTAGTTATTATCCCTTGGCCATCGTCGAAAAGTAATTAAAACCAAGCCCTTAGTCCCTACCGTAATCAGGCTGACTCGTTGAGTAAGGTCACCGGACCAGGTGATTGGCATCATATCATCTATGGCAAGACCCGCATAACTTTGAGACTGTTAATCAGTCTCCTACGGTTATGCAAACGCCCTATCCAACTCACCTCCAACGCCGACCGGCTGCGATATACCTTGTTGCCGTCTGTATGCTTCTGCTTTCGATTGGCGGCTTTTATGGCGGAGTGAGTTTCCTGACCGATCCAAGCGGGCGCTCGCTGGGCATGGCTCCCACCGTGGTGCAGATGCTCCCGGTTGCCAATCTATTTCTACCGGGTTTGTTTCTGGTTATAACCTTTGGTATTGCTCCGTTTATGCTGACCTATGCGCTTCTGGCAAAACCGAGATGGGCCTTGGCCGAAGCGGCCGTGAACGATATGCCTTATCACTGGGCCTGGGCTGCGTCGGTTGGTTTAAGTGCGCTGCTGATTATCTGGATAGTGGTTCAGTTTGGGTTCATTGGTTACCAGTTTCCGGTGCAGCCTATCACCGGGCTTTGGGGGGTTTTGCTGCTGGGCTTGCTCCTCCTGCCGTCTGTTCGCCGTCATTGTGCTATCTGACAACTCTCCTTCACTGCTTTTTAAACCATAAATCGGCGGGCCAAAAAAGACAAGAGGCCAGAGAGGAATTATCCTCTCCGGCCTCTTGTCACATTATCCAGGCTTACACCAAGCCTAACCGGTTATTTACCACTGATGATGGTACCCGACGTCGAACTGCCGCCTACATTCACGCGGTAGATTAGTTGGGTGTTATTCCCCGGCACATCGTAGCCAACCGGCTCGTTTACGCCCTTGTGAACGTTTACCTTCAGGGCATCTACTTTGCTACCACTGGTCGTGAACCAGTCAATGTCTGCTATACCGTCTACCGGTGAGTTAATCTGCAGGAACACCCGTCCGTTGTGCGGGTTTGGGTAAGTACTTACCGTTAGTTTATTCCGGGCTGCATTTTCAGCTACACCCACTCTTGCTCCGGCAGTGGGACACGTTCCAACGACTACCGTTTTCGTCACTACATCCGTGATCCCGTTTGCGTCGACTGCCGTGAACGAAACGGGGTAGGTGCCTGGAAGTGTCGCAACGGTAGCCTGAAGAGGACCCGAGTACCCTGTAAAGGTAAAGGTAGTCCCTGCGGCATCCAATATACCCGTAGGGTAGGCATCGGCCGGGGTTTTGGTCCCCCCGGTTGTCGTGGCCGTTAAGCTCAGGTACGAAGTAGTGCCTATACAGAATGTCGATGAGGTAAAGTCAGCCACCAGCGGCTCGGGAGCGGGACACGTTCCGACTACCACCGTTTTAGTCTCTACATCCGTGACGCCGTTTTCGTCGACAACCGTGAACGAAACGGGGTAGGAGCCTGGAGGTGCCGCAACGGTAGCCTGAAGGGGACCAGAGAACCCTGTAAAGGTAAATGTAGTCCCTGCGGCATCCAATACACCCATAGGGTAGGCACCGGCCAGGGTTTTAGTCCCCCCGGTTGCCGTGGCTGTTAAGCTCAGGTACTGAGTAGTACCTATACAGAATGTCGATGAGGTAAAATCGGCCACCAGCGGCTCGACACAAGAGCCTATGACTACTGTTCTTGTTTCTATATCCGTAACACCAGCCGCATCGGTTATGGTCAGCGAAACGGGGTAACTACCCGGCGGCAAAGGAATAGACGTTTGTGCCTGAAAGGGACCGGTAAAATTTGTAGCCGTAAAGACAGTACCTGCTATATCCAGAACAAGCGAAGGATACGAACCATCCGGCGATTTCGTTCCTCCAGTTGCCGTGGCCGTCACACTGAAGGACGGAGTAGTCCCGACACAAGCGGTAGCGGATGTAAAGTTGGCCACCAGCGGCTCGGCTACGGAAATGATTTGCGTTGATTTAGCACATTTCGACTTGACGATGTTATTGCAGGTGAACCCACCCGCACAAATATTGTCCGCCTTCTTTACGCCCCACGCCAAAAAAACATTGCCAATCTCCACCTCAGCACCACAGGTCCAGGTAACCGGAATATAAAACTCTGTTGATTTGGAAAAGGATTGCGGGCTGCAAAAATCCACTACCGTTTCGGTATTGCCAACCTTAAGCGTAGCCGATAGGTAAATGCTATACCGCTTAACATTGTCATTTGCGGTAACGGTAACAGCGAGTGTAGCGCTGACGGGATTGCCCGGCGTACAATTCAATTCGGTTGGAGGAGGTATCAGCCGGGCGCCGGAGATACTTACCTCTTTGGCATTACAGCCATCGCAGGAGGTAACAGGGCCTTGTGCATAGCTGCTAGTTACATGGCCAAACAATCCCACCATGAAAAAAAAGATGGTAAAGAAGAGCTGAATTGGGGTAACCAACTTCGGACTTGAAACGGGGCGGCTTTCGCACCCTTGTTTCCCGACAGAAGTTTTGAACCCATCTAGGGGTAAATGTTGAACATGCATAGAAAGTGGTTTTATAATGTTATGCCATACTAGCGAAAATTCAGCACTCCCCGGTATGCACACATGGTTAATATAGATTAAAATATGCACGATAGTTTCATATTGAAAGAAACTAAAACAAATTTGGGTTAACGATTGACTTTCAGTTACTTATCTCGTACATGAAACTTTAACTTTTACTACAACTCTATAAGCTAAATGCAAGATTGCCTACCCTGTTGATAGCGGTTGTTGCCACAAGGCAAAACGCATAGGCTTATGAAAACAGAAGGCCATTGAGCATTTCTCGCTCAATGGCCTTCTATGTAAAACGCCTGATCTTAACTACGTGAATTTAATTACCTCATCATTTACTTACCGCTGATAATGGTACCCGATGCCGACTTACCACCCACCGTTACGCGGTAGAGCAGGTGGGCCTGATTGCCTTTCACCTCGTAGCTTACCGGCTCGTTCACACCCTTCTGTACATTCACCTTAAGGGCATCTACTTTGCTACCGCTTGTTGTGTACCAGTCGATATTGGCGGTGCCGTCAACCGGAGACGTGATCTGCAGGAATACGCGGCCGTTGTGCGGGTTCGGGAAGGCTTTTACCGTCAGTTCCGTCGTCTCTGCCGACTCAGTAGCTGTAGCAATCCGGGCCGGGCTGTTCTGGCAGATACAGTTAGGTCCGCCCAGGTCGGTACTCTCGGTCTTCTTGCCAGCCTTAGTCTCAACTTCGATGATTGCACCGGTCTGGTCTCCGGCCAGCACAAACGCGAACACATCCGAATCGTTGTTCTTGATACCTTCCCCTATTACATCGTATTTAATACCATGAGCCTTTTTGCTAACGGGTACACTCACTTTGTAAGCGTTGTGCAGTCCGGTATACGTAGAGCCGTTGGTCGGTGAAACGACGCCAATATTTTTATTGATAATAAAGGCAATATACGATAACGCACTTGCGCACCCTTTGGCGCTGACGCTGAATGTGAAATGCGTATTGGTGCCATCAAACACCATGCTGGTCAGATTAGCGGTGAAACAGCCGGCATTTTGAGCCGTTTTAACCGTGATCAGTTGGGAACAGGAAGCCGGATTGCCACAGGCGTCGGTTACACTCCAGGTCCGGGTGATGATGTAGCTGCCATCGGCGCAGGCGCTTACCTGGTCGGTATAGGTCGGTGATAAAGTGCCGGAGCAATTGTCAGTTGCGGTAGCCAGCCCGGTAATATTAGGCGTTACAGCCGAGGTACAAGCTACGGTAACATTGACCGGACAGGTAATCATTGGCGGCTGATTATCCACCACAGCAATTGTCTGGGTAGCACTCACCGGCGCATTACAGCCGTCATTGACCGTCCACACCCGATAGATGACGTAATTACCCGAGCAGGAGCCGGCCACCGTGTTCGTTGAGAATGTGGGCTGGATGTTGGGTACGCAGTTGTCCTGGGCCGTCACACTGGCTACAGGCGGCACAGCGTTGCAGGCCACGGTCAGGTTGGCCGGTACGCCGATCAACTGGGGCGGCTGGTTATCTACGACGGCTACCACTTGCGTAGCACTCACCGGCGCATTACAGCCATCGTCGACGGTCCATACCCGGTAAACAACGTAATTGTTGGCGCAGGAGCCCGGCACTAACGTTGAGGTAAAATTGACCTGTATATCAGGCACGCAGTCATCCTGGCCGGTTACATTAGCCGGGGATGGCACGGCATTACAGGCAACTGTCACGTTGGCCGGTACACCTACCAGTTGGGGAGAATTGTTTCTGACAGTGATGGTCTGGGTCGCACTGATAGGGGCCGTACAGCCATCACTGTAGGTCCATACCCGTGTGATGATGTAGTTACAGCCACTGCCGGTCTGCGACTCGGTAGGCGCTACCAGTGCGGTACCGGAACAGTTATCACTAACGGTAGCCGTAAACGCTGGTGGCACACTGGTTCCGCAGGAAATTGTCACGTTAGCAGGTATGCCGTTGAAGGCCGGCTGCTGCGTATCGTTAACCACAATAGTCTGTATGGCCGTAGCGGTGTTGCTGCAGGGGTCGGAGGCCATGTAGGTACGGGTAATCGTGTAGCTATTCGCACAGATTGAGTTACTGATTACATCGCTCACGTGGGTTACCGTTACTGTCCCTCCGCAATTATCCGAGGCAAAATTGGCCAGTGTATTCGGGACCGGCGCAGGTACGTTAGCCGCACACTGTACCGTTACGTTAGCCGGAGCCGTAATGGACGGTGGTGTCAGATCGGCTTCAACGGTATATGTAAACGTGCAGATTTGAGAGACTTCCGTATTATTAATAGTGTTGCTGTTATCCAGATCATCCCATACGGTTATCGTCCGGGTAATAGTCTGATTACTCTGACTACATACGTTTACCGTTGCATTATCAACGCTGGTTATCCGGATCGTACCACACGGGTTATTCCCGATGGTCATATTATATGGAGCCGAGGTCAGCGCACTAACTGTTGTTGGCGGAGGTGGAATGTTCGCTAACGTAGAACAGGTAAACGTGCCCAGAGTGGTATTGGCCGGGCAGGTAGCGAAAAACTGGCAGCACGAACCAACTACAACCTGATTGACCTGGGTATCAATGGTGCCATTGGCGTCTTTAACAATCAGCGTTACACTCTTGGTGCCTGTGGTGGTATACTGGTGAGTAACCAGGGTACTGGTGGTTGGCTCGGAAGTGCCGTCTCCGTAGTTATACGTAAAGGAGTACGGTTTTGTCCCACTCGCAGTCGTATTGGTGAACGACACCGATTGCGTTGTCTGGCCGGCAACACAGGCCGTAGCGGATATAAAACTGGCAACCAGAGGAGCGGCCACCGGGAAGATGGTAGGGTCTTTACCACACTTCGAACTGATAATATTGTCACACGTAAACCCACCAGCACAAACATTATCATCCTTGTTAATACCCCAGGCCAGAAATGCATTGCCGACGGTAACCGCCGAACCACAGGGCCAGGTCACCGGAATATAGAATTCAGTTGAACCTGAAAATGATTGGGGAGTGCAAAAACTGACAACAGAAGGCGCGTTGTTGCCCACAGTAAGCTCAGCCGCCAAATACAAGCTATACCGGGTGGCACCTCCGTTAGCTGTGACGGTAATAGCCAGAGTAGCGTTAACAGGCTCGCCGGGGGTGCATGACAGGGCGGATGAGGGAACTATCAGCCGCGCAGAAGAGATGCTTACTTCTTTGGCATCACAACCGGGACAGGAAGTTACCTGACCGTAACTGTTGCTTATGTTTCCTAATAAGCCGGCCAGGAAACAGCAGATGGTGATGAAGTGCGCGTTCAGGAAGGTAAACTTCCGATTCGCAGGGGTGTGGCCTTCCCGGCTCTGTTGAGCGGCAGGAAACCTTAATCGGGTTAAGCGTAAACGTTGATAATTCATAAATGAACGTGTTTACTGTGATATTGGAGAAACTAGTCATTTTTTACCAGTTGTCCAACAAAGTATCTGCTTATCGAAAATAAATAATTCAATAAATTTTAATTCACAAAAAAACATAACACCAAAGTCATTTATACACATTATCAGTTACTTATAATATTTTTTGATAGCCCAGATGAACGCCTTGAGGATTACAGGCAAGTTGGGCTTACTTAAAATCCAGTGAGTATATACCGCTATAAAAAAAGACCGATGAGCGTTATGCTCATCGGTCCACTGTACATTATCAATCCTGATCCATATTCCGGATTACCCGGAAACCAGACTAATTACTTACCACTGATGATAACACCCGAAGCAGCCTTACCACCAACTGTAACGCGGTAGATCAACTGCTGGATATTACTCTTCACGTCGTAACCCACCGGCTCGTTTACACCCTGCTTCACATCTACTTTCAGGGCATCTACTTTTGTGCCACCGACAGTGTACATGTCGATATCAGCAGTGCCGGCTACCGGTGAGGTGATCTGCAGGAATACGCGACCGTTGTGCGGGTTCGGATAAGCTACTGCTTTCAGCGTTAAGTTCTCAGCCGATTCTGCCGATATACGGGCCGTAGGCGTTGTAGCCAGGAAGCGGCAGTCGGTAAAGGCTTCGTTCACCGCACTGACAGCTTCATTTACTGCTGATAAGCTAATGCCACCGATAGACTGCCCACCCAACGCCATATTAGCCAGCGTCAGCAGGTTAGCAACGGTTCTACCACCCATACCATCCAGGTAGTCCAGCACACTCTGAGGAATGGTCACGGTCTGCTCGGTTCCGGGGATCGGACTTCCTGAAACGCAACCCGTAGAGGCCAGGGTGGTAATCGTATTCGTCAGCACGAAACTATTTAGTTCCGGATTCCGGCGCACGTTCAGCGACAGCGCAATAGTCTGTCCCAACAAGACATTCTCGAAAGTGCCTTTTTTGTCCTTTTTAACCCCGCCTACCAGCGTCGCCGGAGATCCACCAGCCGGCAGTCCGTCGATCACAATCTTCACACCAGCGGCACCAGCAGGTATCGTGTACGTGTTTCCGCCCGATCCTACCGTTAGCGGAGAGCTAAGGAGTTGCGTCAGGATATTCGTAGTAGATTGTTTACTGCCATTGTAGCAGTACTTTCCACCCTTGTTACCCCAGCCGCCCATCGTTTGCGTGCAGTACTGGTCGAATACGCAGTTTGTAGCGGCACTGAGGGTCTGCTGTGCAGCAGGAGAGATACAGCCGGTGCTCTTCAGCCGGGCCACAATGGAGTACGTATTCGGACTAAGATCTCCAAAAACTGTGTTATCCGTGTAGGCTCCTCCATTCAGGCTATACTCGTAGTCATTGCCGCCACCATCCAGCGGTGCTGTTACCGTAATGCTGCCGGTAAGCACAAAACAGTTTGGCTGTACTGGCGATAAGGTCGGCGCATCCGGCAGTGTTTGGTTAACCCTTATTTCCTGATTCAGAACGACGGTACAGCCGTTGGGGCTCGTAACCGTTACCGAATAGGTAGTGGTGGTAGTGGGGCTAACGGTGATCTGGGCCGCAGTCTCACCCGTGCTCCACAGGTACATACCTCCGCCTGAAGCCGTCAGCGTAGCCGACGTGTTGATACAAGTCACTTCTGTCCGATTAGCCTGAATATTGGCATTTGGAGCTGTCTGATCAGTCCCGATCTGCTGCGAAGCCACGGCGGTACAGCCGTTGGCTGCTGTCACCGTTACCGAATAAGTCGTAGTCGAAGCGGGGCTGACGGTGATCTGGGCGGCAGTCTCACCCGTGCTCCACAGGTACGTACCGCCACCGGTCGCCGTCAGCGTGGCCGATGGATTGGCACAGGTCACGGTCGTACGATCCGCCTGAATACCCGCCGATGGAGTAGCCTGGTCCACACCGATCTCCTGCGTAGCCACGGCCGTACAGCCATTGGCGCCCGTTACCGTCACTGAATAAGTGGTGGTGGTAGTGGGGCTAACGACGATCTCAGCGGTCATGGCACCCGTGCTCCACAGGTACGTACCGCCACCGCTCGCCGTCAGCGTAGCCGATGGATTGGCGCAGGTTACCGTGGTGCGGTTAGCCTGGATACCCGCCGATGGGGCAGCTTGGTCCACGCCGATCTGCTGGTTAGCGACTGCCGTACAGCCGTTGGCTGCTGTCACCGTTACCGAATAGGTAGTGGTGGTAGTGGGACTGACGGTGATCTGGGCCGCAGTCTCCCCGGTGCTCCACAGATACGTACCGCCACCGCTCGCCGTCAACGTAGCCGATGGATTGGCGCAGGTTAAAGTCGTGCGATTTTCGGAAATATCAGCTTGTGGCACATCGGTGCTGACACCAATCTCTTGCTGGGCCACGGCGGTACAGCCGTTGGCTGCTGTCACCGTTACCGAATAAGTCGTAGTCGAAGCGGGGCTGACGGTGATCTGGGCGGCAGTCTCACCCGTGCTCCACAGATACGTGCCGCCACCCGTAGCTGTCAGTGTAGCCGATGGGTTGGCGCAGGTTACGGTCGTACGATCAGCCTGAATACCTGCCGATGGGGCAGCCTGATCCACGCCGATTTGCTGAGTAGCTACTGCCGTACAGCCATTGGCACCCGTTACCGTCACTGAATAGGTAGTAGTGGTAGTAGGGCTAACGGTGATCTCGGCGGTCATGGCACCCGTGCTCCACAGATACGTACCGCCACCTGTAGCCGTCAGTGTAGCCGATGGGTTGGCACAGGTTACCGTGGTGCGGTTGGACTGAATACCCGCCGATGGGGCGGTTTGATCTACACCTATTTCCTGCGTAGCCACTGCGGTACAGCCATTAGCGGCTGTCACCGTTACCGAATAAGTAGTGGTGGTAGTGGGACTGACGGTGATCTGGGCCGCAGTCTCCCCGGTGCTCCACAGATACGTACCGCCACCGCTCGCCGTCAACGTAGCCGATGGGTTAGCACAGGTTACCGTGGTGCGGTTGGCTTGTATACCGGCATTCGGCACCGCCTGATCGGAACCGATCTGCTGCGAAGCCACGGCGGTACAGCCGTTAGCACCCGTTACCGTGACCGAATAAGTAGTGGTGGTAGCGGGGCTGACGGTGATCTGGGACGCAGTTTCCCCGGTGCTCCACAGATACATACCACCACCGGTCGCCGTCAGCGTGGCCGATGGATTGGCACAGGTCACGGTCGTACGATCCGCCTGAATACCCGCCGATGGAGTAGCCTGGTCCACACCGATCTCCTGCGTAGCCACGGCCGTACAGCCATTGGCGCCCGTTACCGTCACTGAATAAGTGGTGGTGGTAGTGGGGCTAACGGCAATCTCAGCGGTCATAGCCCCGGTGCTCCACAGGTACGTATCGCCACCGGTCGCCGTCAGTGTAGCCGATGGATTGGCACAGGTTACCGAGGTGCGGTTAGCCTGAATATCCGCTACAATGGGATTAGTAACGGTTACCGTATACGACTGTTGATCTACCTGGGCAGGATTAGATGCATCGGTGGCAGTTAAGGTAACCGTGAACGTTCCTGTACTGGTATACGTGTGCGATACAGTCGGGCCGGTAGTAGAGGTGGCCCCATCGCCAAAGTCCCATAGGTAAGAGTAAGGCATCTTTCCTCCGTTGGTAGTGCTGGTGAAGGAAAAGGTCTGGGACACATTCCCAGGCGTTCCCGTTGGGCATGCCCCGGCAAAGACAAAATCAGCAACCAAAGGTTCAACTATATCAATTGGCGTCGGGTAATAAAAGCATTTAGGATCAATCGCTGCGCAATCGATGGCTCCATTTGAATCTCGGTAGAAACTACAAACACTAATACCGACGCTCTGATTTGACTTGGCCGACCAGGCGGTAAACACATCACTCAGTGTGAGATTTGTACCGCAGGTCCATTGAATAGGCTGGGATAATGTCACACTTTGGAGACCATCGACGAATGTACGGTCAATACATTCGTCGATGGTCCCTACGTTTACCCCATCGATGGTAATTTTTCCTGACACATAAAACCCATATCGTTCATTAGCATTAACATCCAGGGTAATCTTCAGATACGCGGTAAGAACCGTACCCGGCGTACAGCCAGGTGTTAATACATTTCCCTGCGCATCGACTAACTCTACTGTTTGTACAGCAACGTCACTTGCTTTGCAATTGTCACATGGTGCTTGTCCAAACGCAAGATTGGAGACAAATACCAATAACAGGCAGCAGAACACGAGGAAAAACCTGTAGGCCTTTCCGCCGTTCCGACTAATGCTCCTGACTGAGAAATGATCCCTCAAGGGAGTGTGTATAGATGTGTGCATCATAAATAAATATGTAATTGGTTAATCAAAATAGGACTACTTGAATTCAATGCGCAGTCTAAGTATAAATTATGAAGGAAGCCTAATCGACTTTATTAAACGGCAGCAATTTTTCACGTATATAGACTATTATACTTATCACTGTCCTTCAGGTGTTTGCAATGTACCAGATTGGTTACATAGTTAATTTTTACTAGGGTTATGTTTTGCTTATAAATTACCTGGCGCTATAGTGATAAATCCTTAATTCATAATAATTGAAAAGCGTAAAAATAGAATCCCCGTTTGGCAGCAAAACGGGGATTCTATTTTTACGCTTTTGGAGTACTTAACTAATCTTACTTACCACTCAGGATGGTCCCCGATGTCGACTTCCCACCTACACTAACCCGATAGATCAGTTGCATATGGTTACCCTTCACATCGTAGCCTACCGGTTCATTGACACCCTTTTGTACATTCACCTTAAGGGCATCTACCTTGTGACCACCTACGGTATACCAGTCAATGTCAGCTGTGCCGGCTACCGGCGAGTCAATCTGCAGGAATACGCGACCGTTGTGCGGGTTCGGATAGGCGTTCACCTTCAGCTCCGAAGTCTCAGCCGATTCTGTTGAGGCTATGCGAGCGTTGACATTGGTGTTACAGGCACAATTACTTCCAACGTCAACCGACTCTGCTTTTTTGCCTGCTTTCACTTCAACGGTTATATCCTGAACATCTCCACTCACCGAGAATGTAAACGTATCGCCCTGCCCGTTCGGAATTCCGCCAGATATCACTTCGAACTTGATACCATTCGTATTTTTAGCAATTGGTGCGATTACCTTATATGAAGCGAAAGACGTCTTATAAGGAGAAGGCGGGCCCGATACAGTTGCAGTCCGATTATTTACGATAAACGAAATGTAGGATAGGGCGTTAGCACAATTATTAGCCAGAGCATAAAAGGTAAAGGTTGTCTTACTACCGTCAAAATACCTGTTTACCAGGGTGACATTAAAACAGCCGGCCGTTGAAGGCATTGTCCAGGTTACCGTATGTGATGCAGTCGTCTGGTTGCCACAATTATCCCTCGCCGTCCAGGTTCTGGTTTGAGTACGGATACAACCGTTTGCCCCAACTGAACTGGTAGAAGGTATAGCTGTTACTGCGCCATCACAATTATCAGAAGCAGAGGCAGTACCAAAGGCGGCCTCAATATCACTGGTAGATGGCGAGCAGCCAAGAGTTGTAGTCGTGTTCTGACCGGCACTTAACGTTAAGGTTGGGGCCTGCGTATCACCACCGGTGTACACCACCACGGCATTAGTCGTGGCATTGTTGCAACCATCCTTTACTGAGTAGGTGTAGGTAGCCGTCCAGGCACAATCCGTG
>NZ_BAABHD010000024.1:0-409559 GCF_039541915.1 Nibrella saemangeumensis
TTGAATTGGGACTGCAAAGGTAGCACTTTTTCTGTCCCGTGTCAAGTCTTTTGCTGAAATTATTTTTTGTATTTTCGGCAGAAGATTGCCCCGCCTGATGGGTGCTCCTAAAGTCCTGTTGTCAGTGCCTCTCGGAAGCGTCTCCCTCATTTGGGACTGCAAAGGTAGAGGCTTTTCTAGCCTTTGTCAAGTGCTTACTTTAAAATAGCTGGGAGACTTTCTGTCTGCTGGTGTAAGCCTCAAAGAGTCAGCAGAATTGGTGTAGCAGTTTTTTTAGATATAGTAAAGGCAGCCTATTGGGTTGCCCAGTTCACCTTGCTCAGATATAAATATAACGAGAGAATATGTTGATTTATTTTCCTTGTGCCGAAAATTTTCTTGTGATTTTACCGATGAAACACAGACATCTGATAATTGAACATTATTAAGTTGACTATTATGCCTTCATACGTAGCCACATTCTTTTAAACTACATAGCACTGTAATAATTAACTAAAATGGCGATTAAAGTTATTATAGAGATAAATCACATCACGGCCGATTAAACGCGCCATATGTGGTATTTATAAATGTAAGAATCCCACATCTTCTTGGTGGAAACCAGATAGCTCAATCACCATAAACATTGCCATTCAGTCTCTACCTTACTGTACTTTCAACCAAAACCAGTACTATTTCGATAAAACATGTCAAAATAGTATCAACATTCGCCATCATAGGCTAAGCAGTACGTTGTGGGAATACATAGCTTTGTACAACTTCTTGGAGATAAAATATGAATAAACTTGGCATTAACCTGTTTCTGTGGACGACCACAATGAACGAGGACCTCAGCGAAACGCTGGCCTTTGTGAAACAGACAGGTTATGATTTTGTGGAAGTACCCATCGCCGATACCGATGTATCGAAATGGACACGTATTGGCGAACAACTCGACGCCCTGGGGCTGGAACGGGTGGCCTGCTCCATCTGCGGACCGGAGTTTAGCCTCATCAGTCCGGACCCGGCCGTGCGGCTCGCAGCCGTCGAGCGGCTGAAAGGGGTAATCGACTGCGCCCGCGCTTTGGGAGCCCGGTTGCTGACGGGTCCATATCATTCCGGCTTTAAAACGTTTACCGGTCAGCCGGCGACGCGGCAGGAATGGAACTGGTCGGTGGACGGGATGCGGGAAGTAGCTGATTACGCTAAAACCCAGGGTGTCGTCCTGAGCCTGGAGTACCTGAACCGCTTCGAAAGCTACCTGATTACGGCTGCCGACGAACTGATTCGATACGTGGAGGCCGTCAACCACCCCAGTTGCCGGTTGATGTACGATACCTTTCACGCCCATATTGAGGAGAAAAACTCCCCGGAAGCCTTACGTACCTGTGCGCCTTACTTGACGCATGTGCAGATTTCGGAAAACGACCGGTCGACGCCCGGACAGGGCCAGGTTGATTTCGACGCCATCTTCAACGTGCTGAACGAGATTGGCTATACCGGTACGATTAGCATTGAAGCCTTTGGGCTGACCCCTGCGGATCTGGCATCAGCCGCTCACATCGTCCGGAAGATGTTCCATTCGCCGGAACAGCTGGCCGTGGATGGCCTGGCGATGATGCGGACCAAACTAATTGAGACGCCCGCATTGGAAGATGCCGTTGGGCTGGATGGCCTTTCCGGCAACGGCAAAGTGGTATAAGGCTTTATACTGACTACGGACTCCCTTTAACCTATACGATAATTTTAGCCACCAACCCATTATGAAACCTGTCAACATTGCGATCGTCGGTCTCGGCTTCGGTGCCGAATTTATCCCCATCTACCAGCGTCACCCGAACGTGAATATGTACGCCATCTGCCAGCGCAACCCTGAAAAGCTGAACGCCATCGGGGATGCTTTTAAGGTGGATACACGCTACTCCAACTACGACGAGTTGTTGGCTGACCCGAACGTGGATGCCGTGCATATCAACTCACCCATCCACAACCATGCCGAGCAGAGTCTAAAAGCCATCCGGGCCGGTAAGCACGTAGCCTGTACGGTGCCCATGGCGACTACGGTGGAGGAATGTAAAGAGATAGTAAAAGCCTGCCGCGAGACCGGCAAAAAATACATGATGATGGAGACCGTGGTGTATGCCCGCGAGTTTCTGTTCGTCAAGGAATTGTACGAAAAAGGCGAACTAGGCAAGGTGCAGTTCCTGAAAGCCAGCCACCAGCAGGACATGGACGGCTGGCCGGATTACTGGCCCGGTCTGCCACCGATGCACTACGCCACGCACTGCGTTGGACCGGTTGCGGGTCTGCTGAAACTGGAAGCCGAATATGTATCTTGTTTCGGTTCAGGTACGATCCGGGAAGAGCTGATTCAGCACTACAACTCGCCGTTTGCGGTGGAGTCGGCGCATATCAAATTTAAGGAAAGTGACCTGTCGGCGTATGTGTACCGCTCGCTGTTTGATACGGCGCGGCAGTACCGCGAGAGCTTTGAAGTGTACGGCTCGAAGCAGTCGTTTGAGTGGCCGCTCATTGAAGGCGAAGATCCGGTCATCCATACCGCCAAAAAAGAGGAACACCTGATTCCAGAACGCGTGAAGGTACCCGACTACGCGCATTACCTGCCAAAGGAAATTCAGTCCTTTACCACGCAGGGTGTTTACGACCTGGCCGAGAATTCGCACCTGTCGTTTGTGCAGGGCAGCGGCCACGGTGGCTCACACCCGCACCTGGCGCACGAGTTTATTATGGCTATCGTTGAAGACCGCGATCCCTTCCCCAACGTATGGCAGTCGGCGAACTGGACCAGCGTGGGTATCCTGGCGCACGAGTCGGCGATGCAGGGTGGTAAGCTGATGAACGTGCCTGATTTTAAATCTATTTTCGAAACCGCAGCGATTTATGAATAACTGGAAAACCCTACTCTGTTTATTGAGCCTGACCGCTCTGCTGACGCAATGCGCCCGGACTGGTGGTTCTCAACAGGCAAGTGTCAGCGGAAAAGCCTCAAAGGCAGACCAACCCCGTCGGGTTGAGATCCTGTTCTTAGGTGATCGGGGCCATCACCGCCCGATTGATTTCATACCGACGTTGATGGCGGGTCTGGGGAATAAGGGTATCAATTTTACGTATACCGAAAACCTGAACGACCTCAACACCGAGAACCTGAGCAAGTACGACGGGCTGATGATTTTCGCCAACTGGGACAGCATCCCACCGGCTCCGGAGCGGGCGCTGCTGGACTTCGTATCGTCTGGCAAAGGCTTGATTCCGGTACACTGCGCGTCGTACTGCTTCCGCAACTCGGCCGAGTACGTGAAGATGGTCGGTGGGCAGTTCTGGCGGCACCGGATGGATTCCATTCAGACCACGTTTACGCAGCCGAATCACCCGGCCGTGATGGGTCTGCAACCGTTTAAATCATACGACGAAACATACCTGCACAGCAAACTTCAGGCCGACAACAACGTACTGGCCGTCCGCGAAATCAAAGCCGACCAGGCAAAAGACATGGCAGCGGCCAACCGGCCCGACGCTAAAACGGAACCGTATACCTGGACCCGCAGCTACGGCAAAGGCCGGGTGTTCTATACTGCTTATGGTCACGACGAGCGCACCTGGGAAAAGCCGGGCTTTCAGGAGTTGCTGGAGCGGGGAATACTCTGGGCTGTCGGTGAAAAAGTAAATAAACTGCACGACGACCTGAAGCCGCAGCCGTTTGCGTACAAAGAGGCAAATCTGCCGAACTACGAAAAACGTCCCGGTCCGCAACTGCAGCAGCTGGCACTCTCGCCGGAAGAGTCGATGAAGCATATTCAGGTGCCCGTGGATTTTACGCTGGACCTGTATGCCTCCGAACCCAACGTGATGCACCCCATTGCTATGACGTGGGATGAGCGTGGCCGGTTATACGTGCTGATCACCAAAGACTACCCGAACGAGCGGAAAGAAACCGGTGGTAGCGATTACATCCTGCTGTGCGAAGACACCAACAAGGATGGCAAAGCCGATAAGTTTACCCGCTACGCCGAGGGACTAAGTATCCCGACCGGTATGGTAGCCTACAATGGTGGTCTGATCGTCTCACAGGCTCCCCACATGCTGTACCTGCGGGATACCAACAACGACGACAAAGCCGACGAGCGGAAGATTCTGTTCACGGGTTTTGGCACATACGACACGCACGCTGGTCCGTCGAACCTGCACTATGGTTTCGACAACTGGATCTGGGGATCGGTAGGCTACTCGGGTTTCCGGGGTAAGGTGGGTGCCGATTCCGTACGATTCGGCCAGGGCTTTTTCCGCTTCAAACCGGACGGCTCGCAACTGGAATACGTGACCAGTACCTCCAACAACACCTGGGGTTTTGCTTTCAACGAGATGGGTGATGTATTCGGCTCAACAGCCAACAACTCACACGGCTGGTACATGACCATCCCGCACCGGTACTTTATCTCTAACCCCGGTTTCGACAACGGTAGCCGCAGCACGGATACGCACAAAGACATGAAGCCGATCACGAATAAAGTTCGTCAGGTGGACGTATTCGGTGGTTTCACGGCGGCAGCGGGCCACAACTTCTATACCGCCCGTGCGTTCCCCAAACGTTACTGGAACCGGGTTGCTTTCGTTTGCGAACCGACCGGTCACATTGTTCACGAGAACGAAATGGAAAAACAGGGTACCAACTACGAAGACAAAGGCGGCTTTAACCTGCTGGCCGGGGCGGATGAGTGGGTATCGCCGGTATTTGCCGAAGTTGGTCCGGACGGAGCCGTCTGGATTGCCGACTGGTACAGCTTTATTATCCAGCACAACCCCACGCCTAAGGGTGCTCAGAATGGTCCGGGTAACGCGTACCAAACCGACCTGCGCGACTATACCCACGGCCGTATCTACCGGGTGGCGTACAAGAACGCTCCGGCTTATACGCCCCTGGCGTTGAGCAAAGACCGTCCGCAGGAATTGGTGACTGCGTTGAAGAATAACAACATGTTCTGGCGTCAGTCGGCACAGCGGTTGCTGGTGGAGCGTGGTCAGAAAGACGTGGTGCCGCAGCTAATTGCGCTGGTGAACGATCAGTCGCTGGACGAGATCGGCATTAACCCGGCGGCTATTCATGCGCTATGGACGCTGGATGGGCTGGGCGCCCTGAAAGATGGCGGACTAGCGCTGCAGGCAGCCGTTTCGGCGCTGAAGCATCCGTGTCCGGGTGTTCGCAAAACGGCCGTGCAGGTGCTACCCCGCAACGAAGCCGCTGTGGCCTCTATTCTTCAGGCCAACGCGCTGAACGACCAGGAGCCGGTGGTGGTGCTGAACTCGCTGCTCGCTCTGTCCGAAATGCCGCTGACAGCAGCCTCCGAAAAAGCCATTCTGGCCCGTTTTGAAAATGCCAAAGAAGTAACGGACCGCTGGATGCCCGAAGCCTTTGCGGTGGTCCTCAACAGCCATGGCGGCAAACTACGCCGGGAGTACCTGGCGCAAACGCTGAAAAAGGCGGGATCTTCCGCCAGCGCATCGACGAGTGGTGGCATGACGAATCACGATCATTCAGCGATGCAGGCGAACGCTAACAACGCAGCAACGGTCTCTACATCGGCCGCCATTACGCCGAAGGGTGATAAAGCGGATTTGGTCATCACCAACGTACGGATGGAGCCAGCCAACCCATCGCTGCGCGAAACGGTGCGGTTCATCTACGAAGTACAGAACCAGGGCGGGGTAGCCATTCCGGCCGGGACGATTGTGCCGTTGAACATCCGGATTCAGGGAGAAGGACGCACCATTAACCTGACCAGTCAGGTGTTCAACAAAGGCATTGCCCCTGGTGAGAAAGTGACGATTGAGCAGGGCAATAACGGTCCGTGGATCGGTAACATCAGCTTCAACTCCGATCAGCCGGGTACATATAACGTGGTTACAGTAATCGACCGCGACAACGTCATCGCCGAGACCAACGAGGGCAACAACAGCCGGATGGTGAAGGTAACGTACCAGGCTCCGCAAAACCTGACCGCTTACGCCATGGAGCGCGCCATCCGCAGCTATGTCTCAACTATGCCGGTCGACTCCGCGGTAGCCATGCTGAAGCTCGCCCAAAAGTTGGACAAGGCCTATAGCCAGGCGCTTCTTAAGGGCGTCGTTGATGGCTGGGCTCCGCGCCGGCGGGCCACGGTTCAGGATGCCGACAAAGCGTTCCTGGCCAGTCTGAGCAATACCGTAGCCGATGACACCCGCGAGCGCCTGAACCGCGTGATGCAGGCGTGGGGTGTGCAGGCTGCCGAAGCGGTAGACCCGAATGCTGAGATTGTCCGCATCAAGGCCGTGCGCGAAGCCATGCAGTTCGACAAAAAGGAATTTACGGTAACGGCCGGCAAAACGGTGGAGATCATCTTCGAAAACCCCGACGCAATGCAGCACAATATTGTTATCGGCAAGCCGAAAACGATGGAGATCATCGGGGCAGCCGCCGACAAGATGATTACGGCGAAAGACGGTGCCGAGAAAAACTACGTACCGTCAATTCCGCAGGTTATTGCCGCGACTCCGCTGGTGAATCCGGACCAGACGTACCGACTGAAATTCACGGCCCCTGCGCAACCGGGCGAGTACCCCTATGTGTGTACGTTCCCCGGCCACTGGCGCATCATGAATGGCGTCATGAAGGTAACGGCCGCGCCAACGGCCAATGCCACGGCAAAGTAGCAAACAGGCAAAGCGATTGTTTTTGGTGCCCAGCTCTTAAAAAAAGAGCTGGGCTATTTTTTGCCAGTAGCCGGGCTGACACAAGAATTCTGCTGACCGAATTGTAAATTACCCCTTTTAGGGTATTGCCGGAAGAATTTACGCATGCTAGTTTTAGGGAAACTGGATCGATATGCATTGGCTTTACCGATGTTTACCCCTTATCGGGCTTCTCCTGATACAAGGCTCGTCGGCCTTTGCCCAGCCGGCTTACACCAACGAACAATATAACCGGCTGGCCGATGCCGGGAAGCTGTACGGCTACGTCAAATACTTTCACCCCAACCTGCAAACCAAAGCCCTGCGCTGGGATTCAGCCTTTGCCGCTGCGGTGCCCGCTGTGCTGGCTACCCGAAACCGGTCTGAGTATGCGGCTGTGCTGATCAAGCTGCTTTCGGTACTGGATGATCCCCTAACCACCGTACTTACCGCATCACCCGCCGGTACTCCTAAACCCAGCCCGATAACCTACAGAATAGTAGACAGTACCCTGTACGTGGACCTCACCCACTACGAAGCCCTCAGAACCAATTGGGTCACGGGTGACCAGGGAGCCGCTCCTCAGCTAGCGAAAGCATTAAGTAATCCTGAACAGCTCAAAGGGGTCGTCTTTGACCTAAGGCCGGTTAGCGGCCGGGAGAGCGCTTCGGTGTCGGACATCGAAACCGTTCTGGGAAACGGCGGTATCAGCCAGCTATATACAGGAAATTTCTATGCACCTTCTCACCGCATATTGATTCACAAAACCAGGTTCAACCGGTATTTTCAACTGGAGAGAGCCCTGCCTATCCGGGGCCAGGGCAAAAAGGACGTTCCGATGGTGTTCATCGTGAATTCGTTGGCTCAGCTCCCTCCGCTGGTTGTTGGCTTACAGACGCAGGGCAAAGCCGCCATTATCCAGGAAGAGGGCGCCGGGGACATAACCGGCAGTGAGTACCGGTATTACGGTGCCGACAGTGTGTTGATACGCCTGCGGAGAAGTGAACTGGTCAGCCAGAATGGTTCGACTGGCATAACGCCTACACTGACCTACAAACCGGCCGACGCGGCCACCTTGCCGACCAAAGCGCAGCAGTTAATCCGCAACGGCTTTACGTATAAGGCCCCGCCGGTGGTTCCGATAATGCTGCCCGTGTCAAATTTTGATGTGTATAGGGAGTCCTATAACAAGTTGGGAGCCTATCCCTCATTGGGGTATCGAGTACTGGCCGCAGCCGAGATCTATACATCCATTGACCTGTTTTTTGCCTACAAGCATTTAATGGATAACAATTGGGATCAGGTGTACCGGGAGATGCTGCCTAAGTTTGTGCTGGCCAGGGATTCGCTCGATTACCTGAGAGCCGTTGCGGAGTTCAACGCCCATATTAACGATGGTCACGGCATGATCGGAAGTCCACTGTACCCCAAGATTACCAATGGCGGAACTCACTCGTCGGGTATTTTCGGCAAAATGGTAGAGGGCCAGTTTATCGTCAATGTGATCGCCAATGATTCGGTGGCTCGCCGGGTTGGTTTGAAACGGGGCGATGTGATCTTGGCCATCAACGGCAAAAAGCCGCAGGCGCTGATTGATGAGGTCCGAAAATACCGGGCGGCTTCCAATGAAGTCTCACAAACTTATTTTCTGTCGGAAGCCCTGCTACGCGGGGACGAAGGCGAAACCACACAGCTTACTATTAAAGATGCGGAGGGTACCGTTAGAACGGTTGCGCTGAAGCACGCTAAAGCCCTGGAGCGGGAAGAGTGGGGCCCTCAGTTGAACGATCGACTGAACCAGCCCATGCTCCGATTTATAACAAACGATATTGGTTACGCGGATCTCAACCGGTTAAAGCAAACGGAAGTGGATTCGATGTTTACCCTGTTTAAAAACACGAAAGCAATCATTTTTGATATGCGAGGCTACCCTAACGTCACTTTATGGGCCATATCCAGCCGGTTGACCGACAAAAAGAACGTGACCGGCGCCCTGTTTACGTTTCCCATTAATCTCCAGCCGAATTTAGCCAATATTGTTGATTATTATGGCGGCCAGAAAGTTTGGGAAGAGGATCAGCAAATGATCCCCGCTCCTGCTGGCTGGATATATCGCGGCAAAACGGTCATGCTCATTGACGAGTCGGCCATCAGCCAGGCCGAACATACCGGCCTGTTCCTAAGGGCCGCCAACGGAACCCGGTTTATCGGGAGCCAGACGGCGGGCGCCAACGGAACAGCCTATGGCTACCCCATTCCGGGCGGCATCTTCATGGCCTACACCGGTCACCAGTCGGCTTACGGCGATGGCAAGCCCATGCAGCGAATAGGTTTGAAGCCGGACATCGAGGTACGCCCAACCATCAAAGGTATTCAGCAGGGCCGCGATGAAGTGCTGGAACGGGCGGTGCAGTACCTGCAGACGGAGAAGTGAGAAGATCACTGCTTTGTAAAATACCCAACTGAAATCTTTATACGATGCATAAATTATTTTCTGTAAGTCAATTTTTGCAATAGGTTAGGGTAAAGCAGAACGGCTCCTTATTTAGGAGCCGTTCTCTTTGTTTATTGAGGGCAGGTCTGTTTCGCCGGGTAAATGTATTCTGAACTCTGGTGCAACAGTTAAGCAAAGAAACTATTTACAGTAGCGCTGATACTCCAGCAATTTAGGAGAAGGGTCGACACCGTTGGTCGCCAGAACCAGTACATCACTGGCAAACTGAGGAGAACACCCGTAACTATAGGCATACATCGTAAGCACTTGCCGAAGGGTACTCATGTCACCTATGGCGTATGCACTGGTAGCAAATTCGTACAACACTGTTGCCGAAGCCCCGTTTTTTGCATAATAACCACCTTTCCAAATCCACCGGACGTAATCGGGTAATCTGTTTGCCTCACGAAAAATAGTACCAATCAGAAATACATTCTTTATACGATCATCACCGGATAGTTGAAGGAGATCCGGCTCAAAATTATACGCAGAGTCCAGCAACGATCGTACCCTGATTTTCATTAATGTCGTTTCGGCAAAGGGTACCTTTCGCTCAGCTCTGTCAAAATATGCGTAGGCCTCCCGATAGCGTTTAAAATAGAAATATAATTTACCCAGTTGAACATACGGACCCGGATTGGCCGGATTAATCGCAATAATTGATTGAAAATTTCGAATTGCTCCGGCATAATTTTTTGAACCGGTATTTAGTCCGGCTAATTTAGTAAGCAGGTATACAGAGGCTGGCCTTTTCCGGATCTCGTTCTCAATAAAATAAAATGCATAGCGGTTATAGTCATTCTTTAGATTCAGCGCCATATCACTATTCCGAATAGTAAACGCATAGTCATAAATTGGTGATACCATGGTGTAGTTTGCCGAAGCGTTTTTTTCGATAAGCGTCTTTATAATGTCGAGCTTTGTCTCAGGGTTTGTAGTAGCAGCAAATTTCCGGGTAAGCAGGTATGCCTGAAAGGTGTCATTGACACTCTGCGTAAACAAACAAAAGCCAGAAATTACACAGGCGGCACCTAACAGATTCAGTAAACGCTTATCAGCAATCCGGTATACGTGGGTTGAGGGTAGGTTATTCAGCACATAGAGTGCGATAAAAATAAATAGTATCCAGTTGGGCAGGTTATCAATATTTAAAAACAGATAAATAATAGAACCAATCCACCAGGCTGTCAGTATGGCCTTTTGGTGTTGGCTCAGGGTTGTTTTCCAGATATACCACAACAGCGTGCCCCAAAGAAATATATAACAGCAGCCACTTAGTATACCGCCGTGGACAAACCAATCCAGAAATACATTATGACTGCGATCATACAGGAGCGGAGCAACACTATGGGCACCCACCTGGTATTTATCATAAACATATACGAAATTATCAGCGCCCCACCCAAACACCGGCCTTTCTTTAATACCAGCCACGGCTATTTTCCATAATCTGAGCCTGTCGGTTAACGTATGCGCATTGGTCAGGGAATATAAAAGCCGGTTATAATAAAAGATAGTCAGGGTACATCCTGTGACGAGCAGTCCAGCCAAAAAGACCACCAGTGTTTTTGGCTTACTTGTAACCCAATAACCCAGCTCATGCCTTTGCAGGAACAGGTAAACAAAGACTCCAGCCAAAAGGCCAATATAAGTTGTTCTGGTAAAGGTGAAAAATACTCCAACAAGGAGGATGAGCACGCCTGCACTAAAAATGAAGGCGTTTTTCTGGAAAAGAGCAGGCGTATCAGCAACTAAAAAAAGCAACGCTATACTACTCAGTAAATAATGGGAGAGATAGGAAGGATTACCCAGGGAAGATGACAGGCGCTGGGGTCCAAACTCTTTTTCAAACAGTAAGCCTCCCAGGGTAACAGCAATAGCCACAGCGACCCAGGCATAAAAGATGAGGCACCAATTTTCTTTACTGACCGTGACCGTTGAACAGCAAATAAATAAAAGGCATAAGGCAAAATAGTACCAAAAACCCTCCATCCGGTCAAACGTTGAGTAGAGGCTCATAGGCTGATCATAGGCGAAAAAGTAACTGATCAAAAGAGAGCCTGTGAACAACAGAAACGCCAGGGATAAAAAGTTATAGTTAACTCTTCTTATGTCTTGCCTGAAAACAACGGGTAGTGCACTAAGAACAATCACAAAAAACGAGAAAAACAAGTACTTGGGTACACGGAACTTAGCATATCCCTGCAGGTCAAATACACCTGGGGTCAGGGTTAACAATAGCATACAGACCACCAGAACCTGTTGAGGTTTTATGCTATTTTTTATCGAAGATAAAGAGGTATGCATAAGACAAACTAAGCTTATATTCTCAGGCAGGGCAGTAATAAAAAAGTACAGAGAAATAGCCGGAGCAATCTTCCCTGTACTTTCCTGAAATTATCTATAAAACCGGTATAGCTATTATATTTTAGGCTATTAATTAGGCGTAACAGGCGTTGTAGGACATGGCCCCATCACATCCCCATGTTTCAGATGCCCCGCTACTGCCGGTTCAGGTACTTCTATTGTATAAGTTGTTCCGTCTGGTTCTGTATGACAAAGTTGGACTTTTGCCGGAGGGCCGCCCCTGGCGTTAGACTGGTCTTTAGGAGTGACACCCATTAAGGAACCCGCGTCACCATCTTTTTGACAAGACAGAAGCGCGAAGGATACCATTGTAGTTAGACATAATGTGCTTAGAATCTTTTTCATACTTTCAATTTTTAAATACTTTTCATGATAATTTTCCGATTTACGCCCTTTCTAATGATAGTTGCCGGACGTGATTCTATACGCGGTTCTGTCCGTAAAGCTGAGGAATCGCAGCGTTGCAATCAATACCCCAAAAGGGGTATTTTTCGTATGATTCTGGAATATAGTTTATAAGTTACAGCCCCAGGTCATTGGCAAACTGGATGAGTTGGGCCACGCTGTTGATGTTGAGCTTGTAGTAGATATTTTTGCGGTGGGTCTTCACCGTTTCTTCCGACAGAAAAAGCTTCTCCGCTATTACCGAGGCCGGGAGGCCCAGCTTGATCAACTTAATGATTTCAATCTCACGACGGGAAAGGTTGTATCGCTTAATAAAGTCATCGTCTTTGTACAACAGTTCTACGTGACCGTCCAAATCTGCATCGAAATACGTTTTGCCTTCCATTACCCGCTGCAGACAGAGGCTTAACTGCTTATTTGAGGCACTCTTCAGCAAATACCCCGGTACGCCGATCTGCTTCAGTTCATTGGCAAACTTCTCATAGCTATACATGGAAATAATTATGATCCGGACCGCCGGATACTCTTTGGCCAGTTGCCGGGCAATATCGATGCCGTTACGACCGGGCAGGTTGATGTCCAACAGCACGATCTCAGGCCGATGTTTGTGAATAGCCGGTACTACCTCAGGACCAGTATACACCTGGTCGACGACCTGATAAGGACTGCCTTCGTAGGTGAGTAACTTCTTGAGGCCATCGTTAAAAAGCTGATGGTCGTCTGCGATGACTATGTTGATAGCGTTTCCTTCCCAAGCCATACAGTTTTTTCTTAATTGGTATCTCCAAGGTAATGGTGGTACCACTCTCCCCCGAGTCGATCAGTAATTTTGCGTTCAGGAAGGCTACCCGCGAGCGGATGTTCCGCAGTCCCGTTCCCGCCAGTTCATGCTGCACGGGATCGGGGTAGCCCCTGCTGTCATCTTCAACCAATAAAGTGACATAGTTAGGATAAAAAATTAATTGTACGGTCACCTGCCGGGCGTTGGCGTGCCGAATGGCATTGCTGATCAGCTCCAGGGCAATGCGGTAAACGACGAGTTCCGTTTCGTGATGCAGGCGCTGCTGCTCGCCGTAGGTAATAAAGATGCACGCCAGGCCCGAACGGGCTTCGGCGCGTTTGACAGTCTCGCGAATGGCTTCGGTCAGGCCCAGCGTCATGAATTCGGGCGGCATCAGGTGGTGGGCGATCCCCCGAAGATCCTGAATGGCTTTGTCGATCAGGCGAATGGGGCCGCTAACATCCTGCCGGAGAGCCGGTATGGCCTCCAATTCACTTTTGATGACCGACAGGGTTGCTCCTACATCGTCGTGCAGGTCAACGGCCAGCCGCCGGCGCTCTTCTTCCTGTACCCGCAAGACCTGTTGCATCTGGCGGCAGTGTCGGCGCTGGGTATAATAATTAAACAAAGCCACGGCTATCAGCAGCACCATCAGGGGCAGCAGCCGGAACCACCAGACTTCCCACAAATCGACGAGGCCCTGTTCATATAACCCATGATCCAGCTTATAATCCTGACCAACCAGTTGCGCAGTCAGGGGCAGTCCGAGCAGAAGCAGCCCGAGCAAAACGGCCCGGTATCGATAACGGCGGAATGGCAGAAAAATCTGTGGCATACATAGGATCGAAAACAGGATGCTTCCAGGTACCATCCTCATCCCCAAAAGTATATCTTCTGATTTTAGCGGAAAATACCCCTTTTAGGGTATTGTTAAACCGGCCTAAAAAAACCAACTTTGATTGAAAAATTCCAGAAGACCGTTAATCACCATAACCATGAAAGTACTCCACTGCAAAGACCTGGGGTTCGACTGCCCCGGCATCGTCAAAGCCGACAGTGAAAATGAAGTGCTGCAACAGGCCGCCCAGCACGCTCAGGAAGTCCACCAGGTGCAGATAACGCCCGAGATGGCCGAACAGGCCAAAACGCTCATCAGAGACGAATAGGCGTTCTGCTCAACACAGCCAACTTCATGAAAACAATTTGTCTTGTTTTAGGCCTGATCCTGTCTGCCCTGGGTGGACAGGCTCAAACCGGCCTGGCGGCTTCCGCGCAGCCGGAGAGCCGTACTGCTAAACCCAAAGCTCCCACCATGAAAATTCTTGTACACGTCACCCACGGCCCGGAAGACCCCACGCGGGCCGCCCTGGCGTTTCTGGTCGCCAAAGCCGCCCTGGAAGAAGGCCATACGGTTTCCCTGTTTCTGGCGGGTAACGCTGTGCTGCTGCTGCGCGATAAAGAGATGGATACCGTGGAGGGCGTAGGCACCGGAAAACTAAAGGAACACTACGAAGCCATTGTCAAAAGTGGCGGCCGGTTTTACCTCTCCGGCATGTCGGCCAAAGCCAGGGGTATGACCGACGACGACATAAAAGGCAAACCGGCCGAGTTTGCCATGCCGAAGGTGCTGGTGCAGCTCTCTGTCGACCACGACCGGATGTTTACGTACTAAATTACTGTCTCGCGGACGATTACCCTGGTAGCCAACGGCAGCGCGGCTGTTGTAATCAAGCAGATCAACTGGTCAGTTCGCCGGCGGCAAAGAAATAGTCCTAAACTCTTTTATGATGAGCCAACACTCAAGGCGTTCGTTCCTGAAGAAGGGCACCACAGCCTGCGCCGTTACGTCCCTGCTGGCCGCTACACTGCCGTCAACATCGCAAGAGAACCAGTGCGCCATGCAGGAAGTCAGCTTACTGTCGGATATGGCAGACTATCAGTATAAATCGCTCTGGGGAAATCTGAAAGGAATCACCGAGAAAGAAGCAGACTGGAAACCTAACCCTGAGTCGAATCCAATCCGCTGGGTAGTCGGTCATCTGTGCTGGTTTGAAGAATGGATGCCTGATGCTATTGAAAACAAAGGCCGCTACTTAACGGATAAAAATCCTTTGTCTGTTCAGGAGCCGACACTGGATGTACTGAAGGCTCGATTTGAAGCTGCACATACCCGGTCAAGAGAGGTAGTGAAGACTTTAACGCCGGAGATGCTGACCAAGGAGGTGATCTTCGTCGGCCGGGTACCGGTCACTATTTTCAACTTATTCCAAACGCATTGTACCCATTTGGCTGGTCACCGGTACCAAGTCCGGTACATCCGGGGCACCTACAGCCGCGTGTTTCACGTCACCAACAAAGCCGATTTTGATCCCTGGTAATATGAAGCAAGAGTCAGATGCTTTGCTTTATTTATAGCGGCTTCTTTATTTGCTTATGGCGTCTGCCTGGGACAGGGTAAACCGTACACGGCTTCGTTTGTCGGGACTTTTGGTCCGGATACCGCTTTTGTGGAAACGTACAATATGGTGAATAATCACCTGTACGGAAAGGTTCTGTTCCGGCTGTTCGACACGCACATAGGAGTATTCAGCATTCATTTCCATCCGGACGGTACCATTCGGGAGTACAGCATGACCGCTATGGACCCGCTGAACAGTTCGGTACCGCTTCAATCGAAAGAGGGCTGGCGGTTTCCGTACAGCCGGACCATGAGTTGTACCGGTGATACCTGTACGTTCTACATCTCTATGATGGGTAGCCCAACCGAAGTAATACGGAAACAGGCGGCTAAGGGCATGGACTTCTACGGCGGTAGCAATCCTTTGTTCTCGCTGATGGAATGGACCTGTATGCGACTGGCCAAATCGGGCAAACAGGCGTTGGGTTCCCTACACACGACCAATAGTGGTACCGTTAGCGATATCAGCGTTCGATACACCAGCCGGGATACCATGGTGTTTGGTGGCCCCTTCATCGATTACCGACCTATCCGCGTTGATGCCAGCGGCCGCATACTCAGCACCGACGGCACCGGTACGCCGTACAACTTTATCGTCACCAAACACCAACCTATTGATGTCGACCAGTTGGCGAAACGGATGGCCAAATCGCCCGGTATAGGATTCCCGTCGCCCAGGGATACCATACGGGCTACGATCCAAAACAGCCGGATTGAGATCGATTACGGCCGGCCGTTTAAGCGCGGACGGAAAATCTTCGGTAGCGTAATACCCTATGATTCGGTTTGGCGAACAGGAGCCAATGCGGCAACGGTTCTTACGCTTCAGAACGGCATACGCATCGGCAAGACCATTATTCCGAAAGGCAAGTATAGCCTGTATACCATTCCCCGTCGGGACAGTTGGCTGCTTATTTTTAATACCGATACGACTACATGGCCTACCGATCCGAATAGAAGCAAAGAAGTAGCCCAAATTCCTCTTCATATAAGAACACTGACTACACCCAAAGAGCAGTTTACAATCGACATTCAGGAAACAAAGAAAGGTGGCATTCTGAAATTACAGTGGGATATAACGGAAGCATATACAACTTTTGATATCATCAAATAATCCAGAGAATCCTTTACTAAACTATTTACCAATGAAAAAGACGTTTATCGCATGCTGCGTGCTGCTGCTCTCGCATAGCATCCAGGCCCAATCCTTCAAGGCAGCCGACGTTGAAGCCGTCGATCAGCAGATTTACGACGCCCTACGGGCCAGAGACCTCAATGCCTTCTTTAAGAATATGGCTACTGACGCGGTCATCTACGGCACCGATCCAGCTGACCGGTGGCCGATGGATGTTTTCCGGAAACGGGTAGAAGAGGATTTTAAAAGTAACCGGCTGAACCTGGACGTAAAAACGTTGTCGCGAGAGGTTATGCCTCTGGCAGGCGGCCGTGTTGCGGTGGTGACCAAGCAGACACAATGGCCCTTTGCCAAAGCTCCTGTGCGGGAGGTAGCTGTTTATGAAAACACTAACGGCTGGAAACTGAAAAATATGTCGCTGGCCCTGTTACTGCCTGACCAGCAACTGCCGGCACTGAATCAGCTGGTTACATCCGCATCAGCGGGGAATGTTTCAACGGCAGGAGCGGCTTCTATGCCAAGGGCGGGGCAGAACCAGCCGATGGCGATCTGGATCAACTACGTAAAACCAGACAGAAAGCAGCAGTTTGAGCAGTACATCGAGCGGTTCTGGCAGGTGTGCGATCAGGCGCTGCAGGCCGGCAAGATGCCTAAACAGGAAGCGGACGCGTGCCGGCAAGTGCGGGTGCAGTACCCGTCGAAGCCAAACGCGGACGGGACTCTGTCGTATATCTTCATGGCCGATCCGTATGATCCGGCCAACAACTACGAAATGGGGCATTACATGCGCTTCGGTCTCCCGGAGGAAGAAGCCAAAAAGCTGGAAAAGCTATACGATGACGCACAGGCCCGGCCCCAGGAAGGTCTGTATGTGCAGCAGAAAAAATACTGAACCTACAGCCGCAGCGCTTGTTAAAAACCAGTGCGATTGAATAACTTGCCGCCGAATTGCTTACTATCCATGAAAACAGGACTTATCATTAAAGCTATGCTTGTTACGGGCTTAGCCACCGGAAATGCGTACGCTCAGGAGGCTCTTTTACTGACCAACTATACCTTCTCTGATCAAAGTCGGACCATAGGTAACGTAGTGCCGGCCGGCCCTGGCACTCAGCTTAGTAAAGTAAAACTGACAGGACCGTCAGCCAAATTCTTCTCCCTGAACGACCAGAACCAGCTGCAATTCCGGAAGGCCCCCGCCGGGGCCGACACCTGGTATGATGTGGGCCTGGAGTGGCGCACACCCGCCGGCAAAAAAAGTCAAACCTTCCGGGTAGTGAAGGATCAGTTTATCCACAACAAAGTAATTGCCCACCGGGGAGCCTGGAAACATACCGGCGCTGCGCAGAACTCGATTGGATCGCTCCAGCACGCTATCAAACTTGGCTGCATGGGAAGCGAATTCGACGTGCATATGTCGGCTGACTCGGTGCTGTTTGTCAATCATGACCCAGCTTATCAGGGAACATTCATTGAGAAAACGGCCGCGAGCGCCCTGACCCAAATCAAACTAAGTAACGGCGAGCCGATGCCCACCGTTATAGCCTACCTGCAGGAGGGGATGAAGCAGAACCGGACCCGGCTGATTCTGGAAATAAAGACCTCGATCATCAGCAAGGAACGCTCACTGGCCCTGGCGCAAAAAGTGGTGGAGCTGGTCCGGCAGCAGAAAGCGCAGGCTTGGGTCGAGTACATTGCCTTTGACTACGATGTCTGCAAAAAAGTAAAATCGCTGGACCCTTACGCCAAGGTTGCTTACCTGAACGGCGACAAAGCGCCCGAGCTACTCGCCCAGGACGGACTGGACGGACTGGATTACAACCATACCGTCCTGAAAAAGAACGAAAACTGGCTGGCTGAAGCCCGGCAGAAGCAGCTCTCCACAAATGTCTGGACGGTAAATGACCCAGCCGCCATGGACTGGTTTCTGGCCCAACAAGTTGATTTCATCACCACCGACGAACCAGAAGCACTATTAGGAAAAGCGACGAACTGACGTGCTGCTATCGTTAACCATTATAGCTGCGCCAGCAAGCCACGGGCGGTTACGTTATCGCAAAGGTATAACCGTCTTCAAAGCCCGAAAGATCTGCTTTGAGCCGGTGGGAGGTGATGAGTAACTGCTCATCATCGCGCCGGACGGTGAGGTAGTGAAAATGGGGTTTGTACTCGGTAGCTTCGTCGGCCATACGGGAGGATGAGGTATTCAGCGGCTGGGTAAGCCCCCCCCCTCCCCCAATCACCAGAAAGTCTTTGTTCTCTACCCTAAAGCGCTCAAACGCATGAGCGTGGCCGGTAATAAACAACTTCGCCTTCTTCGACTTCAGGTACAGCGGCACAAACCGCTGCTGCACATTCTTTGAAGAACTGACTATACGGCTATTCGTATACGGCGCATGGTGGCAGGTTACGATAATTGATTTAATAGCCGTGTCGTTCTCCAGCGTCGTCAGCGCGGTGCCATACCAGACCTGCTGCTCAGCCTGCGCCGTAGGCGACATCACATTGAAATTGGAATTCAGCATGATCACGGCTACGGAGTCGGTTACGTGGTAGTATCCGGTCGGTACATGCTCGGGAAAACGGCGCTGGAAGTTTAACATACCGCGTTTTGGGCGACCCATAACATCGTGATTCCCCAAAATGGCATGCACATCAATGCCTCCTTTGCGGCACTCCGTCAGGAACTGATCGATCATCAGCCAGGTGCCTGCCTTATAACCAAGGGCTACAATATCGCCAAGCCAATATAAGGTTTTGGGTTTTCGGGAAACCACGTCCGTAAAAATGGCCGCTGTCGCTTTGGCATTATTATTTTTGCGTAAAAAAACCGCTTCAATCCACATAGGCGCCTGGGTATCCGCAATAAACGCCATCTCCGCCCCCGTACTGTCTGTCTGCATAGCCTGTTTTCGTGGTATAACTGATTTTATGATGCTTTTGCTTACCAGTCTGTCCACTTTTGAGCGAATTACCGCCACCGGTAGGCCCGCCAGACCAGCTGTAGTTCCAGCGCAAAATTGGCATCATTGGTCTGGGTCGCGTCATGCCACTTCACCTCAACGGCCACGCCCAGGTTGCGGGTTATGGGCTGCGTAAAGTGACCGGCCACCATCCAGCCCAGACTGAGAGCGTTGGCCCGGACCACCCCATTATACCGCAGGGTCGAGTTGATCAGATACGCGCCGGTTCCGCCAAACAGGGCAAACCGGCGCGTAACCGGCATGGAGTATACTACCAGCAGGGGTATGGCCGATACAAAGACCCGGCTGCGCCGGTCATCGGCCTGAGCGCTGTAGGCATACATTGGGGTCCAGCCGCTTTCTATCCCAACCCGCAGCCGATGGTCGGGATGCCACATGAGCCGGACCGTAGCCGGCACCCCCATCCGGCGGGTACGTACCTGCTGAAGTCCATCGGCCACCTGAATCGGCGCCGAATAAAACGATACGCCCGATCCGGTATAGACTACCAGTGCAAAGCGCTCCGTCTGCGGGCTGTCCGAGCGAACGGTATCCAGTTTCGGCAGGACCTGCGCGTGCGTCAGTCCACTGCCGAGCGTCAGCAGCGCACTTACGCCCCAACAGGCAAATCGATTCAGCTGGTTCATGTAATTATTGGCCAGTATAGTGATAGTAGGCCAGTACCGACGGGTAGTTGGACAGAATTCCGTCGAAGCGGCCCTGAGTCATGTATTGTTCAATATAGACGGGATCGTCCAGCGTCCAGGTAAACACCCGGCGACCTTCGGCCTGCGCTGCCTGTACGGCCTCATTCTGGCGTCCCAGCGTCCAGCGGGGAGCCCACACCCTGGCATTTATCCGCCGAACCGTTTCGATGTCCAGTTCACAGAGGGCGGGGGCCGCCGGATCGGCCAACTGCTCATACATACGTACCGACTGCTCATCCGGCAGGCCGATTAGAATATCCAGCGTACGCCCCATTGCGGCTGCTTTCTGCCGGTACGTTTGCTGAATATCCCGTACTTTCTCCATGGATCCTTCAAACTTGGTATCCAGCCAGACCAGTTGCAGGGGCGTTTGGTTCAACACCGTTTCCAGCGCATCGGTCAGTGTCGGAATTCGTTCGCCGTGCATAAGCTGAACCATAGTGGCCAGTTGTGGGTAGGTATAATCGCTGACGCTGCCCACCAGGCCACTTTTCTTCAGCAGCCGCAGGTTCAGCTGCGCATCGTGGTACAGCACCGGTACGCCATCTTTGGTCAGCCGGACATCAATTTCAACGCCGGTGGCGCCCAGCCTTGACGCCAGCCGGATCATCTCCACCGAATTTTCGGAGGCCGGCAGCAGATCGGAGGTGCGGCCGCCCCCCCGGTGCGCCAAGATCTGAAAAGGTTTGGTGCTTACTGGGCGCTGGTAGGTAAGCGTAACGCCAAAACCCGGCTGATCCGCTCCGTACCCGTACGTCCCCTGAAGGATAATGGGTGCCTGCGCAGTTATGGGTAACCCGGCCAGGAGCCGGCTACCACCCCGATCGGCCGGAACGGTAAAACGGGCCGTGCCGGTATCGGTGTTCAGCAGCTTTCGCCAGTAGCCTTCAAAGAGCAGGGCGTTTCCTGCCCGGCGACCTTCCAGCACCAGAAAAATGGCCTCCTGTCCGGTAAATACCGACAAATAATGCGTGGTATCCCGTCCCTGCGCTTGGTATGTCCATTTCAGCGCCACCTGCCCGCCAAACAGGTCGGTGCCATCGCCTACCGCATAGACTCCCTCAACGGCGCTGAGCAGGGAGGCCGGCAGCGGGCGGGCCTCCGGACTGGTGAATTCCGGACTCATCAGCGCCGGCACGGGGACCATCTTCTCGTATTCTGACTGACAGCCCAGCAGCCAGACCAACAGGAATAAGTATCGGCCCGCTCTCATAAATAAAACCCTATAAATAGTTCCGGGTAAAATAACCGCCGGTCAAACGTGACAAACAGCGACCAGAACTGCCAGTTGAAATTGGTATAGAGCGCCCGGAACCCCAGCAGCAGGTGTTTGCGACCATAAAAGGGTTGCTCCATGGCCATGGTCAGGCCCACGCCTTCGACCTGCATCTGGTCGGTTCTGGTGGTAACCTGGCCTACTTTCGACCAGTTGTAGAGGTTCAGCATAACCTCCGCTTTCATCGTGAGCAGCAGCTCTGGGTCGACCTGATACCCCAGCGATACATTGGGATAATTCAAAAACCCGAAGCTCTGGCTGTTAAACTGGCTCGACTTGAGCAGGCCGCCCCAGACCCCAAAATCGTCGCCGATCGACAGGCTGATTCGCTCACTCACGGGCCGTGCATAGCGAGGGCCAATGGTCAGGTGGTTCTGCAGACCCTGAGCCGTGAGCCGGCTGGCGAGATAAATATGCCTGGAAAGGCCCCGGAGCACGTTAAGATCGGCACGGGGGAACGAGTACTGGAATTCTTCGGTGACGGCACGGGGCGGTACGGTAAAGGCTACCCCCAGTGACCCCATCCATCGTCCTTTGCCCAGCGGATACGGAAAATACACAAAAGGCATATCGGGCCGGTCCATAACGGTGCGGGGCAGTCGTGGCCGGTGGCGCTGGGCCTGCACGGGCGGCAGAGCCGTCAGCAGGATAACAGTGAGGAAAAACAGCTTACTAAGCAGGCGGTGCAGTGACATGGTTGGTAGTTCATAACATGAGAGCAAGTGTAGTCGTAAACTAGCTGGCCGCCATAAATGTTAATACGTTCGGGGAAAGCTTATCCATCGACGGGTAACACCAGACAAAATAAAACCCACCAGCCACGCCCGCTGCATGGTATGGTGGGTTTTGGTCTATCCGTACGCTCAGGCGGCCGTGGTGGCCTGCTGCATCCCGGTCACCGCCGAAATATACAGCCACTTGAATTTCACGCTGAAGTTGACGATATCGCTGGTTGCCTGCAGCATCAGGTAGTTCTGCTTATCGTCTATTTTGATGTTGATTCGTTCCGACGGGCCGAACGCAGTCAGGCCGGTGCTCAGCACACCCACCAGCCGCAGGGTCACCTGCACCGTGTTATACTCCCGGTCGGCCCATTTGCCGGGCGGATTTTGGGGGTAGTTCGGCAGGTTTACCGTCAGCAATACATCGGTATACTCATTGAATACGTAAGCCACTTTGTGCAGGGTTACCCCCTCCAGCGACGGAGTTTCATCCCTAAACACATCCTTCATGACTTCCGGATTCTTCGCTAATTGGTGCCACATAGCTTCGCTGATTTGTTGATGCAAACTTGTATTGTATTGTGTAATAATTAATTACACCCCAAATTGTTGTGAGCTGGCTCCGGCGGAGAAAATGGCGGAAGTTTGATTTAAAAGTCATTTTCCGGATAAGTAAAGGCCTTTGTCGGAGATTGACACTTTTTTGAAAGGACGATGTTGCCGTTAACGGTTCGTTTTCCCTGACTAGAACCTTAGTTTCTTCCCGAAATTTTTTTCGTACTATTTAGCGAGTCCGGCCTCAAACTGATTCAACGGAAACAAAAAAGCCGCCGGTTCAGCATTGCGTCTGAACCGGCGGCTTCTCCTGTTGCACCAGCTAACTACTTAATCAATAACATGGTCAACTTTACACGTTTGGCTCCTCCACCGGTCGCTCTTCGGTACGGGGTGTTTGCCCGTTGGCCGGAACGGTAGCCGGTTGAACTTCCTCTTCATATATCGTATCAGGCTTGCGGTAACGCGACATAAACGAGTACATGGCCGGAATCACGTAGAGCGTCAGGATCAGCGAGAACATGATACCGCCCACGATAACGATACCCAGCGGAATGCGGCTCTTGGCGGCCGCTCCCAAACCCAGAGCAATCGGCAACGCACCGAAGGCCGTTACGAGACTCGTCATCAGGATCGGGCGAAGGCGCAGGGCCGATGCCTCCACCACCGCTTCAATCTTGTTCAGGCCTTCTTTCCGCTTTTCGTTGGCAAACTCCACGATCAGGATACCGTTTTTGGTTACCAGACCGATGAGCATGATGATACCAATCTGCGAGAAAATATTCAGCGTCTGGTTGAACAGCCACAGGGAGAACACCGCACCGGCAATAGCCAGGGGCACCGTCAGCATGATGATGAGCGGATCGGTAAAGCTTTCAAATTGGGCCGCCAGAATCAGGTAGATCAACACTAGGGCCAGCACAAAGGCAAATAGCGTATTGGACGAACTCTCGGCGTAGTCACGCGAAGGGCCCGACAGCGCGGTCTGGAAGGTATCGTCCAGCGTTCGGGCGGCAATGGCCCGCATGGCTTCTACCCCATCGCCTATGGTTTTTCCCGGTGCCAGACCCGCCGATACTGTAGCTGATTTAAACCGGTTGAAGTGGTACACCTGGGGTGGTCCGGATACTTCCTGCAACTGCACCAGGTTGTCGAGCTGCACCAGCCTACCGTCATTGCTGCGGACGTAGAAGGACTGAAGGTCGAGGGGTTCGTCGCGACTTTCCCGGTCTACCTGACCAATGACCTGGTATTGCTTTCCGTTCATCAGGAAGTAAGCCAGCCGGCGGTTACTAAGCGCCATTTGCAGCGTTTGCGCCACATCCTGCACCGACACGCCCAGGTTAGTAGCCTTTTCGCGGTCGATGGTAATGTTCAGTTCCGGTTTATTGAATTTCAAATCCGTATCTACACCCTGGAACGTAGGATCTTTCTGCGCTTCTTCCATGAACTTGGGCAGGCGCTCCTCCAGCTTCTGAAAGTTCAGGTTCTGAATCACGAACTGTACGGGCAAACCGCCACCCCGTCCAACCTGAATAGTCTGCTCCTGCACCGGGATCATCCGGGCGTCGCTGAACTTCTTCAGGTTTTTGTTCAGGTAATCGACAATTTCCTGCTGCGAGCGCGTTCGGTCTTTGGCGTCTTTCAAGTTTATAAACGCGAAACCGCTGTTGACCGCACCCGAACCGCCACCGCCACCGATCACGTTGAACGTCAGCGTCGCTTCAGGAATGGAATCCAGGATAAACTGGGTTACCTGGCTCGAAATGCGGCTCATGGCCTCAAAGCTGGTACCTTCTGGTGCCGTGATCGGAATCCGGATACGCCCCCGGTCCTCCAGCGGAGCCAGCTCCGACTTCAGGTTGGTACCGATGAAGTAGATCAGCGCCAGACAGGCCGCTATAATGCCGAACGCCCACCGGCGCTGTTTCATAAAACCGCTTAGCGACGACCGGTATGAATTATCGAGCCACTGAAAAAACGGTTCGGTTTTCTCGTAGAACCACGAATGCTGATGATAATGAACACCATCCTTATCTTTGCGCTTGCGGGTCAATTTTACACTCAGCACCGGCGTCAGGGTCAGGGAGACAAAGGCCGAAATCAACACGGCACCCGCGACCACAATACCAAACTCCCGGAACAGGCGACCGACAAAGCCTTCGAGGAAGATAATCGGCAGGAATACGATGGCGAGCGTCACGGAGGTAGCAATTACGGCGAAGAAAATCTCTTCGGATCCTTCCTTGGCCGCTTTGCGCGGGTCCATGCCGTCCTCAATCTTCTTATAAATGTTCTCCGTCACCACAATCCCGTCGTCCACTACCAGACCCGTTGCCAGCACGATACCTAGCAGGGTAAGCACGTTGATACTGAAATCGGCGACGTACATAATGAAGAACGCGCCGATCAGCGACACGGGAATATCGATCAGCGGACGAACTGAAATGAGCCAGTCGCGGAAGAACAGGTAGATGACCAAAACCACCAGCACAAAGGCAATGATCAGGGTCTCGACCACTTCTTCAATCGACATCCGGATAAACTTACTGCGGTCGGTGCCGACTTCCATGACTATATCGGGCGGCAACTCGCGCTTAATATCGTCAAGTCGCTTGTAGAACTCATCGGCAATGTCGACGTAGTTGGCACCGGGCTGCGGCACCAGCACCATAATAACTCCCTGGGCGTTGTTCTGCCGGGCCGACGTTTCTTCGTTTTCCGGCCCCAGTACGGCATACCCAACATCCCGAAAACGGATGATCTGGCTGTTGGTCTGCTGGATGATCAGGTTATTAAAGTCCTCTTCGGTCTTGAGCCGGCCAATGGCTTTCACCGTAAGCTCCGTATTGTTGCCGTAGATCTTACCGCCGGGCAGTTCTACGTTCTGACGGTTCAGGGCGTTTTGCACATCCTGGGTGGTCAGCTTGTACGCGGATAATTTCAGCGGATCGATCCACAGACGCATGGCGTAGCGCTTCAAACCAAAGATGTTGACCTGGCTAACGCCGGGAATGGTCTGTAACCGCTCCTGAAGCACGTTTTCGGCGTAATCCGACAACTGCATCGGGTTACGGGTGGTACTCTGCACCGGCATAAAGATGATCGGCTCCGAGTTGGCATCTGCTTTGGAAACCACCGGGGGCGCATCAATATCCTGCGGCAGCTGCCGCTGGGCCTGCGACACCTTGTCCCGTACGTCGTTGGCAGCCCGTTCAAGGTCGGCCCCCAGTTCAAATTCAACGGTAATGTTGCTCGACCCCAGCGAACTGGTGGATGAAATGTTCCGGATACCCTCGATGCTGTTCAGCGACTTTTCGAGCGGTTCGGTTATCTGTGATTCAATAATATCCGGATTGGCACCGGCATACGATGTACGCACTGAGATAATCGGCGGGTCGATAGCCGGGTATTCGCGGACACCCAGGAAGGTATAGCCGATGACACCGAACAGCACGATGACAATCGACATAACCATGGCCATCACCGGCCTGCGTAAACTAAGCGATGGTAGACTCATTGAATTATCGATTGTTAAGGGCCGTTGTAGCGGCTGTGCTGGTTTTCAAACTTTCTCCCTCCCCCTGCGGTACGCCGGTGCCAGCGGCCCCTTGCGTTGCCTCGGGCAGTTTATCAATCTTAGCCACCTTAACCGGTGCCTCCGGCCGCAGGAAGTTCAGACCCGTTATGGCCACGGTATCGCCCTGCTGAAGCCCCGATAAGATCTGGATGGTGTTGGTGGTACGGATACCCGTTACCACATCCCGGTAATCGGCCTTGCCGTCGCGAATCACCACCACCTGCTTACCACGGGCCTGCGGAATCACCGCCTGCGTGGGTACCACCAGTGTGCGGTCTGTTGCGATCACGAGGTTGACTTTAGCAAAAGTTCCCGGCCGCAGGGCCGTAGAGTTGTTGCTAACCCGCGCCCGGATGCGCAGGTTGCGGGTTTCTTCTTCGACGCCCGGTTCCACGGCGTATACCTGCCCCCGGAAGGTATTCTGGGAGCCATCTACGGTAAAGGTAACCGAACTGCCCATCTTAACAACAGGGCCGTATTTTTCCGGAATTGAGAAGTCGAGTTTCAGTGAGCTGGTCTGCTGCAGACGGGCAATCAGCGTATTTGGCGTTACGTAGGCGCCGGGGCTGACATTCCGCAGTCCAATATAACCCGAGAAAGGAGCGCGGATTTCGGTACGCCGTAATTGTGCCCTCACCAGTTCAATATCGGCAAGGGCACTCTTCAGGTTTGTCGTCACAATATCGTACTCCTGCTGGCTGATACCACCCCGCTGCAATAACTGACGGTTACGGTCTTCAGTGCGCCGGGCGTTTTCTTCCTGTACCTGTAGTTTTTGCAACTGGGCGCGCAGGTCGGCATCGTAGAGTTTAACCAGCAAAGCACCTTTGGATACTGCTTTCCCTTCCTGAATGTTGAGTTGGGTAATGCGTCCGGATACTTCCGGGAAGATATCAACCTGCTCGGCTGCCAACAGGCTTCCGCTGGCTACTACTTCTTCCGAGATTGTCCGGGGTACAACAATAAAGGCATTGATATTCACAGGGCCTCCACTGCCACCGCCTAAGCCGCCCCGGCCACCGCCGGGACCCCCTCCCCCTCCGCGGCCACCCTGGGCCGAAGGTTCCTTTTGTCCGGGTTTAAGCACTTTGTTGTACACGATAAGGCTGCCGATTACCAGCACCACCAAACCGATCGCGATCCATCTTTTCACAGGTATAGGGAAATCTAAATGAAGCAATATTGAACTATCCTGATAAGAACAGGTATAGGCAATAACTACTGATTTTGTACAATTACTGCAACAAAGTATTTTCAGCATTTGTTCAGTGCATCCCTACAGGATTTACCGGCCACAAATGGTTTTGTAATCGCAATACTCGCAGGTTTTCAGATTCTTGGTCTTTTCAAAGGCTTTTGCGCCGTCCAGCATTTCGGTAATTAGCTTCCGCAGCATCTCTTCCGATTCGGCAATGTACTGCGCCGGGGTCTCCTCGTCGGCAAATTGTACCGGATTGGTAATCAGGTCCGATTTGATCTTCCGAAACGAGTAGAAGCCGGCTTCGACCGGTTTGCCGGCCAGTGTTTTTTGTTTATCGCCGTTCTTCAGCAGCAGATACTTGTAGAGCCAGAGCTGCCGCATCTTCTCCCAGTTAGAATCGGTCTCTACCAGCAGGCGTTCCTTCAACTCCACTCCGGTGGTCCGGGCAGGTAACTCTACTTTGCCGGTCTTATAGTCGGCAATCCGGATCTGATTCTGGTACTCTTCAATCCGATCGATCTTCCCGGCGATCTTTACCCGGATTACGTCACCGTCGATGGGAACATCCAGGTACGTCTGGTACATCGCTTCGGTTGCCAGTACCTTCAGCCCCGTGAGTTCGCTCTGCTTGCGCTGAAAGTCCAGCATCAGCCGCCGGGCCGTCTGGTACAGCAGCAGGTTCATGCCCGAATCGGCCAGGCGGCCCTTCATGACCTTTGAAAATTGGTCGTCGAGCACTTTCAAAATTACCGATTCGTCGATGGGCAGGTCTTTCATCCGGTATTCCTGGTCGAGCGTTTCCAGGGTTTCGTGCAGCCAGGTACCGAACTCGGCGGTGCCCATGCGCTCTTCCACGTCTTCTTCCTCGCTGATCTCGACCAGCCGGCTAAAGTAGAACCGCATGGAGCAACTGATGTACTGATTCAGCGCCGTTGGAAATAAGCCTTTCTCTTCGCTGGACAGCATCGTCTTCAGTTGAGCCCGGATACTATCTGTCTTCGGTACCTTCAGGTCGGCCACCTTCAGCGAGGATTCTGACTTGCCGAAGCGCACTACCGGTTTGGTGAGGGTGATGCGCCCCTGAGCCGCCGGGATCAGTTCGTATTCGAGTTGCCGCACAAACCGGCTGGGTTCCCCTTTGCTGTTGCCGTAGGCATCGGTCGAGGTAGTGTATAGCAGCACCACCTCTTTGGCCCGCTGGAGCAACCGGTAGAAGTGGTAGGCCATTACGGATTCCTGCTCGCGGTAGGTCGGCAGTTTCAGTTCGGTGCTGATGTCGAAGGGAATCAGCGAGTTCAGTCGCCGGGGTTGAGGAAACACGCCTTCGTTGACCGACAGCACAATGACCCGTTCAAAATCCAGGGCGCGGGTTTCGAGCATACCCATCACCTGCAGGTTGCTATTGCCCTCACTGGTAAAGGGAATAGTGGTCTGCCGGATCAGCTCATTCAGAAACTGCCGGAAACTCCGCACCGTTACGGGCGTGCCGCCTTCCTGCGCGGCCTGCCGCTCCAGCGTGGTTTCCAGTTGCTGCAGCAGCGTATAAAACAGGTACAGGTACTCGATTTCAATCGCATCCTGACTGTCTCTATATACGTCACGCAGCAGGTCGATCAACTCGTACATGGCCCGGATGGCGACCTGTGGTCTGTCGGTTGGCCAGCGGGTAAAGAGCACCCTGAACAGCGGGTCACCCTGCCCCAGCTCCAGCATCTCTTTTTCGTTGAGGTATACCCACTGGCGCTTGATGATCTCTTCGTTGACCCAGCTCAGCAGCGGCTTGGGCAGTTCGTTTTCGCGATCGGGCGACAGCAACTGGTGTATTCGTTCGTACTGCCGGATAAACGGATGATTCAGCAGCTTGACGATGTGACGGTGGTGAAAGCGCAGCACCTTAATATCCCGTCCGTCGCGGGTCCGGAACTCGGCCACCGTCCGCTGCAACTCAAACCACGCATCGATCAGCGTAAACAGCAGCGAGTTTCGCAGCGATAGACCCATGGTTACGTTCAGATCTTTCACCGACGTATCCAGCGAGTACAGCACCGGTACCAGCAGCGTCTCATCAGCCAGTACGATAGCGGTGCGGGGAGCGGCCTGCTCCTCGCACCCTGCACTCTGCCCCCAATCCGCATACACCTGCCCGGCCACCTTCGCCTGCATGCTGGCGTTGGGTACACCGATCAGACGAATGTGTTTGGGCGTTTCGGTGAGGTCGTTGCCGGTCCAGGTCCAGGCACCGGCCCAGCCGGCATCCTTGTAACGGCGCAGGAAATAGCCGGCTTCCTGGCCTTTGTCGCGGAGGTAATAGTCGTCGGCATCCCAGAGTACTTCGGCCTTTTTGGCTTCGGTCAGCACCTTAATGATGCGCTCTTCGGACTGGCTCAGCGCGTTGAAGCCGACAAAATAAATCTTCTCGTAAAGTGGATTATCCCGCACCAGCGTATCGACTCCTTCGGCCAGTTTGCGGTAAGCCATCCCCCGGTAGGCCAGGCCCTGGGCGGTGAGCCGTCTGCGCAGGGCATAATACGCAGTTTGCAGGTTTTCGAACAGCTTGAAATACCGCTGGGTACCGGGTGTTTCGGTCAGGGGTTGGGCACCGGCCGGCAACTCCAGGTTCCATCGCTCCATGGCCTTAGCCGCCGTCAGGTAGCTGAACAGGGCGCTGGGCTTAACCAGGTACTGATCCATGCGGTCAAAGTCGGCCAGCAGCACCGAGGCCCAGCCGATAAACTGCTCAAATTCGAGTTTGTCGTCGATCTCCTGAAAAACAGTGTACAACTCAAACAACAGGCTAACGGGGTCGATGAGTTGTATTCCGGCAGCCTGGGTGATAAAGTCATCGACGGCCAGCGTATGCGGAGCCAGAAAAGGCAGGTCGGTTTGTTCGGCGAGGTGTTGCTTTAAAACACTGACGGCCCGGCGCGTGGGCAGAATCACCCAGACATCGTCCTGGCGGGGACCGTGTTGTTCATAGATATGTTGAGCGGCCTTTTCGAGGAAAGTCATAGTTCAGGATTGGGGCAATCAATTGGTAAAACTACGGCATTTGTTACTAACTTGCGTAGCGCGGATGTCGGATATGTTGCCCTTAAGACCTCTTTTTTCCATTCTCCTTGCTTTCTATTCGGTCGGTGCCCTGGCGCAGTTCGACGATCTTGCATTTGAACACTACACCACCGACCAGGGCTTATCGCACGATTGGGTGAACTGCATCCTGAAGGACCGGCAGGGTTTTCTGTGGTTCGGCACCGAGAACGGCTTGAACCGTTTCGATGGACTCCGGTTCCGGCCGTTTCAGACAGGGAAGGTAGACGGTACGCTGCCCAGTTCTATCATCACGGCGCTGGCGCAGGATAGTTCGGGTACCATTTGGGCCGGTACCGACAAAGGGCTGTGCTTATTCGATCCGGAACGGCTGCAATTCAGCGTCTTCGCGTTAACCGCTCAGCCGCAAAAAGAAGCAAACGATCCCCGTATATACGGTATTGCGTTGGACCGGACGGGTTATGCCTGGGTGACTACCGCACATTACATTTACAAATTACACCTGCGCACCCGCCAGGTTCGGGTGTTTCGGATGCTCAATAACCCCACGAGGGCCGGTGTGCTGCCGACTGTTGACCACCAGAATCGGTTGTGGCTTTTCTTCGGCGGAGCCGTTTTCCGGTTTGACGAGCAAACCGGCCGGTACCGGCATTATATCGGCCGGTCGGAGTCCTCCCCCAAAGACCCGGTTCTGATGAGCAGCGCCGTTTATGCAGATAGCAAAGGACAACTCTGGGCTCCCTCCTGGAACGCCGGCCTCTTCCGATACGATGCCGCTGCCGATGCGTTTGTGGTGGTAGACAAACGCATTGACCTGGGACAATCTATTACGGAAGATCGCTCGGCGGGCGAATCGTTTCTGTGGATCGGCGGAGGCATGTCCAGCCTGGCTCAATACTGGCCCGAGCGCAAACAGGTTGTCTCCTTCACGTATAATCCGGCGGAACCGTTCAGCCACAACGAAGCCAAAGTCACGGCGATCTTCTCTGACCCGCAGACCAAGATCACCTGGATTGCCACCGAAAACGGCATCGAAAAGTACGACCCGAATTCGGTCCGATTTAAACGGAAGATTCTGCCCCTCCCGGCCGATCACACGCAGTTCAACGATGTGGTGGCCGTAACCGAAGACCGGTTTGCGCCCAACTCCTACTGGATTGGCGTGTGGGGCAATGGCCTCTACCGGTGGAACCGCGAGACGGATTCCCTGACACGATTCACCGACCGAAACAGTCCGCTCCCGACCAGCGAGGTGTTTACCATCACCCAGGACGATCAGGGTGTCCTGTGGCTGGGACTGAAAGGTAGCCTGACCCGCTTTGATCCCCGGAAAAACAGCTGGCGGCACTACCGCCCATTTCCGGCACTGCCCAATGTCAACCACAAAATCCTGTACACGTATACCGATGAGCGGAGGCACCTGTGGCTCGGCATGAACTATGCAGGGCTTTGGGAGTTTGACCCGGCCACGGGGCAGTTTAAGCAATGGCCGTTGCCCACCGACGGGTTGAAACGGGTGGTTATTAACGGCATTACCCAGGATGCGCAGCACCGGATCTGGGCGGTAGGTACCGCCGGGTTGTATTGTGTTGATCCGGTACGGGGTACGGTAACCAAACAAGCCCTGGGTGCCCACAAAAATCAGGAAGTGGTGCTGAACGCGGTTTGTGTGGACCGCCGTCAGCGTATCTGGGTGGCGGGTGAAGACGCGCTGATGGTGATGAACGCCGACGGCCAACGTATCCGGCAGTACCGGGTCAATCACGAGTTGCAGGGACGCCCAACCGGCCTGACCGTCGACCGGGCTGGTCATATCTGGGTAGCGACCGACAACTACCTGCACCGCATCGACGGGAACACCGGAACCATCCGCCATTTTGACAAAAGCGACGGACTGCTCAGCAACTCGTTCGGCCCGGCGTTTACGCAAAACAGGGCCGGTGAGATCTTTCTGGGCACCCGGTTGGGGTTCAACTATGTTGACCCTGCCCGACTAACCACGAACCAGCAGATACCGGGGCTTGCCATTACGGATATTCACATTGCTAATGACCGAAGGACCATTCCGGCAACGGGTAACCTGGTGATACAACCCGATGAAAACGCGGTTGCCGTGCAGTTTGCGGCCCTGAATTTCAGCCAGCCGTACCGGAACCAATACAAATACCGGCTGGTGGGTTTTGATAAAGACTGGCAAACCACCGACCAGCCCCGCGTCTCCTACACCAACCTGAGTCCCGGCACGTACACGCTTCAGCTGATGGCGTCAAACAACGACGGTGTCTGGAACCCAAAGCCGCTTGAACTGGGTATTGACGTAATTCCGCCGGTCGAACAACGGTGGTGGTTCCGGGGATTGCTGCTCCTGGTGCTGGGTGGGGCTGTTTACGGGGGAGTCCGGTACCGGCAGCAACAGCAGGACAAGATCCGGCGCATCCGCGACCGCATTGCCACCGACCTGCACGACGATATGGGCTCTACCCTCAGCAGTATCCGCATCATCAGCGACGTGCTGCAACGGCAGCTTACCGAGAGCGAGCCGGTGGCTGGTGCCATGCTGCAAAAGATTAGCGAAAACGCTACCCATCTGTCGGAGTCGATGCAGGACATCATCTGGTCGATCAAATCCGATAACGATACGCTGGAAGATGTGGTCACGCGGATGATGGAGTTTGCCGTAAAGCCGCTCGAAGCCCGGCAGATAAAACTAAAAACGCATATCTCAGCCCGGTTCGACGGCACGCGGCTGAACCCCGACCAGCGCCGGACCTTATTCCTGATCTTTAAGGAGGTGGTGAACAACGCCATTAAGTATGCCGCCTGCACCCAGATCGACTTACTGATCAGCCTGACCGGCCCGAACCTCTCGATGGTGATCCGGGACAACGGCATCGGCTTTGACCCGGCCACGGTGCAACCGGGTAACGGCCTGCAAAATCTGCAACGGCGGGCGCAGGATATGGGCGGCAGGTTACAGGTTGTGTCGGCCCCGGCCAAAGGCACCATCGTTGAACTGACATTTAAAATCACATAAACGGGTGATTCTTGTAATCGGTCATCGCCGTACCTTCGGGTTATGAATACCATACCCATTCGCATCGTTTATTACGAAGACAACAAAGCCCTCCGCGAGGGCATGTCGTTTCTGCTCCAGGCCACGCCCGGCCTGCAACTGCTGGGCGCGTTTCCCAACTGCGACCACCTGACCGACCACCTCCTGACGCTACAACCGCAGGTGGTGCTCATGGACATTGATATGCCGGGAATGCCTGGTACAGAAGCCGTTGCCCTCATCAAAGCAACGCATCCGGCCGTTCAGGTGCTCATGCTGACCGTTTTTGAAAACGAGGATAAGATCTTTCAGGCCATCCGGAACGGGGCAAACGGATATCTGCTGAAGCACACCTCCCCGTCTGGTATTGTCGAAGCGATTTTCGACCTCCACAACGGGGGTTCGCCCATGACCGCCAGCGTGGCCCGCAAGGTGTTGCAATACTTTCAGCAGCCCAAAGTGGCCCGGTCCGATTACAATCTCTCTGAGCGTGAGGTCGATATCCTGCGCGGCCTGACCAAAGGCCACAGCTATAAAATGATCGCCGACGAACTGTTTATCAGCGTCGAAACCGTACGCACCCACGTACGGCACGTGTACGACAAACTACACGTCAACTCCAAGGCCGAAGCCATCATCAAAGCCATGCGCGAAGGACTGGTTTAACCCATTTCTCCTGCTTTTACCGCTGCCTATTTTCACCCTTTTATGGGATTGTGCGGCCCATTTTCGTCCCCCAACTTTGCATTGCCGAAGCCGGTAAGCGCCAACCAACTTTCCGTCTTCTGTTCACACACAACCAAAACAACTACACACCATGAACCATTTGACAATTTCCACACTTCGGGCCTGCCTGGCTGCCCTGCTGATGATCGCTGTTACCATTGGCTGTAAAGAAACGGATAATACGATAGTTCCTGCACCCATTGAGGGCGGCTGGAAACTAACCGCCATGAAGCTTAACCCGGCGCTGGACGCTGGTCCGCTGGGCAAAGTATCCGATCTGCTGCCGATGCTGAGCAGCACGTACAAAACCACCTGCTTTACGGATATGACGATCACCTTCACCAGCAACGGCACCATGACCACCGATAACCCCGCTTCGTGCAAGGGTGATCTCGCCGGTGAGGATATGAACGATGCGATCGGCTTTGACGTCAACAACCGCTATACGGTCGTTGGTGATAAGCTGACGATAACGGACGGCTACGGTGAGAGAACGGAGTACAAAGTGGCCATCAACAGCAATACCATGCAGTGGGTGACCGAGACCGAGTTTGAAGACGCGGATGGTGAATTGGTGAAGCACACCGTTACCACCGAGTTGAAAAGAGCCGGTAAATAAATCGCCTGACTCTATTTTCTTTAAAGCCTTTGTCCGATCAGCAACAGTTCTTATGTTTGCAGCATGAATAGGTCAACAGGCAAATTTTGTTTTAGCTCATTCTTCTGTTACTCACCGGGTAACAAGTGGGCTTTGTTTGTCTGTTAGGATATAAAACAAAGAAACTGAAAAAGGCCACTTGTTACGGATGTAGCAAGTGGCCTTTTCTTTTTTACACGTCTGGTATGCTCAATGGATGGGCGCTGGTCTGCAAAACCAGTATAGTCGGTTCGATTCCGACACCAGACTCCAGGAGATGTAGCAGAGTTGGTCTATGCGTTGGACTGAAAATCCAAAGAAACAGGTTCGATCCCTGTCGTCTCCACTACTACCGTTGTAACTCTCAGTAACGCGGACGAGCCTCGCTGCCGGCCAGGATACCGCCATCGATAGTCAGTTCAATGCCGGTGACGTATTTGCTCTCGTCGCTGGCCAGGTAAACGGCGGCCCAGGCTACGTCCGTTGGTTCGCCAAAATGGCCCAGCGGAATACCGGCTTCGATATCATTGATGATTACCTGGCGTGCTGCGCCGGTACCCAGCATGGCATCCCACATGGGCGTCATGATGGCCGCGGGGTGGATGCTGTTGCACCGGATACGATACCCCTGTTCGGCACAGTACAGGGCCACACTTTTGGTATGGTTGCGCACAGCCGCCTTGCTGGCTGCGTACGCCACGGCCGCCGGTATACCAACGATGCCGCTTCTGGATGAGATGTTGACGATGCTTCCTCCGGTCTTTTTCATCAGTCGGATAGCGTATTTGCAGCCCAGCATAACCCCACCGGCATTTACGCGGTGAACCTCTTCCCAACTGGCGAGGTCTGCGTGTTCTGCATCAAACGGGCCGCTGGTTTCCAGAAAACCGGTGATGCCTGCATTGTTCACCAGAACATCCAGCCGCCCGTATTGCAGTCGGATGTAGTCGGTTACGCTGACCCATTCGTCTTCGTTTTTCACATTCAGGTGCAGGTACGCACACCGGGACCCGAGAGTTTCAGCCAGCCTGATTCCTTCTTCGTCCCGGATATCGGTAGCCACCACGATGGCTCCCTGCTGATGAAACAGTTCGGCAATGGCTCTGCCGATACCGCGTGCCGCGCCGGTGACCAGCGCAATTTTGTTGTGTAGTCGCATAAAGAAGTTGATAGTGTGGATAAATGATGTAACAAAGGTAGACAGCCACCCGACCACACGGGTAGGACTTTCGGGGCTATCGCTGGTACTTTTGTCGATAAGCCGTCGGGGTAAGGCCGGTTTTTTTCCGGAAGAAGCGGGAGAAGTACGACGGGTCCTCAAACCCGGTTTCGTAACAGATTTCGGCCGCGGTTAAGGGCGTGAATACCAGCAGCCGTTTGGCTTCCGTCAGCTTCAGCTCCAGCAGGTATTGCTTGGCGGTCATGCCAATCGCCCCCTGGGTTTTCTCGGTCAGGTCTTTGGGGGAGGTATGCAGGGCAGCGGCAAGCTGGTCGACGGTGCTGATGGACGCGAAATGGGTACACACCCTGTTACGGAACGCCGTTATGGTTTTATCGTGTATGTCGGGCGCGCCGGCATTCCGGCTACAGAGCGCAGCCAGATACCGGATAGCGGCCCGGAGAATGGTACTCGACACGGGATCGCTTTTACGGAACTCGCTGATACAATGCAGAAAGATGGGCGTAAACAGAGCCGCTTCGGAGTCGGTAATGTCGATGTACGGTTTGTCGAACCAGATGCTGAGCTCCAGCGCCACGGGGGCGGTAAACGCTACCACCAGCCCGACCGTATCTTCATAATAGCTCCAGCCAATTACCTGCCGGTCGTTGAACAGGAAAATCCGATTGGGCTTTACTTCGTATTCGTAATTGTCGACCACCAGAAACCCCTGACCGCGCTGGATGAAAAAGGCCGAATAATAGTTGCAGCGTACCGGTGGAGCCGGTTTATAGGGGTAATCGTTGCTGTCGAACGAACCGGCATACAGGCTGTCATGCGGCTGCATGGTCGGAAAAACCTCATAAATCTCCAGTTCCTGCATGGTATAATAAAGACGAATACGAGAGCCAGACAACTATCGATGCGGGGCCGTAGGTCTAACAAATGCCGATTACTAAATCGGTTTGCCGATCACCTGCTTTTCTGTAGTTTTCGCACGGCTTCCAGACATATTGCGGCTTGGATCATTGTCTCTCCCAAAATACGTAAAACCATTACTAACCACACCAAAAACAGCAACGATGGTATCTGCCAAGAAGACGATTTTGGCCGGCTGCACCGCCGGCCTCCTGTATGTCGTAGCGGCCCGCCCAGCCGACATCATTAAAGACCTGGGCTTGACCGAAGACCTCATTAAGGAGGAAGTTCTCACCAATTTTAAATACGACGAAGGCTGGTCATTTTATCCGGCCGGGGAGATACGCACCATGGCCCGCAAAATTCCGGAAAGCTCCCGGGCCGTTGCCGTTCAGGCGCTGGGCAAAGTAGTCCGGGCTTATGTTGAATCCAGTGCGTTCAGCCAAACGTATCAGTCCTGGTTAAGGGAAGAGTACCTCACCGAACCCAAAGACGAGCAGCCCGAAGAGCAGCCCGAGGAGAAGAAACCACAACCCACCTCGGGCGATCCGCGCGAGCAGGTGATTCAGGAACTATACGGCGATATGCCCGCCAGCCTGTTGACCCTGATGGTTCAGGAGCAGATTAAAGAAGCCAATGCGTCGAAGACCGGCAAAACAGCCGCTACCCCGACGACAAAGCCGCTGGATGGTAAAGAACTGACGCGGATCAGCGCCCTGGCGAAGGCCACCCCCGACAAGTTCAAACAACAATACCTGCACTACCTGGCGATGAACGTCGACCCGGCGGTACAGGTCATGCTAACGGATGGCCGGAAGATGCAGGACGAACAGCAGGCGCAATTCAGCGCCCAGGAGCGGAAGGAACGTCAGGCGGAATACCAAAAGCGCAAAGACCTGAAGCAGGTGACCCGCAACCGGCTCAGCCATTTTATTGCCCTGATCAATACCATTGACTTCGATGCCAAACTGATTCGCCGGGGCAACAAAATGGCCTTTGCCGATCCGGCCCTGGAGGGCAAGGACGGTGACTGGAAATTTCTCTACCGGCTCGGCAAGGAACCGGTTATGGCCGCCCGAACCGTGGCCCAGCAGTGGCTCGCCGATCTGGATAAAGGTAAAACGCGGTAACTGTGCGTTTCCCCGTTACCTATTGAGTAACGGGGAAACGCATATTCCCCAACGGCTTATGGTTTCTGTTGGACCGTTACGCAACCGAGAAACTGATGGTCAGTAATCTGGAGAATGCTTCAAAATTGCCTGCCTCATCGGCCGGGGTGTCCGCAGGAGCGTGATGATCGTCATGTGTCTTTTCCTCCTGTTTTTCCGGGAAATACAACCCATCAACCACAATGCCTACATGGTATATGCCCTTTACCCGTGTGCCGGCATGGTGGATATGCAGCGGAGACTGATTGTGAGTGACTACCTTAACCTCTTCGTCCTGAATAAAGTCGATCCCTTTTTTTTCTTTTTCGTACCGGGCCAGTAACAACGGAATGTCAAATTTAGCCGAGAACCGGTTTGACTTTTCGTTTGCCTTAACCAGTTCCATCACTTGCTCTTCCGGCAGGACTTCGTTTAGATCGAACGCCGGAGAAATCAACCGGGCAAAACTGCTCTGAGTCCGAATGCTGCCAAGGGTAATGTCGTTTACAACCGTAAGCTTCAACTCATCGCCCCGCCTGATGAGCTGGCTACCCAGTTCCAGATTTAGTTTAAGGTTGGTCCGGGCATAAATATTGACCACGATATGGCAGGCCTCCCTATTATTGCTGTTTGTACTAACGGCTCTTGCGTCTAAACCGTGAAGACTTTTGCTCAGGATATTTCGGGTAGCTTTTCTGGCCGCCGGCCGGGATAACAGTCTGACATAGCGCTCTCCTTTTATCGGTCCCGCCGAAACCGGAAACAGTAATTCGCCCAGCTCGGGCATCATCATTTTATCCAGTTGTCTGGCTTTGTAGGAAATCATCAGTTCCCAATGCCCGACCCAACACGCTTTGGATACATTTCCCCGCTGAATAATCATGGATAAACGGCCATTAGCCCGTCGGGCGGTGATGTCGGGGGTTTGACAACAATGGTTACAGGCAGCGTGTTCGGAGTGGCTATCCTGATTACCGTACAAAACCTGTCCATTCGGGCCATGTAATGTAAATGACCAGTTTTTGTCGATAAAATCCATACCCTGGGCGGTGAGGTAAAAGGCATCATCGGCCGAGGTAGCGGTGAAGGACAAATGGGTATGTTCTCCTTCAAAAAGCTCAAGTACCGGATCAAAAATGTTGGTAAACCCGATGGCAGCCGCCAGCGCATTCGAGAAAAACTTGTCAATGGTGCCGGCGTTTTCGCCGTGAAATACCTGTGGTGTTGCCAGGGTTCTGCCTTTGGCCACCATCGACGCCAGGGTTGCATAATCGACGTCGAGCCCTGTGCCAAAACCCATGGCAAAAATGGCCGTCCGGTTCAGGCTGCCATCCGGAATTGAACTCATGGGAGAACCGGTGGTCAGTACGCCATCTGTCAGCATAGCCAGGTACCGTTGTTCATCGGCCGGTACGCCCCCAAACGGAGGCTCTACCAGGGTATTCTGAACATGGGTAAGCGCATCGGCCAGCGGGGTACCGCCACCCGGTGTAACGGCGGCAACATTGGCATCGAACGTGGCCCGGCTGAACGATGTACCTGACTTGATCAGGCCGTAGGTCGGGGCGCCAAATACGGGGGTAAACTCATTCGTGCTCAGGCTTCTGAATGTCTTAATACCGGCCATTACGTAGATAGCTCCGCTGTTCTGAACGGTTTCACAGTCCTGAAGAAACGCAGAAACGCCCCGTTTGGCAGCTTCCCATTTTGTCACATCCGGTAAACCCGTCACCATCGGATCAGGCGTCAGGCCATTCATACTACCTGTCCGGTCCAGTCCAATGCCAATCACCGGAAGGGTATCATACGTGTAGCCAAAGGCATTCCTGAAATCCAGGGTATCTACATTTCGTTTAGGCCCTAAGGCACTGTAATCGGGCATGGGAATGGAGGAGGCAATACCCGCAGAGGTACCATAACCGGCGGCTCTTCCTGTCCACGGATACATAATGTCATTGCGGTGATGTTGCGTATTACCGCCCGACGTAGGATACTCGGTCTGATGCCCATCCGTCTGCCACATGGCCCACAGCCGGTCGATATTGCAATGGTGCAGGTAAAAAAACGGATCAAACGGTGATACAGCCGCGCTGGTCATATGGCCTCGGGTAGAGAGCGACCCTCCACCACCGATCCAGCCGTGCAAACCATTATGCATTTGCGTACTTGTGCGCAGGGCCGGATTCGAATTAAACACATCGCCGGCCTCCAGAACATTCTGAAATTCCGAATACGTTGTTTTCGCTAAGGTAATGCGCAGATCGTTAACGGTTGGCAGGGAGGCCAGGCCACCCGTTTGTCTCCGGAGACCTCCCTGAAAATTAGAGGGAAACATAGCTGGCAGCCGCCAACCATTCAGCGAAGCCGGCCACCAGGCCGGTAAGGGAGTAGGGTTGCTGCCTGCACCAGGTTTATCAACCGCAAAATAGCCCCGTTCCACTACATTATTGTTGGCCGCATTCCCGTTTGGTCCCAGAAAAGTGTCGGTCATGACCGAACCCGGATCAGACCAGTCCCAGTAAGGGAGCATGACACTAGGCACATACCCCTGGAGGGCCTTCTCGAAGTCATACAGAAAGTAGCGATGCCAGCTTAAAAAACTAAAGGAGCCGTTTCCGCCATGTCCAAAATTGACAGCAGTACCACCTGGTGCCACGCCCGCCTGAATCATTAAGTGAATGGCAACGTATTCATCCCATTTGCTGTACTGTGCCGAAGCCGGAGCGGCCGGATTAACAATATCCGATTTCATCAATACACAGGATTTTACAAAATTCTCTCGTTCCGGGGCTGAGAGGAATTTTACATTTTTTCTGACTCCCATGACTTTTATCTGTTTTTTGGATAGCTAATACGATTATTCAACATTCGAATACATTACAGGCATTAGTCGTACCGAAATAGATTTCCGAAAACAAGTTATATAGCGATTACTGTATTTTTTGTCAGAGTGGTAACGCTGTTCCTACACGCAAACCCCGCCCATCCTCTGCTGTGCAGAGCGACGGGCGGGGTTCTCCAATACGCTAATCAGCGTAATTACTTCGACGCCAGCACCTGGCGCAGCTTCATTTCCTCCAGCGCGATGGTGTACTCCCTGCGTTTGGCATCATACCGGATGCTGTAACTGGTCGGGTAGTAGCCATCCTTTGCGTATTGCGCCGGTAGTTTAAGCGGCATCGTAACGTTCGGCTTCGTCTCCAGATAGGCTTTGGTGATCATCGGCTCCCAGAAGATTACCTTACCGTTATACGAGCCGAAAATGAACGTGCTGGTAAAGTCCTTCCCGTGGAATTCGTGCGAACCGGGATCGGCCCAGTGCCCGCCCATACCCGGCTCCTCCGATTCGGGGGCAAAGATGTAGCCCTCCGGCACGGCACCGGCTCCCGGCGACTGCCGGCACTTGAGCAGATCATCCCCGCGGGCGGTAATTTTGTTGCGCTCGTCGCGGCTGATCATGTAAAAATGAAAATCAAAATGCGGTACGTTGTAAACACCCGACGGCATATGGCCTCTGGGGTTCCAGTTGACGGCGATGTGGTTGAACGGCAGCATCCTGGCTTCGTCGGGCAGCGTCATGATATACTCAGCCATCCAGACCATGCCGGGAGTGATGTCGGCCGGCAGGCCCTGCATGGCCGCTTCGGTTAAGGTAACGCCCACCGCCGTCGGGTTACCCTGCTGGCTTAGTCTGACCCACGACCGGGCCGTACCGTTGCCAAAGGGGACTACCTCCCCCAGAATTGTCTTGTCGTTGTTCGATACAGGGGCAGCTACAGACACGTTGGCGTGTCCACCGTGGTTCGTCTGGGCAACTACCGGCCCATACTGAATGAACAGCAGCGCGGCCCCTACGGCGAGGGTGCCCAGGCGCCGAACGCGTGATTGGTGTGGTGTTGAAAGAGACATAGTATTTGTGTTTGTTGACGAAAGCTACGTATATTCCCCATTCAACAGATAAGTCAGTAAATAAAAGGTCAGATCGATGAGTAAACGGTTTACTGCCAGCCATTTACGAACAACAAAGAAACCTACGCCGATTGATAAGTCCGTTCAATAACATCCATTAAAACCGCTCCCTGTTCGGCGGTGCACACGTTGGACGGTTTACCCTGGCAGGCGTCCAGAAATGCGATCGTATTCTTCAGTTGAATATCATCCTGCTCCAGGTAGGGGAAGTGAATATCGGCGAGTTCGCCGGCCACTTCGGTGTGCAGCGTAAACGGGAACAGCTTTACCCCACCCCGGCTGCCGTAGATTTCCAGATTCCGGTCCTTATCGGCCTGGGTGTTCAGCGCAAACGAGGTCGACAGCATGATGGATGCCTTGTTGGAAAAGGATAGATACGCCGTACAGGCATCTTCTACCTCAAACGCCTTAGGGTCCCACGCGCCCATTAATCCTCGGCCACCGGCTTTTCCGATAAAATCATAGGTATTCCCCAGCACCTGCGCCGGAGCCGCGTAGTCCAGGGCACAGAGGGCCAGGTCGAGTACGTGAACGCCCAGGTCCATCAGGGCGCCCCCACCCTGCATGGCTTTGTTGGTGAAGTACCCCCAGCCGGGTATGCCCCGCCGGCGCAGAAAGTGGGCTTTGATGTGGTAGATCTCGCCCAGCCGCCCCTCGTCTTTGCAGCGCATCAGCAGTTCCCACTCCCGCGTCTGCCGCAGTTGCAGGTTATACGCCAGCGTCAGTCCGTTCTGCCGGGCCAGACTGGCCATGTCGCGGGCTTCGGTGGCCGTCAGGGCGGGTGGTTTTTCGCACAGCACATGGCAGCCCTGCGCCAGCGCCTGCATGGTGTACGGATGATGCAGGCTGTTGGGCGTGCAGATCACCACCACATTGGGCGAGCACTGGCGGTACATGGCAGCGGCATCGGCAAAGGCATGCGGGATGTTGTGTTTGTCGGCCAGCGCACGGGCCTTAGTGAGATCCCGGCTGCAAACGGCAACGATGTCTACCAGATCGGGTAGTTGTTGCAGCGCCGGAATATGGTTTTTGTCGGCGATACTACCACCGCCGATGATGGCGGCACGAAAGAGCGGCATGGGGAGTAGTGATGAATTATGAATTAAGAGTTATGAATTGGGGTGGATTGTTGGGAATTGGGTGCAAGCTAATCGGTATTTAATACCATTCAACCTAAAGTCCTCTCCCTTTACTCAAAATTAAAAGGTATATGACTGATAATTAAGCAAATTTGCTGGTGCTGTTTTCCTAAATCTCCCTCGCGTCATGGAAGCATTCTTACTGGTTATTCTGCTCATCCTGGTGCTGGTTATCAACAACCGGTTCGCTGGTATCAGACAATTACTTCAGCAACAAACCGATGATCTTGCCCGGCTCCGAACCGACTTTACGGCTTTCCGGACCCAGACAGGCCCGATGGCTGCTCCTCCGCCAGCTGCCGAACAAACCCTACCGGTAGCGCTTGAGCCCGAAATACCACCCGTTCCGGTCCCCGAACCGGAGCCGTCCACTCCTCCGGTTGAAGCGGTGATGGAAGCGGCCGAACCACCGGCGATATTGCCTGAGCTGGTCGACATACCGGCGGAACCGGTTATGCAGGCAAATCCGGTTCCGCAACCCACGTTCATCCAGCGCTTTTTGCAGGCAAATCCGGATCTGGAGAAGTTTATCGGCGAGAACCTGATGAACAAGATCGGTATTGCCATTCTGGTGCTGGGGATCGGCTATTTTGTCAAGTTCGCCATCGACCAGCAGTGGATCAACGAGGTAGGCCGGGTATTTATCGGTATCCTGGCGGGGGGTGCCCTGATCGGGCTGGCGCACCGGCTCCGGCAGACGGTTCCGGCATTCAGTTCGGTGCTGGTGGGGGGCGGTCTGGCGGTGCTGTATTTCACCATCGCCATTGCCTTCCACGAGTATGCGCTCTTCAGCCAGACCGTCGCCTTCGGGCTGATGGTGGTCATTACGGCGTTCTCTATCCTGCTGTCGGTGGCGTACAACCGCGTCGAACTGGCCGTGGTGTCGCTGGTAGGCGGCTTTGCCACGCCCTTTATGGTCAGCACCGGCGCCGGCGACTACCGGATCCTGCTGACGTATATTCTGATCCTGGACGTGGGTATGCTGGTGCTGTCGTATATCCGCAAATGGAATCTGGTACACATTGTCGCCTACGCCTTTACGCTGCTGCTGTACGGTAGCTGGCTCGGCACGGCCGTGGTTGGCGAGACCAACGCGCCTTACCTGGGAGCTTTTATATACGGCACGGCCTACTACGGCATTTTTATGGCGATGAACATCAGCTACAACCTCCGGTACAAAGCGACATTTTCGGTGCTGGAGATCATTCTGCTACTGAGCAATACGTTCTCGTACTACACCGCCGGTATGCTCATTCTGGCGAACATCGGCAAGGGATTGTACCAGGGGCTGTTTACCGTTGCGCTGGGTGTGGTCAACCTGGTACTGGCGTATAGTCTGTACCGTCGGGGGGGCGTCGACCGCAACCTGATCTACCTGCTGATCGGGCTGGTCATTACGTTCGTCAGCCTGGCAATTCCGGTGCAACTGGAAGGTAACTTCATTACCATGTTCTGGGCGCTGGAAGCGGTGCTGCTGTTATGGTTTGCGCAGAAATCCGGCTTACGGCTCGTAGCCTCTGCATCAGTGATTGTGCTGGGTCTTATGCTCATCAGCCTGAGCATGGACTGGTCGGCGCTGTACGGTACGGCTACCAACCCTCCGCTGCCGATCCTGCTCAACAAAGCCTTTGTGACCAGCGTCATTTCGCTTATTGGTCTGGTGGCTACGCGCTGGCTGCTGAACACCCAGGATGCGCCATTTTCGTTCTGGACGGGCCAACTGGCGGTCGGGACCTACCGGCGGATCATCAGCTACCTCACCGGTGGTGCCATGTACCTCGCCGGCTCGCTGGAGCTGAACTATCAACTGATTACCGCCGTCGGCTTCGGACCGAACCGTACCATTGTAATGGGCAGTTATAATCTGCTCTTTATTATGGGCCTGCTGGTGCTGGCTCAACGAAACGGACAACGGAACAACCTGATGCGGGCAGCCGGGCTGGGCCTGCTGGGTATTGTGGCCTACCTGGTGGCGTTCAATCCAGCGGTGATGGTCTTGCTGAACAATTACTTCCTGTACACGGAAACCAGCTTCCTGGGCTTTCCAGTGCATTACGGAAGTGTAGTCCTTACGATGGGTATTGTTGCCTGGTTGGTCAGGAACCGTTCCCGACTGGAACCGCTGCCTCCGCGGGTGCTGCAACTATGGCCCTGGTTTGCGGGCTTTGTAGTACTGTACTTAGCCAGTTCGGAGCTGTTTACGCACGTTATCGTCTTCAATCTTTCGGATGCCGACAAAGCTGCGGCAGCGTCAAGCCCAGCCCAGCAACTGGTGGTCATCAACCGCTTTGATAACCTGCTGACCCAGACCAACAAGGTAGGACTACCCATCCTCTGGGGCATCTGCGCGTTTCTGTTCATGTGGGTGGGGCTAAACCGTAAGATCCGCCCGCTCCGGATCATGTCGCTCAGTCTGTTTGCGCTGACCTTGCTGAAGCTGTTCCTATACGACTTACAGGGTATTTCAGAAGGCGGCCGTATTGCCGCGTTCCTGTCGCTGGGCGTACTGCTGCTGACGATTTCGTTTATGTACCAGAAAATCCGGAAGCTCATCATGGCCGACGATGCCAATCCACCGCTGGTCCAATCTGAGTAAACCATGCAAAAATACGTTTGGGTGACGTTGATTTTTTTGCTGGCCGGCTGGTCAGTAAGTTGGGGGCAGTCGTTCCGGATGGAAGCCCGCGTCCAGCCGGTGACGCAGTCGGGCTACTACCGGATCCTGCTCCCACCCGCCGTAGTGGGTGCGCTCAACCATACCCTTACCAACATCCGGCTGTATGATGCGAAAAAGCGGGAAGTGCCTTATCTGCTTACCCACCAGTTGCCCAGGCAGCAGACGCAGCTTAAACCCCTGCCGGTCATCAGCAGGATCGCCATACCCGGCGGCACAACCACCCTTGTGGTGCGCAACGCAGCCAGGAACCCGATCAGTGCGTTGGGGCTGACCATCAAAAACTCGAATGTCACTAAACAGGCCCAACTCAGCGGCAGCAACGATACCCGCGTCTGGTACGCCATTGAGGACGATTACCGGCTGACACCGGCCCGGAGTGACAGCACTACCTCAGCAGTGAAGACCCTTGATTTTCCGTTGAGTGATTACGAATACTACCGGCTGGCGATTAACGACTCGCTAACCGCCCCGTTGAACATCCTGAATGCAGGCCTGTTTACCAGCCGGCAGGAAACCGGTACGTATTCGGCGTTGTCCGGAGGAGCTGTTTTCCAACGCGACAGCAGCCGTCAGAAACGCAGCTATGTCCGACTGAGCCTGCCTGACACGGTTCGGGTGGATAAGCTGACATTGGTGGTGCAGTCGCCGGGGCCATACCGGCGCAGTGCAGCCGTGGCGGTTCTCCGTCCCCAGCGAAGAGTACACAGGCGACCGGAGCCGGTTTTTGAAACAGTCCGGACTTTTGAACTTAGCTCAACGGGTGACCAGACGGTGCATTTGTCTGGTGTACGGGCAAAAGACCTCTATGTGGTGATCGATAATCAGGATAGTTCACCGTTGCTTATCAGCGCCGTAAAGGCGTATCAGGCCGACGTTTACCTGATTGCCCGGCTAGTAGCAGGTACCTCGTATCAACTACGCTTTGGCAACCCGACACTCGCGGCCCCGGTCTATGATCTGGCGTACTTCAAAGATAGCATTCCGGGCAATCTGCCGGTTGTTAAGTTGGCTGACGTCAGTACGCAGGCGGCAGGACGAGTTGACAATCCGTCCTTTTTCAGCCGGCCGTGGTTACTCTGGCTGGCGCTGGGACTCGTGCTGGTACTGCTCAGTTTTCTGTCGTACCGAATGCTGACCGAAATGGGCAAAGGGAGTTGAGCCGGTCTACCCGGTGAATTGGTCGATTTAGGGTAATTGATTAACTTTGGAGATGTAGTCTGCGTACCGTCCGGACATGCATACCCCTTTGGTTAACCTAAACGATAAATGGCTTCGCATCATCGGCATCGGATCGATCGTGCTTGTCAACGTCTTTATCAACCAGTTTCTCCGGCAATCGCTCACCGGGCTTTTTGTGCTGCGCTTACTGGTTACGGTCACCGCCATCACCATCATCTGGCATGTCAACCGCTTTATCATTTTCCGGTTTCGCCAGAAGTACATAAAGCGTCTCCAGCCGCTGTTGCGGCTGACAGTTACTTTTGGCGTTGGGGTAGCCGTCACCACCCTCATGCTTTGGGTGGCTAACCTGACCGGTTATTTGCTGAAGGGGAAGACGGTGTACGAATTTATAAATGCTTCCCCGGCTACCCTTTACATTAACAAGCAGAAGTTTACCCTCTCGTTTTACGGAGCGGATTTCTTTCAGGCAACTACCACCTTTCTGCTGTTTCTGGCCATCTACGAATCCTTATTTTTTGCCAAAGAGTCACGGGAAGCGAACCGGCGTTTACAGCAGGCCGAACGGGAGAAGGAAGCTCTCGAAAAAGCCAATCTGCACAGCCAATTGGAAGCCCTGAAGCAGCAGGTGAATCCGCATTTTCTGTTCAACAGCCTCAACTCGCTGATTTCCCTCATCGGCGAAAACCCCGCCCAGGCCGAACGTTTCGCCGAAGAACTCAGCACGGTATACCGCTACCTGCTTCGCTCCAACGAGCAGAACCTGACACCACTGGCTACGGAGTTAGAGTTTATCCAGTCGTACTACCACCTGCTGCAAACCCGCCACGGTGCCGGGTTGAACCTGGTGGTGCAGGTGGATAAGCAATTCGAAAAATATCAGCTGCCTCCGCTAACGCTCCAACTGCTGGTGGAGAATGCCGTGAAGCACAACATGATCCTCGCCGAAAAGCCCCTGACGGTCGAAATCACCACGGATGCCGCCAACCGGCTGATCGTCAGAAATACCCTCCAGCGTAAAAACGGCCGCGTCGTCTCCAACGGCGTCGGGCTGAGTAACATCCTGACCAAATACCGGGTGCTGGGCCAGCCGGCTCCGCAGGTACAGGAAGACAACGGCCAGTTTGTCGTAACCCTGCCGCTGGTAGAGCAGCCGGGTTGACGCTCGTCCGCGTTTGCAACGCGAGACGGACGAGAATCGCGATTGTATCGTGAGTAGAATTAAGTCTTTTGATCCATTCTTTTAACGCGCGTCGCAGACGCGCACCTCGTCCGTCTCGCATTACAAATGCGGACGAGCGGGGTGCGGGGGTAGCGCCGGCCCTGCCTTAGAACGCATCCATCATGCGGAAGTAGAAATTGGCGGTCTGGTTGGAGTTTACCGCCAGGTCGAAGCGGGCGTAGAGGTTCTTTTTGCGGTTCATCAGCACCCGCAGGCCGGCTCCGCCCGAATACCGGGTGGTCTCCAGCGTAAAGTTACGCATCTGATCGGCGACGCCCCCGGCCGCGACAAACACCGCCCCTACCAGAAATCGGTTCAGCGTCCGCCGGTACTCAGTCTGCGCCGACCATAATTGCCGGTCACGGTACCGCCCCAGCACAAACCCGCGCATCATATTGGGTCCACCCAGCCGGGGCAGTTCCCGCAGCGGGACCGTACCCGCCGTAAAATGCCCGATCACCTGAAACGCCACCAACTGATTCCGGGGCAGAGGCACATACCGGCGCAGGTCAACCGTCTGTTCCGTGTACTGGTACTGACTACCCAGGTCACAGAAGTGAGTCTGCAAAGCCCACTCGGCATACCATCCCTGCGTTGGGCTGAATGGATTGTTGCGGTAATCGGCCAGGAGCGTCGGTCCCAGGCCGGAGACGATGCTTCGCCGGCTGCCGGGTATATCTTCCGATAAAGCGGGTGGCTCGGCGGTACGCAGCCGCTGGGTTTCGCTGTACTGGTAACCCAGGCCGGCAAAAAAACGGCCGGCTACCCGGCGCCACATCCGGTGCTGCAGATACCAGCGTTCGTACAATATATCGTTGTAGCTCCGTTCCGAAACGGTCTGATTACCGATACCCCAGTAATATTCTGAATAATCCTGGTAACCACCCCTACCCCGCTGGATGTAGGTTTCGCCGGGGCTATAAATCTGCCAGACACCCTCCAGCGTCAGCTGCCGGCGCACACTGTAGAGGGCCTGCATATAGGCATACGAATCCCGCGTGGTGGCCAACAGGGAGTCGGACATACCCCGGGCCATCCGGCGTTGCACCAGCCGCTCACTACCAGCCGTATTAAAGAAATAATCAAGGGCCAGGCCCCCTTTCAGGCCGGTTTCGGGGCTCGACTGCAGCACCGGCAAAGGCACAAAGCGCAGGTTTCGGCTGGTCAGCGAGTCAGGATTAAATCGTTGCCAGAAGGAACGGGAATTGGGCGACTGCGCCAGGGACGTCTGCCCAACGAGCAAAAACAGAAAAAGGCCGCAGCCTTTCCAGACAACAGATTGCATGGTTACCGATCAGGTCGTGACATGGTGGTTCAGCAGGTACAGGGGCTGATCGCCTGACCCGGTAAACGGATTGACAATCAACTTATAACGCTACTGAGAATCTATAACGGATCGTTGCAGGAAAAAGTTAGAAGTACTCAGTTAAACGAAATTTCCTGCGTCAGATACGTCTGACCGTTATTGCCGTTGATGCGGACCGTTGCCGTTAGGGGTTTGCGGTTCCAGTCGATACTGATCAGGGTATAATTGAGGTCGAATACCACATGGCCTACCCGCAGACGGTTCAGTTCTTCAACCCGTCGGGTGGTGGTGTGGCTGATGCCGCTGCTGGTGATGTCGTACAGATCGTAGCCCAGACCAGGCACGCTGATTTTAGAAACTTCGGCGATATGCCGGTCGCCACTCATCAGGATAGCCCCTTTCGGTTTGGTACGGCCGAGCAGATCCAGAAAACGCTGGCGGGCTGTGGGGAAGTTGCCCCATTTTTCGTAGATATGGTCGTTGGCCAGAATCTGAATGCCGGAGCCGATCAGGTGAACATCGGCGTCGGAGTTGGTCAGCTCTTTCTCCAGCCACTGCCACTGCGTTTCACCCAGAATGTCGCCCGACGGATTAGGGACATTGTCCTTGCCGTTTGCCCCCTTCTTCAACGGATCGCGGAAGTAACGGCCGTCGAGCAGAATCACCTTTACCCGCTGTCCTTTCGGGCCAAAGACGTGGGCCGAGTAAGCGCCCTCCTGCTTCCGCAACGGACTGCCGGCGGGCACATCGAGGAAGTCGAACAGGATCTGCTGACTTTCTTTCCGGCGCGGGTATTCCTTACCGCCATCGTTGACGCCATAATCGTGATCGTCCCAGACCCCTATAATCCTGGCGTTCTGACGCAGCTGCTGGTAGTTCGGATTGGCTTTCTGACTGTTATATTTAGCCCGGAGCGTATCCATGTTTTCGGTATCGCCGTAGACATTATCGCCGAGCCAGATCCAGACGTCCGGTTTCTGAGCCACAATATCATCCCACAGCACCTGTGGTAGTTTGTGATCGTCGCACGAGCCGAAGGCAATGGTTGAAACAGGTTGCTGGCTCTGGGTAGCGAACGAACTGGTTTTGGGCGTACGGCAGCCGGCCAGCAGCAGGCACCCAACAGACAACGGCAGTAGAAGCTTTCTCATGATCAGGGAGTATAATGTCGATGAGCCAGTCAGTGTAGGCCCGGTAGTGGCTGCAAAATTCGGCATCAGAATCGCGATTTCAATGGTATTTTTGCTTTAGCCGTTAATTTTCACCGTTTCTTTACATCTGAACCGGCGCACCCTGTCAGCTATGCCGCGAAATCTATCGTTTCTGATTGGGCCAGAGCTTTTCTGGCTGCTTATGCTGGGCGGAGCGACGCTGCTGGCCCAGGCCAATGTGCCACCGTCGAAAGCGGTCGAAGCCTTTATGGAGAATCTGGCCTGGTATGTGCCTCTGGCTGCATTGCTGCTGTTTGGGCTGTGGCTGATACCGGGTGTGGAAACGAACTGGCTGCTGCTGCGGGTCTGGATAGCGTCGATACTGGGCGCTCATTACTCCCTGGAGAAAGCCCTGAGCGCCCATAGTGAACAGGGACCCGGCGTCGGTACCGTCTATATTGCCGGCATGAGCTTCCTGTTCTTTGTGCTGATCGTAGGCACAATCGTCGTGCTTATCTTTTTTCGGAAATAGCCGCTCGCCCGCGATTATATCGCGTGGCGGGCGAGATTCGCCGGTCCGCCGGTGCGGTTTGTAACGCGATGAAAGCACAAAAATTGACCATCGCGTCACAGACGCGAACCTCGCCCGTCGCCCGACACAGTCGGGAAGGAGCTATATTTGATCGGAGGACATTGTCAGGGTGCCCGTGGGTAAGACGGTATATATCGCCTGAGAATAGACATTGTTCCCCTCCTCATCAATGGATGTAGTCCGGACAATGGCCTTTTGCTGCCGGTTCAGCCAGGTGGTCACCGTTTGGCTCATGCCTTCGTCATTATCATAGTAAACCATCTGCTCCGGCAGCGGTTCTTCACTATCCCGGCTAATGGGCACCAGCCAGCCGATCGATTCATGAGCGTACAGGCGACCGACCAGCACCAGGTAAAACGCATCGGTAGCCGCTAAGGTGTCGGCCGTGTAGAACATCCCTTTAGCGTTTGTCATCTGGCCGACATCCTGTCGGCTGACGGGCAGAAGCACGGGGTCGAAGCGGGAACCCTTACGCAATTGGTCTTCGTCGATAATCAGCGTATCGATCGTCGGCGTCCCGGCATGTTTTGTTTGGGAATCGGTCTGGCCGCAGGATAGCAGCAACCAACTCAAAGCGAGGAATAGCCCTAAACTGAATAGATTCATGGCGACAGCAAATAGACCAGGCATTTTTTAACAAAAATAGAAATTCTAACTGGCGAAGCACCGTTCGCCCGCGATTGTATCCATTGCCATTGCTCGTCCTCGACTGTGTCGAGAGACGGGCGAGGTTCGCCGGTCCGCCGGTGCGGTTTGTAACGCGATGAAAGCACAAAAATTGACTATCGCGTTTGTAACGCGAACCTCGCCCGCCACGCGATATAATCGCGGGCGAGCAACAGCAAGCAACGAGCAGCGCACGACCAGACAAACATGAGGATTCACATCGGTACATCGGGCTGGAGTTACGATCACTGGCAAGGCGTCTTATACCCGCCCGACACGCCCGTATGGGATCGGCTCGGCTATTATATGCAGCACTTTCAGACGGTCGAGTTGAACAGCAGCTTCTATCGCTGGCCCAAACAGGCCACCTTTGCCAGTTGGCGACGCCGGCTGCCCGACGGCTTCCGGCTCACCGTAAAAGCACCCCGCGGCCTCACCCACGCCAAAAAACTCTACGCACCCGAGGTCTGGATGGAGCGCATTAAAGCCTGCTGGCATACGCTGGGCGACAAACGCGCCATTCTGCTGGTGCAGCTCTCGCCCAACCTGGCCTACGACTACGACCGGCTGGCGTATTTTCTGCAACAGGTGCCCCACTGGATGCAGGTCGCCGTGGAGTTCCGGCATCCGATCTGGCATCAGGAAGCCATCTTCTCGCTGCTGGAGCGACACCAGGCCGCTTACTGCATCATGAGCGGGGCCTATCTCCCCTGCATTCTCCGCACCACGGCCCCATTTGTGTATGTCCGGCTGCACGGCCCCGATACCCACTACCTCTACGGCGGCTCCTACTCCGATACCGACCTGCACTGGTGGGCCGACCGCATCCAGGAATGGGAACGTATGGGCAAAGACGTGTACGTTTATTTTAACAACGACGGGGGCGGCAACGCCGTACGCAACGCTTTTACCCTGAGGAGTATGCTGGCCCATCGGGGCTGGTAGTCCGATTACTAACTCGTTTTAGGCGACCGTGCGCTAAATCACTACTTTTAGGTGTCAATTACGGATCATCCACACCCATGAAAAACCTATTTATCCTCTTCCTCTTCTCCCTCCTCTGGACGGGTAGTTTAGCCCAGCAACCGACACCCGCTCCAGTCGATATAAACCGCCAATATACCCCCACTGAGTTAAAGGCTGATCTGGATTACTTGCTAAGGCAATATGAGGAGATCCACCCCAGCCTCTACACCTACGCCAGCCGGGAGGTGATCAGTCAGCAGGCAGAAGCCATCCGCCGGCAGCTCAACCAGCCCATGACCCGGCTAGAGTTCGCCCGGCTTATTATCCCCTTAGCCGCCAGTTTCCGAGACGGGCACACCAGCATGAACTTCCCACGGCAGGAACTGGTCTCGTTTGTGCGGAACGGCGGTCTTGTGTTTCCCTATGAGGTTACCGTTCAGGATAAGCAGCTATTTGTCAAAACGGATTACACCGGCAATCCGGCCACACCAGCCGGCACCGAACTGCTAAGCATCAATGGCGTACCGGCGGAGCAAATCATCAAAACCCTGGTTACCTACAGCAGTGGCGAGTTGGACTCGTTTCGCCAGATACGGGCCGGCAACAACTTCCTGCGGTTAGCCTGGTTCGTTTATGGGTTTCAGAGCCCTTACCAGTTATCCATTAAAACCAGCACTGGCAAAACGGCCCAGGTAGTACAAACCGGTTTAACGGCCAGCGAGTACGAAGTAAAAGCCACGCAGGCAGCGCAGAAACAGGCGTCCCTTGGTAATTTCTTGTTCTCTCTCTGGCCTGAGCAGCAGACGGCGTTGTTCAGCTTCAATTCCATGGACAACCTGCCTGTTTTTCAATCATTCCTGGACTCGATGTTTACCGCCATCCGGCAGCAGAACATCAAAAACCTCATCATTGATATGCGGCAGAACGGTGGGGGCAATTCGGCCCTGGGCGATGCCCTGTATAGCTACCTTACCGATAAACCCATTACGCAATTTACCCACGTTGATCTAAAGATTTCCAATACCATCAAGCAAAAGGACTGGTACAAACAGATGGGTTTGTCGGACACGCTATCGGCAGGCCGGATTGTCTCCAATGAATTAAAACCGGAGAAGCCGGCCTCCTTAGCCAAACCGGATCTGTTCTTCCGGGGTACCGTGTATCTGCTCACCAGCAACTATACCTTCTCCAGCGCCAATGCCTTTGTTACGGCGTTTAAATGCTATAAGGTGGGTACGATCATCGGGCAGGAGACCGGTGGCGTAACCGTTGCCTATGGAGATGTAATCGACTTTAAGCTGCCCAACACCCAGTTGGATGCCTACTGCTCGTGTAAAACGTTTGTTCATCCCTGCGGAGAGCTCAAACTCCACGGCGTTTTCCCCGACATTGAAATACACCAGCAACCCGCCGACACCCAGGCCGGCCGGGATACCGTGCTGGAGTACGCAAAGAAGTTGATCCGGAAGAGTGTGGTGGCGGAGAAAAAAATGCAGCCGGGAAAATAGCGGCTGCGGGCTTACATCGTAAAGCATATTACGACCATGCGGGCATCTTTTTCTGATATACTGATTCTCCTTTTCTTTTCGGTAGGCCTTACGTTTGCCGGTATATCCCTCTATCTATACCAGAGCCGCCAAAGCCTGACCAAAAACGGCGTGGTTACTACGGGCACCGTCATTGATCTGATTCAGACCAAGCGACGATCGTACACCCGAGCGCCTGCCATCCAGTACACCGATGCTAACAACCAGCCGAAAGTTTATTATCACTCGGTAGCCACCAATCCGCCCGAGTATTACGTAGGCCAGCAGGTGACCCTGTACTATGATCGTGACCACCCGGACGATATCCAGATTGCCGGCGACAATCTGATGATCTATGTCATGGGTGGCTTTGGCGCGGTTTTCCTCTTGATCTCCATCTGAAGCGTACCCAGTGCTATTACTGCCTTGTGGAAATGGGCTTTTTCTGCCTGAATGGATCGCTAACAGATGCCTGAACAGCTGTTTTGATGCCCTAGTGGATTCTTTACAGTGCTCCAATTGACCGAATACTAAAAAGGGTTTGACTTGCCAATCAGGGCTGCCAATCCTATTCTGAATATACCTAACTTTTAAGCCAACGTCTAACCTAATCCTTCACTGCTATGAAAACGTCTGCCATTTATGTGTATCTAGTTTGTTTAAGCGTGCTGGTTGTGTCTTGTAAAAAAGATGATATTTCTGATCAGGACAGAATGTTTCTCAACATAGCCGGTAGTGCCGGTATTATGGAGGTAGAGATGGGCAAGCTGGCGCAACAGAAAGGCGTACGTGCCGATGTAAAACGCTACGGCGACCAAATGGTTGACCAGCATACGAAGGTGAATGAAGAGTTCCGGGCATTGATCAAACGACTTAACGTAGAGGTGCCGGAGACGATGAATGAACGCAATCAGCAGATGGTCCGGGAGTTGGCTGCGCTCGAAGGTGCAGCGTTTGACGCAAAGTATATCGATACCATGATTGCCGATCACCAGTTAGCAACGGAGAAATTCCAGGAAGCCCACGATATAGCCAAAAACAAAGAATACAAAGACTGGCTGGCCAGAATGATTCCCGTTGTCGATGAGCATCGTAAAATGGCCGAAGACATGAAAAATGACACAACCCGAACGGCAAGTATGAATCATTGACAGGCTGTTCAATGTTGAAGCTGCGTTTCATCGACCCGCTATGGCACGAAACACCATGTTACCTGCCAGTGTGTCTTGTCAGGGGTGCTTCATGTGACTTAAAACCAGCGCTTTTACTTCCAATGCTGCACCAGCCGGCAAGTCAGGGGTTTTTAAAGTAAGCGCAACAGTACCTTTGCTCAGCTTAATCTTGCCCAAAGAAATACGTGCCCATTCTTTTTCAAAAGCTTCTATCCGCTTTACTCGGTCGGGACTGGGTAAGGTTTTTCCGACAAAATCACGGCTTATCGTCTGAGTGGCTTTGCCGCCATTGGCCTCCACAACCAGGGCAGCCCCTATAGCTGCTTTGTTACAAGTATACAATACTTCTATCTGATAGTTTCCCTCATCTTTTACATCCAGTTCCCACCAGCTGGCGGTATCGGCTGTTTTGTTCCAGTTGATGAGCCAGTCATGGGCATAGCCTTTTTCTTCTTTGAATTGTAAAGCACCTGAGAGAAACGCTTCATGAGCCGGAAGTTCAACAGGAGAGCCTTTAGCCACCACCGGAATGGCACTCCTTTTAATTCCATTGCTTGTTACGGCAGCATACCAGCTATCATATTGTGAAGAAAGTTCTTTGGCTATCTGGGGTTTGGCTGATTTTATGTCAGACTTCTGGCCTGGGTCTGCCTGCAGGTCGTACAAACGTTGCTCATCTTTTTGCAATACCAACACATAATTGGCTTTTCGTACAGCACCGGAATACTTTTCGATTTTATCAGAGAAGGTAACATGCGTAAACAAGCTTCGGCTATCAAACCGAGCGGTTTGCCCATTCAGCAATGGCAGCATACTCATACCATCCAACGGAAGCGCGTGGCCGGTCTTTATCCCACAAAGCTCCATAATCGTAGGGAGTATATCGATATGAGCAGTTAAGGCTTTTACTTTTGTACCTGCTTTTATGTTGCTGGGGTATTTGATAAATAAGGGCACTCTCACCCCACCTTCATCGACACTGCCTTTTTTGCCTTTCATTCCCCCATTATATCGGTAGGATTGCGGACCATTATCGGTCATAAAAATGACGATTGTATTGGTATCGAGGCCAAGCCGGGTAAGCTGGTTCAGGACCCGGCCTATATTGTCATCTATATTTTCCACCATGCCGTATACACTGGCCAATTCATCATTTTGCCCCAACTGCTTGTATTGATTAAAGTATTTGTTGGGAACCTGAAACGGACTATGGGGTGCATTGTAAGGGATATAGCAGAAGAATGGTTTGTTTTTATGTTTATCAATGAAAGCAAGGGCGGAGTCGGTAAGTACATCAGTAATAAATCCCTTTGTTTTTACAGGTTGCCGGTTATACTCAAGGGTAGCATCGAAGTAGTTGGTGAGGTGGCCGGCACAAAAGCCAAAAAAGGTATCAAATCCTTGTCCGTTCGGATGGTTAGGGTAATGGGCACCATTATGCCATTTGCCATAAATTCCGGTGGCATAGCCTGCATTTTTCAGCGCTTCAGCAATCGTTACTTCTTCGGCACGCATGGTTTCGGTGCCGTTGGTAACCCAATACGTCCCGGTGCGCAAATGATACCGCCCCGTAAGCAGGGCAGCACGAGTAGGCGCACAAAGCGGGCTTACATAAAACCGGTCGAAACGGGCTCCGTCTTTAGCAAGCTTATCCAGCACAGGTGTATGGACTATGGAATTTCCGTTAGACCGCAGGTCTCCCCAACCCTGGTCGTCAGTGAGGATGAGAATCACATTGGGTTGTTTGGCTTTTTTTTGCGAGAAACCAGAGCCTGGGCAAGCCAACAGGAGAAAAAGTACAATCGATATTTTAGATAGATACTGCATGTATTGTAAAGGTAAAGTTTTTACAAAAAACTTCTCTTTCCAGCCATGTCTCATTACAATGCTATTGAGCTTTGAAGAGTAACCCCTTTTGTATAATTTGCTTACCACAACAGTACAACACCATGACCATTGAGATAAGTGATGATATTATTCGGCAGACAGGGCTGACTGCTGAGCAACTGCTGCTTGAACTAGCGGTACATCTCTATGAGTCCGGCAAAATAACGGTTGGCCAGGGGGAGAACTCACCGGGATTGGTCATATCGCTTTCCAGCGCGAACTTGGTAAGCGCGAGATTCCTCTGCACTACGACCAGGCGGACTGGGAGAATGATAACCAGACTCTAAAGCGTCTCGAAAGATTAAATTAAAAACCAGAAAATTTAGAGAGTCTTGCAATATCCAAAATAAGCTTCTCGAATGAATCTTTACTCCAAAATCTGGGATGCATATAACCATGAGCAACACTATTTCTATTATCACCGAAGTTGGTTCTTTTAGAAGTAGAAAAATATACTTTTAACTCTTCTAAAAGAGCAATAAGCTCTGTACTCTTATTTTTATTTTCTTCTATCGCCAAATTTATCAGCCTAGTTCCTACCTTTCTGACTGAAGGGAGACCATCTTTATCTAAAATCTCAACACCATACTCGCTCGTCATTGACCTAATTAATTCTTCTAAATAAGAATATGCAAAAGGTGTAAATACTGAGTACGACTCAGGGTGCGCATTATAAATTTCTTTTACTACTTGCCAATCAGGAACCCAGTTCCAAAAATGAGCGTATTGCATAATTTCTTCAAAAGAATCATTAATAGTCATACCTACTTTTACTGGCTAATTTAAAAATTATTCCATTCTTCCATTGCTTGTTCTGTTGCTCAGTGTTATTCGTCTGCCGAAATTAAAGCTAATTTGCAAAAGTCTAAGAATACATTCGGCACTCCACCATATTGCAAACGCAACGTTATATATTATTTTATTCCTTCGACTTGAAAAATTTTTGAAATTCTACTTCTGTCCATTTTTCAATTATAGTTGTAGTTGTTAAAAAGTTATTAATTCTAGGAACTTCTTTCTCAAACGGAAGTCGCATCTTGAAATAAACATCCGTTATTGCATTCACTTTATCACCAGTAATGATTGTATAATTCCTAAACTTAATTTTACTCTTGTCTATTGTGAAAACTACTGGCTTTAAATAATGCTCATTATCCTTAGTAAATAAATAAAAACACACAACTCCATCTTCATCATCAAGCTTTACATAGTTCATTACAATTTGCGAAAACGTTTCATCGGGACCTTCCAACGAGTTATACCCGAAATTTACGTCCTTTACAATTGTTAGCCGGCTCAAAATATCATTACTAAAAATGTCAGTTGCAGTATCATCTTTAAGTAGCCTTTCCTCAAATTTTGGATAGAACATGTCAAATAATATATCGTTTAAATAATCCTCGTCAACAGTTCTAGAAGAAATCCCTTCCTGCTCATTAGAGAAGCTAATTTTTACCAAAGTTAATATTAGAATAAGTCTTTCAAGTTTTTCCGTTTCGAAAATTGAAACTTTAAGGAAAGGCATAAGCTCTGGAAGTGGAATCGATTCATTCTTTAATAAATGGTCAATAGTTAAATTTTCAATAGTCTGTTCGTGCGCTTCTATAAAAGAAAAATGGTCACCAAACAACGAAGATTCTTCCCAAGGAATTTGCCTATCAGATGTGTCCTGCATAACATCATTTCTTGTATTCTTAAATACCAACTCTGCTGGCAAATTTGCAGTTTGCATATTTTTTAATAAGTACTTTGTATAAACACCATTTCTTTCTCCTGTTCGCTCAATTGAAGTTGAATTAGGGCTTGTAGAAAATGCAATCAATGTTCCTGCCGGTGCGTTCATCTTTAACAAACCCATTGAAGAACTTTTATTTCCACTATAAAAAGGATTATTTCTACAAGCATCAAGTATTACTAAATGAAGGTTCTTCTTAGAGGCTTTTATTAACAAATCATCAGCTAAGATACAGTTATATTTAATATCTTCTATAAATCTTACTTCAGAGTCAGATGCTACTAGAAAATTAAATTTTTCATCCTGTAATCCATGTCCTGAAAAGAAAATTATTGAGACTGTATCATCTGAAATAGATTCTTTAAACTGTTTAATAGCTTCTATTATTTCTGCTTGAGTTGGGTCAACTAGTAAAGTACTTTCAAATTCAACCGCTTGCAGAAATGCATGCATATCTTCTGCATCATTTATGCAGTTTTCTAAAACAGAAAAGTGCTTGTAATTATTAATTCCAATTATGAGAGACTTTTTCTGCATTGAAGTTTCTTTAAAAAATTACACATAATTCGTAAATAGACGCAGGTTTAATGCATTAAGCCAAATATTCAATTTTTCGTTGAAACATCTTATCCATCAACTTTTACACCTTCAAACTCCTGAATACTAAAAGCTTATAATAAAAGTCAACTAACAATACGATTTGCGTATTGATCATTTTGTATTGTCCTCTTGTTTCAACAATACAAAATACGCGTAACTCTTTACACGGTTTAAGTGCCTAAAATACATCTACCAATTGAAAAACCAAGGTAAATCCAACCTTCCATATCAACGTAAATAAAGATACCTATCAAACCCTTGATTCAAAACAGGTCGACACGCACATGCAATGTTCGGGCCGAAAGGTCTGCTGTAGCGGCCCCTGTTGGCTTTCCCTCGCTCAGTATAGCCAAGGTAGAACTGAGCTACGCGAGAACCTGGAGAATCGCCCGGAAAGATTGAGGAGAGGAGCGGAGCAATCCAAAATCCCAAAACCTACTTATTTGCTTAAATCTTTCACCCGAATATTGCGGAAATACAGCACATCGCCGTGGCCCAGAAAGCCGATGTGGCCCGATTTGTTCAGCAGGCCCGGATGCTCGCGGTGGTCCAGCGTGCCGTTTTTGGAGGCTTCGGCTATGTCGCCGTCGAGGATGACCGTACCGTTGAGCGTGACCGTGATGCGGTTACCTACGGCCTTAATCTCCTCCACGTTCCACTCCCCGGTGGGTTTCAGGTAGCCCCGCTTGGCCGGAATGACCCCGTACACCGAGCCGTGGTACTGGTACACCTGTAGTTTTTTGTAGATCTCGGCATCGTTGTCCAGCACCTGAATTTCCATGCCGTTATAGGCAGCATCGCCCTTCATGGGCGCGCGGATGCCGATACCGTTGTTGGCCCCCGGCGTGAGCTTGAACTCAAAGCGGTAGATAAAGTCGCTGTACTGCAGGCGGGTGTACAGATTGCCGCTGCCGCCATTCTTCGGGTTTACGGCCAGGGCACCGTCTTCAATGACGTAGTCGGTTTTGTTGCCGGTCCACTCGTGCAGGTTGGTGCCGTCGAATAGCATTTTAAAGCCTTCCTTCTTCTCGTCGTCGGATAGGGTAAACGGCTGCGGACGCGGGATCTCGCGGATGTAGATGTCCCGGTAGGCTACATACGTACCATGTGCCTGTAGTTCAATCTGCTCTTCGGGAAAAATAGGCAGGGTTTTATCCCAGTAGTTTTCGAGCGGCACGTTGTTGACCACGAGTTTGCCGTTTAGGTACACTGTCACCTGATCGCCCACCATCCGGATGCGGAAGGTATTCCAGGTGCCCACGGGATTATCGGCCACCAGCAGTGGTTTGCTGGCGTGGATCTGGTTGTTGTATAGCCCACCCGAGCCAACCTGCGCCCCTACGTCGGTGCGCGAGGTATCCCAGATCTGCACCTGGGGAGTACCCCGGAGGTAAATACCGGCATCGCCTTTTGGCGTGATCTGCCAGTCGACGTACAGTTCGAAATCGCCGTATTTTTTATCGGTGCACAGGTTATCGCCATGGCCCGTAAACACCAGCAGACCATCTTTCACCTGCCAGCCGGTACGCATGGCCGCATCGGCTTTGGCCTGGGCAACCGTCAGCGTTTTCTTGTCCATTTTCGCTCGCTTGATGGGGTCACCCACCAGCCCTTTCCAGCCGGTCAGGTCTTTGCCGTTGAACAGGGGCACAAAGCCTTTGCCCGCGGGCATACCCGCCAGGAGCTTGCGGAGCGCGTCGGACTGTTTGCCGGCCTCGGGACCGCTCAGCAGGGGTATGGCTTTTTGCAGGATTTCGCGCACCCCATCCCCCTGAAGGGAGGGAGTACCCAAGGCAATCTGGGCTACCGCAGCTGCAGCGTCGGCCTGTAGGTCGGGCTGGTCGAGGTACCGGGCTGCGTACATGAGGGCCGGGAAGGTCTTACTGGCCTGCACCTGTTTCAGCAGGGCCTTTTTCTGCTCCGGCGTAGTCGCGTACGCCATGGCCTCGCGGAGCATCAACAGCTTTTCGTCGGCGGTATACGAGCCCAGGCTGAGTTGCCGGAGCAGGGCATTCACCCCCTCGGCGGCAGTTCCTGCCTTACCGGCTGTGGGCAATAGCGACTGTACCGTATGAGCCGCCAGACCACCTTTCCATCCGGCCAGTGCGTTGATAACCGCCGAACTCGCTGTACCGTAGGCTTTGGCTACCTCGCTCAGGTTGTCGCGACCGCCAATGCCAGCCAGTACGGGGTACAGGAGGGCCTTTTTGTTGCCCGGCACCCGGTTGAGCAGCGTTCGGGCCGTAGCCTGTTGGGCAGAGGCATCGGTATTGGTCTGGATAGCCGCTACCAGCGCATCTTGCAGGCCACGGCTGTCTTTTTCGCTCGTCGAGGCCAGCAGGGCCGTCAGCAGCGGATCGACCTGGCTACCGGTAGCCGTTTGTTTCAGGGTTAGCCGGGCGGCCTCACTCACCGATTCGTCGGTGCTTTTCGTCAGTTGCAGCACCTCCGCAAACCGGCCCGTATCGGCCCGACTACCGAGTATCTCCAGAATAGCCACTTTACCAGCCGGAGAGGCATCGGCCAGTGCCTGACCCACCGCCGGCAGCACGTCCGTGCCCTTCATCGCCAGCAGGGCCGATTTCACAGCGGCCAGGGTCCCGGCATCCGAGGTTTTCAGCAAGGGGAGCAAAGCCGGCAGGGCGTCGGTCTGCCCGAGCTTAGCCGCGGTCGCAATAGCCGCTATTTTTACCGCCGGCTGCTCGCTTTGCACCGCCTGCAGGGCGAGCGGCAGAGCCGCTTTGATACCGTTATTGCCAAACATCCGCAGCAGATCGGCCTGGGCGGGTGCGTCCGACCGGCCGAAGGTTTTCAGCCACTGCGCAACGGTAGCTTCGTTCAAATAAGGCTTACCGAATTGTAAGGCAGCCGCCCGGAAGGCCGGGTCAGCGTCTTTCATGGCCGCCGTCAGGGTTGAAAGGCTTTGCGCCCCTTTGAGATCGGTCAGCAGTTTCAGGGCGGCAATGCGGGTGGCCACGGCACTGCCCGACTGCGTTATTTTCTCTATGGTCTTTGCCGCTTTGTTGACTTCTTTTTTGCGGCCATCGCTCAGCAGTTGATGCAGGTAGCTCAGGTAAGCCTCCGTCGCCTGACTGGCATCGCTTTGATACCCTGCCTTGTCGGCGGCTTTAGCCAGTACGGCATACGACGCAGGCTCGCCGATCTGAGCCAGCGCCTGTAACGCTACCTTCGCCTGTTTGGCATCGCTGCTATTGGACAAGGCAGCAATCGCCGGAGCCGCCGGTCTGAACCGGGCTTTTCCCAACGCTCCCATGATGAACAATCGGGTCTGTTCGGGTGCCCCGTTCAGAGCAGTGAGCAGAGCGTTACCGGCGGCCGGGGTACCAATGGTAGCCAGTGCCCGCGCAGCCGGATCGGCCAGCCGGGCATCGGCCAGAAACGGAATCAGGGCCGTCACGGCATCGTCTTTCCCGACCCGCTCCAGTTGTGAAATGATAAATAGTTTGGCCTCGGGACTGCTCAGCCGGGGCAGGGCAGCGGCATAGGCCCGGCTGGCCAGCGCCCGCAGGTTTTCCTTGCCGGGCGACGCGGCCGCGTACGAAAACGCCGACAGTGCATACTGTGCCGGGCTGACGGCCCCGGTTTCGTCGAGTTTTTTCACCAGCGCCACAATACCCTCCTTGCCCAGGTCCGCCACCGCAGCGGCACCGGCCTGGAGTTCGGCGGCATTATTGGCCGGCATTTTAGCCAGCAGCTCCGTAATCTTCACGTTAGCAGGCTGGCCGGCTGGGGTCTGGGCCTGACTGATGCGGAGGCTGGTGAGGAGAAAAAGGGTTAAGAGGAAATAAGGTCGCATGGGGTTGTTAGGAATTACGGGAAGGGAAAGAGGACAACGTCTACACTTAGAACGACCACGGCTCGCGCATGGGCGGGTCGAGCAGGCGGTTGGCGGCTTCGTCGTTCACAAACTCCTGTTTGACGGGATCGAACGTCAGGTTCCGGCCCAGTTCCAGGGCAATTTTACCTATGTTTACGAGGGTGCAGGAGCGGTGCCCGTTGGCTTCGTTGAGGGCAAATTTCTGCCGGTTCTTTACGGCTTCCACAAAATCAGTCACTTGCGGTTCGGGGTCGGGCAGGGCCGCCAGCTTTCGCTCAATATCCGGAATGGTACACCGGAACCCGCTGAACAGTTTGCCATTGGGACCTTCGATATAAGCCGCTTTGGTCTCCGTACCGGCTCCGTCCAGTATAATCTGGCAGCCGTCGGCGTAGGTATAGGTAATCTTGCGCCAGGTACCCACGGCATCGGTATGCTGCTGGGGCGCGTCTATCTCGACCGTAACGGGGCTGGTATCATCTTTCCCCAGAAAATACTGGATGGGGTCGAGGTAATGCTGTCCCATATCGCCCAGTCCGCCCCCGTCGTAGTCCCAATAGCCTCGGAACGTGTTGTGTACCCGGTGCGGATGGTAGGGCTTGTAGGGGGCCGGACCCAGCCAGCGGTCGTAATCCAGCTCGGCCGGTACGGGCTGGGGCTCCAGGTCGGTTTTGCCTACCCAGTAAAACTTCCAGTCGAAACCCGTATGCCGGCTCACGGTCACTTTCAGCGGCCATCCCAGCATACCGCTCTCCACCAGCTTTTTAATGGGCTTTACGGGGGTATTCATGCCGTAAAAGTTGTCGGAGAACCGAAACCAGGTGTTCAGCCGGAAAATACGACCATGCTGCTGTACGGCTTCGACCAGCCGCTTACCCTCGCCGATGGTCCGGGTCATGGGTTTTTCGCACCAGATATCTTTCCCGGCGCGGGCGGCATCGGCGGCAATAAGGCCATGCCAGTGGGGCGGAGTCGCAACATGAACAATGTCGATTTCGGGCAGGGCAAGCACCTCCCGGTAATCGCGGAAGGTTTTCACCCCTTCTCCCCCTTTGAGGGTGTTCAGGGCCAATTGTATATGCCGCGTATCAACGTCGCAGACAGCCCCCACCCGGGTACCCGCGTACGGAATATGCCCCCGGCCCATGCCGCCCACCCCCACAATGGCTTTGGTTAGCATATCACTGGGCGGCAGGAAGCCTTTGCCCAATACGTGCCGGGGCACAATGGTAAAGGCAGCCAGCGCCCCCATCGAATTTTTTATAAACTGTCGGCGCGACGAATTCTGTTTTGATGTCATGATAGTCTGAATGTCTGTAATGTTGGACACGGTCTAACGGCAATGCTCTACGCAGAGCGTGGAGAGTAATTCGCTGGTTTCCAAAAGACGCGGACATTACTGACATCAACTCTACGACGCGCCTTAGCCAGGTCGTAGTTCTCCTGCACTGTCAGCCAAAACTCGGGTGTTGTGTTGGCAAAAGCAGTTGCCAGACGAATCGCCATTTCGGGCGTTACGCTTTGTTTACCGTTAATAATAGCCGAAAGCGTTTTTCGGGTAGTTCCTAACCCTTCAGCTACTTCTTTAATGGTCAGTTTCTGACCAGTCTCCTCATGAAGTCCATTTAAAGTTTCCCGAATAAGCTCACCGGGATGGGCAGGATCAAATAGTGCCATAGTTTTCTCTCTCCTCTAGTCTTAATGGTAGTCTAAAAAGTCAACGTCCAGGGCATTTTCGCCCTCAAAACGAAAGATAATCCGGAAGTTTTTATTCACTTTCACAGCATAAAAATCCTTCAGATCACCAGTTAATCGATGAAAGTCATACCCTGGTTGGTTCATAATTTCCGGTCCGTTTGCCGCGTCAAGCCGTGTTAGAATCAACCTGATTTTCTGCACGAGGTGCGGCTGTAGTTTGGAACTGTCTCCTTTACGAGCATACAGTTCTAAACCCTTATGTCGGAAACTTACTATCATAACAGCAAACGTAACATGAAACGTGTCACGTTACAAAATAATTTATCGATAAAATTGATTGTGCAAGAACATAACCACTTTACTTACGCCACTCCATTTCTAGCTACCTTTGCCTACTGAACTCACCCGTACGTCATTCATGAAGCACGTTATTGCCCTGGTACTTTACCTTTCTGTCTCTCTTCCCCTCTTTGCTCAAACCGAGAATACCTATAACCTCCTCCCCTTCCCCGCGCAGTTTGCCGGGAAAGATGGGAGTTTCACCGTCACGGGCGCTACCCGAATCGTAGTTACCCCGAAAGATGCCGGGCAGCAGGCGGCTGCGCAGACGCTGGTGAGTCAGCTCCGTACAGCTAGTGGCTTGCCGGTAGCGGTGGCTCCGTCAACTCCGGCGCTGGCGAAGGGCAAGCATATCGTCTTTACCAAACATACCGCCGGCCGTTGCGGACCGGAAGGGTATGTACTGAACGTATCGCCGGACCGGGTGACGGTAGAGGCCGAAACGCCGAAAGGGTATTTTTACGCCGTGCAGTCGCTGCTGCAACTGCTGCCGGTACAGGTGTTCAGCCCCGCTAAGGTGGACAATGTGGCGTGGACGATACCCGCCTGCCAAATCTTGGACCGGCCGCGCTACGGCTACCGGGGGCTGATGCTGGATGTGGGGCGGTACTTTATGCCCGTGCCGGCCGTGAAGCGCTTCATCGACCTGATGGCGATACACAAGTTTAATACCTTCCACTGGCACCTGACCGAAGACCAGGGCTGGCGCATCGAAATCAAGAAATACCCAAAGCTCACCCAGATTTCATCGAAACGGAAGGAAACCATCATCGGCCACGACGGACAGCATTACCCCGCCCGCTTCGATGGTAAAGAGCATGGCGGCTATTATACGCAGGAGCAGATTAAAGACGTGGTGCGCTACGCGGCTGCCCGGCACATCACCATCATTCCGGAGATTGAAATGCCCGGCCACTCCACCGCAGCGTTAGCGGCTTATCCGGAGCTGTCGTGCGACCCCGGCAAGAAATATGAAGTAGCTACGCGCTGGGGGGTGAAGAAAGACGTATACTGTCCTAACGAAAAGACCTTTACCTTTTTGCAGGATGTGCTCACGGAGGTGATGGCCTTGTTCCCGAGCAAATACATTCACATCGGCGGGGATGAGTGCCCCAAAGATGCGTGGCAGCAAAGCGCCTTCTGCCAGGATTTGATTAAGAAGCTAAAGCTTAAAGACGAACACGAACTGCAGAGCTATTTCATCCGGCGTATAGAGAAGTTTGTCAACTCGAAAGGCCGCGCTATCATCGGCTGGGACGAAATTCTGGAGGGTGGTCTGGCCCCCAACGCCACGGTGATGAGCTGGCGGGGGACCAAAGGCGGCATTGAAGCGGCTAAGCAGAAGCACAACGTCATCATGACACCCTCCACCTACGTTTATCTCGACTTTTACCAGGCCAACCCCGCCAACGAGCCACTGGCGATAGGTGGTTACCTGCCCATCGAAAAAGTGTACGATTACGACCCTACTCCGGCCGAATTGACACCCGACGAACAGAAGTACATACAGGGTGTACAGGCCAACGTCTGGACCGAATACATCCCGACTCCTGAGCAGGTAGAGTACATGACCTATCCCCGTGCGGCTGCCGTGGCCGAAATCGGCTGGATGCCGAAAGGACCGCGCAACTTCGAGGATTTTGCCATGCGGCTGAAAGCGCACCAGAAGCGCCTGGATTACCTGAAGGTGAACTACGCCAAAACGCTGCTCGACGTACGGGCGACTACCCAATTTACCAACGAAGGACAGTTGCAGGTGCGGCTCGATAAGCTTGACTCAGACAGCAAAATCTACTACACCACCAACGGCCGCGAACCGGGCAAAAACGCTACGGAATACACCGCACCCATTACGCTGAACAAAACAACGACGATTAAAGCGATTACCACCTCCGGCGGCAAATTAGCAGAGACGTTTTACATCCATCGTGGCAAAGGCAAGCCCTACACCTACAACGATGTAGCCGGGGCGACCGAAGCCAACGGTCCGTCGCTGGGCCAAAGTATTGATCCCACCGGCAAAAAGCTGACCGACGGCCAGGTAGCGCCCTCAGCGCGCAACCAGCAGGAATGGGTAACCGTGTGGGGCAAGGATCTGGACGTTACCATCGACCTCGGCGACGTGCGGTCTGTTACCAAAGTTAGTACGCATTTCCTGAAGCGAATTTCGGGTGCCCTTTTCCCGCCCGCGTCGGTCGAAATTTCACTGTCGCTGGACGGTACTACCTTTAAAGATGCCATTAATCAACCCGTCAGCTACCCGCTGGAAGGGGAATGGAGCATTATGCCCGTCACCGCCGATTTCCGCACGGCCCGCGCCCGCTACGTCCGGCTGAAAGCCAAAAACGCCGGGCAAACCTCGGCTGATCATCCACGGCCCAACCGGCCGACGGGCATTGCGCTGGATGAGATTGTTGTGGAGTAAGCATTTTTTTGCAACTTACGCTACTTAACTGACCAGCAACCCTTTTACCTGTATGGCTAAACGACGGAAAGCAGTGTTTGTGCATTTTCAGGAGATTTATATGATCGACGATAGCGACGATCTGAGCGATGGCGAATTCAAGTTCTATTTCTTTCTGAACGACCAACGGGTGGATGGCAACAAACAAACGATAGACATCCCCATGGTGGGCAAAAAGACCTATACACCCAGGCACATTTTCCGGGAAATTGGGTCAGGTGAACGGGAGAAAATAGATTGGCTGGGCCGCGTTGATAATGTCGACCAGGTAAAGATCAGCGTATCGGGCATTGATAATGATGACGATCCGGATCTGTTCTTCTCTACCCTCCAATCCGGAGGAACGGCTCCACCTACCAAACCCCTCGGCACCGCATCGACCGGCCTTGCCGAATGGGCCACCGGCTCAATCACCGTCAGCACCCCCAACCCGCCAACGGACAAAGCGGTGCGTCAGATGGTTGAGATCGATGTCAACGGCCATAAAAAAGATGTAGATGTTCGGTTTAAAGTAAAGGCAGAAGTGGTTGTTACGTATGCGTAGACTTCTTTTGCCGACCTGTCCGATGGAGCAGGCTATCTTTTACAAGCAAACAGCCCCGTCATATGGCGAGGCTGTTTGTCGTTTAAAGTGCCGTTGATGCGTTCCAACCATTCCCCTGCCATACGGGTCTTGCTATTGTTTCAGACTCCCAACCGCTACTATTTAGCCAGCGGTCACTTTTTAGACGGTTAAGCCTTTAACTCCTACTTTCTTTTTTGTAACATTGTTGCAAGTACGTCGGTACCCGGAAAACGGTGAAACCCTTTACCCAGGTTTTGCCAATGGTATTAAATCAGGTTACACTCTATGATTTTCCCATAACCAACCAAGTTATGAAACATACACTACAGTTACCTTCTCTGACTCAGATTGGCTCGCTGCTGGGGCTTGTGGCACTCACCGGCTGCTACCCGCAGAATACTGAGCCCAGCGGTCCGGTGCAGGGTCTGCGGCCGGTCTATGCACCGATGGAAACAGTCCGCAAGGTGGAGATCCTGCCCCCGCAGCCGCTGAAACAGCCTGGTAAGATTTACGTAAAAGACGCCTTCCTGTTTATTAATGAACAAAACAAAGGCCTGCACGTGGTCAACAACGTTAACCCGGAGAAACCGGTTAAGCTGGCGTTTATTGCTATTCCCGGTAATACCGATATGGCCGTGAAAGGTAGTATTCTGTACGCCAATAACATCACCGATCTGGTGGCGCTGGACATTTCCAACCTGCAACAGATTCAGGTGACGAAGCGCCTGGAGAATATGTTTCCGTATATAGCCTATCCGGCTGAGCGGGGTGTCCGCTTCGAATGCGCCGACCCGAGCAAAGGCGTCGTTATCCGCTGGGAACAGGCGCAGTTAACCAATCCGAAATGCTACCGGTAACCTCATCTCTCCTATGAAAAAGCAACTACTTTTTCTTCTGACAATCGTCGCCCTGCTGGCGGGCTGTAGTACAGATGCAGCCAAAGACAGCGTAGGACCCGGCACGGGTACCGGCGGATCCATGGCCCGGTTTACCATTATCGGCAACTACCTGTACGTGGTCAACCACGCCAACCTGGTGGTGTATGACATCGCACAGATCAACACACCGGTCAATGTCAATAAAGTGGCCCTCGACGCCGGTGTCGAAACGATATTTCCGTTCAGAAACCACCTGATGATTGGTACCCAGACGGGTATGCTGGTGTATAACCTGAATGATCCGGCCAAACCGCAGATGACCTCCCGGTACAGCCACATCCTGAGCTGCGATCCGGTAGTGGCGCAGGGCAGCTATGCCTACGTAACCCTGCGAAGCGGCACCGCCTGCCGGAACGGCGCTAACCTGCTTGATATACTGGATATTTCCAATATGGCCGCACCCCGTTTGGTTAAGAGCTATCCGATGAGCAATCCGCACGGCCTGGGTATCGACGGTAACCTGCTCTTTGTAACGGAGGGCGATTTCGGCCTGAAAGTCTTTGATGCCACCAATCCTACAGACCTGAAGCTGGTGGAGACGTTCAGGGATATTCGTTCGTTTGATGTTATTCCCATCAATAAGGTGCTGATTGTAACCGGCAAAGACGGAATCTACCAATACAGTTACAGTGACCCGACTAAACTGAAGCTGCTTAGCCATTTGCCGGTTGAATAATTCCCCCACATGAATAAACCTTTTTTAGTCCTGTTTTTCTTTATTTCCATTGGCGTTCAGGCCCAGCGGATGCGGCTCGATACCACACTGCGGCCCATTATGGATAATCCCCCCCGCTGGGTAATTAAATTTTCTCCGCAGCATTTGTTCGATCCCGACAATACAGTGCAGTTTGGGCTGGAACGTATTCTCAGCCACCGGCAATCGGTACAGGGGGAGTTTGGCTACGGTTCCGGGGTGATGAACCTCTACCGAAATAGTGAATCGAGCCAATACCTTCTGCCGGAATACTGGCGGGGCCGGGCCGAGTGGCGTTTCTACACCAACCGGTACCGCACCAACCGGAACTTCAACGTCAACGTCCGGTCACCAGCTCCCTTGGGTAACTACCTGGCGGTGGAGTTATTCTACAAACAGGCCAATGCCTTCGAACGCTTTTCGGCTGGCCGGGAGTGCGTGGGCGGCCAATGTGCGTATTTCGAGCAACTCGAAACGGCAGTCATGAAGTATGTATGGGGCAGTCACTTCAAAGTGGGCCGTCAGTTTGTGGCCGGCACCGAGAACAACCGGCTTGTTCTGGACATGTACCTGGGCGTTGGGATACGGTTTAAAGCCATCAGCCGATCCCCAATTCCAGCGGAAGATCAGGTTTTCAGAATGCGCAACTATTTCCTGTATGACCCTTTTTATCCGGGTTCGCTGGTTCTCCCCAGCCTGACCGCCGGCCTGAAGATTGGCTACATTCTGTAACGACCAGGCAGGCTTTGTTGAAAAAAACGCCACTTACCCAACTCGAATGCCTTTTCGTGTGTTTCTTTGGGAAAGATTTAAAAGAATGATACCTGGTGAATTATACAGCCTGTAAGATGGCATGTTGGTGCGTAAGCTCCATTTCTCTGTTATCATTCAACATTCATCATTTCCACCACAGATGGCTCAATCCCTGAAAGACCTCACACCCCGGCAGATTGTTGCCGAATTAGATCAATACATCATCGGTCAGCACGACGCGAAGCGGAACGTGGCCATTGCCCTCCGGAACCGCTGGCGCCGGATGAATGCGCCGGACGATATGCAGCGTGAGATTACCCCCAATAACATTCTGCTGATAGGCGCAACGGGGGTTGGTAAAACCGAAATTGCCCGCCGGCTGGCTAAACTGGCCGACGCGCCGTTTACCAAAGTAGAAGCCTCCAAGTTTACCGAAGTCGGCTACGTCGGTCGCGATGTCGAAAGCATGGTGCGCGACCTGGTGGAACAATCCGTCAGTATGGTGAAGGCGGCTAAAAAAGAGCAGGTACAGACCCGCGCTCAGCAGATGGTCGAAGACACCATTCTGGATATTCTGATTCCGCCGGTTAAAGCCGCCCAGTCGACCGGTTTCGTGCTGGAAGACCGCAACGCCGACCGCATCCCCGACAGCGATGCCGAACTCAACGAACGCACCCGCGAACGGTTCCGCGAGAAGATTCGGGCCGGCGAGATGGACGACCGCAAAATTGAAATTGAGGTGCAGCAATCGCAGGTTCCCAACATCGGTATGATCGGCGGAACGGTAGACGATCTGTCGATGATGAACATTCAGGAGATGATCGGGGGCATGATGCCGCGCCGGGGCCGGAAACGGAAAGTAAGCATTGCCGAAGCCAAAAAAATCCTGCTGGAAGAAGAAGCCGCCAAACTCATTGACATGGATGAGGTGAAGGAAGAGGCTATCCGCCGGGCCGAAAACTCCGGCATTATCTTCATCGACGAAATTGACAAGGTAGCCTCAAACCGGGGCGGTGGCTCGGGCGGACCCGATGTCAGCCGCGAGGGCGTGCAGCGCGACCTGCTGCCAATCGTGGAAGGCAGTGCCGTAAATACCAAATATGGGGTCATCAATACCGATCACATTCTGTTTATTGCCGCCGGAGCCTTCCATGTCTCCAAGCCGTCGGATCTCATTCCGGAGTTACAGGGCCGTTTTCCGATCCGGGTGGAATTGCAGAGCTTGTCGGAGGATGATTTCTTCCAGATCCTGAAAGCGCCGAAAAACGCGCTGACCAAACAGTATGAGGCCATGATGCAGGCCGAGGGGGTAGACCTGACTTTCCAGGATGATGCCCTGCGGGAAATTGCCATGATTGCCTTCCAGGTCAACGCCGAGATCGAGAACATTGGCGCCCGGCGGTTGCAAACCGTCATGAGCCAGTTGCTCAACGACTTCATGTTCGACATCCCCGATGTGATCGGAGCCAACGCTCACGTGGTAGTAACCAAAGAAATGGTGCGGGAAAAACTGAACGAGCTGGTGAAAGACCACGACCTGAGCCAGTATATTCTCTAAAGCAGCCTAACACCCATGCCAAAGCCTCCTGTCACCCGGCAGGAGGCTTTGGCTTTTCTGGCTGCTGCCATACCGGCCTGCAACGGGTTAACCCGGTACAGATTTACCAGCTAAACTGGTGAGTATTATGCAAATGTTGTAGTTTGGTGGTACCTAAACGAAAGCTGCACGAATGCATAAATCGCTACTCCCTCTTCTGCTATTTGTCTTTTTGTCAACCCAATCCCTGGCCCAGTCATCGTTTCGGGTCAGCTCCCCGGATCGGGCGATTCAGGTGACGGTGCAAAACACGCCTACAGGCGAAGTTACCTACCAGATTCGCTATAAGGGTAAGCCCGTTATTCAGCCCTCCAGCCTGGGCTTTATGCTGCAGCGACCGCAGGTAACCCTGAACCGGTTTACCATTGCTGGGGCAGATTCGTCGCGCACCGATGAGACCTGGAAGCCGGTCTGGGGTGAGGTTAGTCAGATTCGCAATAACTATCAGGAACTGGGCGTCCGGCTCCTGGATAAAGCCGGTTCGGGCATTGCTATGCTGGTGCGGTTCCGGGTGTTCAACGATGGGGTTGGCTTCCGTTATGAGTTTCCGGAGCAGACCGCCCTCACCCATTTTATCGTCGCCGATGAACGGACACAGTTTGCTTTTGCCGCCGACCACACCACCTTCTGGCAACCGGGCGATTATGACTCCAACGAATACCTCTACAACACCACCCGGTTGACCGAGGTAAATGCCATAGCCGCAGCCGCTAAGGAAAAAGACATCGCCCTGCAATCGCTGATTGGGCCGAACGCCGTGCAGACGCCCCTGCTGCTGAAAACCGCCGATGGTCTGTACATCAGCCTCTACGAAGCCGCTCTGCTCAATTACCCCGTGATGCACCTGCAACTGGACAAGGCCAAATTGACGCTGACCTCACAGCTGACACCCGATGCCGTAGGGAACAAAGCATATTTGCAGACGCCAGCGCATACCCCATGGCGCACCATTCTGGTGAGCGACAAAGCTACTGACTTGCCAGCGTCCAAACTGATTCTGAACCTGAACGCCCCTTCCACCATCGCCGACCCCTCGTGGATCAAGCCCCAGAAATTTGTGGGTATGTGGTGGGAGATGCACGTTGGCAAGGCTACCTGGGAGCGGGCCGGGGGTAAACACGGTGCCAATACGCAGAACGTAAAGAAGTACATCGACTTTGCCGCCAAATATGGCTTCGATGGGGTACTGGTGGAAGGCTGGAACGTGGGCTGGGAAGACTGGTTTGGTAACTGGAAAGAAGATGTCTTTGATTTTGTAACCCCCTACCCCGATTATGATCTCCACTCACTGACCGCCTACGCCCAGCAGAAAGGCGTGCGGCTCATCATGCACCACGAAACGTCCGGCTCGGTTACCAACTACGAACGCCGGATGGATGCCGCCTTTCAGTATATGCAGAAGCAGGGCATGAACACGGTGAAGACAGGCTACGTGGGCCGTATTATTCCCAGGGGAGAACACCACGATAGCCAGTGGATGGTGAATCACTACCAGCGGGTCGCCGAAAAAGCCGCGCAATACCGGATCATGATCGACTCCCACGAATCGGCGCACCCGACGGGGTTGCACCGCACCTACCCGAACTGGATGGCCAGCGAAGCCGCTCGTGGCAGCGAATTCAACAACGCCCCCACGCTGGGTATCACGCCCGAACATACCACGCTGCTGCCCTTTACGCGGATGCTGGGCGGCCCCATGGACTTTACGCCCGGCCTGTTCCGCTTCCGGCTCAATCAGTTCGACAGTACCCGCACCACGCGGGTACGCACCACCCTGGCCAAGCAGTTGGCCTTGTACGTGACCTTGTATAGTCCGCTGCAAATGGCCGCCGACCTCCCCGAAAACTACGAGCGGCACCTGGATGCGTTTCAGTTTATCCGCGACGTACCCGTCGACTGGGACGATACCAAAGTTATTGCCGCCGAGCCGGGCGATTACATCCTCACCGCCCGCAAGGGTAAAGGCACGGCCAACTGGTACGTTGGGGCCATCACCGACGAAAATAGCCGGGATCTGCCCCTGCCGCTGGACTTTCTGGAACCCGGTAAAACCTACGAGGCCACCATTTACCGCGACGGTCCCAACGCCGACTGGGACACTAACCCGGAAGCCTATGTGATTGAAAAGAGATCCGTCACCGCGAAAACCAAACTAACGCTGCGGCTGGCTAAAGGGGGCGGCTGCGCCATTCAGTTTATCCGGCGCTAGGGGCAAAGATGGAATTAGTACGCTGTGTGCTGTTTTTAGCTATATAGTGGAAATGTAAAATACACCCACGTATGACTCGCCGGCCCTATAACTTTGAGGATACCATGAGTTTATGGAAATGCTTTTTTATGAGCAATTGTTGAGTAGAGGATAAAATCTACCTATAACCAATTCACTATGGAAGCAACTCCAGTAAACCCATCTTTAGGTAATCAATTTGCCCAGGTTGCCTGGGTAGTCAGGGACATTCAGGCAGCCGAAACCTTTTTTCGGAACACGCTCGGCTTGTCGGCCTTTGTCAGGCTCGAAAATCAGCGGGCTGAGGACCTTAACGGAATGTATTACGGCCAGCCCGGTGATTTTGTGTTTCACCTCTCCCTGGCGTATTCCGGTGACACCATGCTGGAACTGATTCAGCCGGTGTCGGGACAGAGCACCTTCCAGGACTTTCTGGAAAAACACCCTGAAGGAGGAATTCAGCACATTGCGTATGCGGTACCCGAGGCCGATCTGGACAAAGCAGCCGCCGAACTGACCAGTAAAGGCTTCTCCGTGATTCAGAGTATGAGTCTACCGACCGCCAAGGTCCTGTTTTTTGATACCAAAAAGGATATTGGGGTAGATACGGAACTCATTGGCGTCACCGAAGCCGGAGCCGCTTTTGCCCAGCAGTTAAAGAGCGGGAACGTGTAATACCTTCACGTATGATTATGGTTTTTTATTGGTTATCGCCTGATTAAAATACACCCAGTCGATGTGAAACAGTGATTTGCGCTGGGCGTCCGGATTGGTGAACACAAAGTACAGGTTGTGCAGTCCTTTGGTCGGCTGAACCGGCGCGGCAACATCCTGCCAGCCGGTTTTCAGATCCTGCACGTTGCCGGCCGGCACGGTAAGCGTACTCACCACCGGCCCGCCTAAGCTATCCAGATGCAGCTCGATGCGGCCGCCCGCTCCGTGCGCCTGCAAGCGGTATTTGATCTGATCGACCTGGGCCAGATCCAGTTGCCGGAACATGACATAGCTGTTGTGCCGGATGTTGGTGATGTACGAAATAAAGCCCGTATTCTCGGTAGCAATAACCACTCCCACGTTGCCCTGGTCATTCTCCTCCATCTGAATCTGAGGATGGCGCAGGACCAGGTGCTTTCGGGTGGTCAGCGGTTCGATACCGTTGGCGCCTTTATCGGTATAGCCGGCCAGCAGTACGTAGGCCCCTTCGGTACCCTTTCCCTGATGGTCCTTCAACGCGAGTTGTCCCTGCAGCGGTAACCGGGCGGGTTGTTCGCTGACCGCCAGAATGTAGCGCACCATTTCTTCGGCATCCTGCTTCGATACATGCGGATGCGCCGACATGGCATACTTGCCCCAATTGCCGCTGCCGCCTTTAATGACTTTTTCCGCCAACTGATCTACCGCTTCAGCCTTGCCTTTGTACCGGGTCGAAATGGCCTTGAGGCTAGGACCGATAGACGTTTTATCCGTAGCATGGCAGGTTTTACAGTCCGAAGCGGCCATCAGCTTTTCGCCCTGTAGGTGGGCCGTAGCTGTATTGCCACTGGACAGTACACTGGCCAGATCCTTGCCGTAGGCCAGGTAGTTGAAAACTACCGTAGTTTTGGACGGCTCAATCGTTTTGTCTTCGGGATCTTTGATGCTGATCCGGTAGTCCAGCGCCGAATTATCCCAATAAAATGTCTGATTGGCGCTGGAGCTGATTTGTACCTGTGGGGGTGTATTGCCTACGTTTATGGCCGTTGTTGCCAGACCCTGACCGCCATGCTGATCCGATACTGTCAGCGCAATAGAGTATTTACCCGGCTTGTCAAACGTGGTAGATACGTCTTTACCTTGTATGGTTTTGGAACCAATCTTCCAGGTATAGGTAAGCTGATCGCCCGGATCATAGTCTTTTGAACCGGCCGCCGACAGGTTCACTTTCATGGGTGCAGCACCGTAGCGTTTGTCTATGCGTATATCGGCCACGGGGTTACGGTTGCCTTCGGCGTATTCTACCCGCATCAGGCTGGCGTCAGTGTTGCTGGCAAACCAGTTGGTACCGTAGTTCAGAATGTACAATGCACCGTCTTTGCTGAACTGGATATCGATGGGTGCTACCAGCTTCAGGTGACTCAAAAACGGCTCCATGCTTACGTAGTTGCCGTCTTTGTCGAGCGTGACGGCCATGACCCACCGCCGAACCCAGTCGTAGATCAATAACTTACCATTGTAATAGGCCGGCAGACGGTATTTAGCATTGGGAAACAGATCGCGGTAGTACACCGGCCCCGCCATCGCGCTGGCCGCGCCCTTACCCACCAGCGGGAAGCGTTTGGAAGGACCCTTGCCGTACCAGATCAGCGCGGGTTGGGCCGGGGGGAGTTCTTTGATGCCGGTATTGTGGGGTGAATTATTGATTGGATGCATCGGGTCCTGTTTAGGTCCCTCCTGCTTGGTGGCAAAATCGTATTTGGGGAAGGCTTCGTTGTTACCCAGAAAATAAGGGTACCCGAAAAAACCGGGCTTTTTGGCCTGGTTGATTTCATCATAGCTCAACTTTCCTTCTTCGGCGGCTACCTCCGAGTCGGGTCCGACATCACCCCAGTACACGTATTTGGTTTTGGGGTCAACGGATATGCGGAAGGGGTTCCGACAACCCATTACGTAAATCTCCGGCCGTCCTTTAGAGCCATCCTTCGGAAACAGATTACCGTCGGGGATTGAATAACTACCATCCGGCTCAGCAACATCCGTTGGGGGTTTGATGCGCAGGATTTTACCCCGCAGATCGTTGCTGTTGGCGGTAGAGGCCTGGTCGTCGGACAGCTCCCGGCCCGGCCGTTCGTCGGTGGGGTTATGGCCTTCGATCTCTTCCGCGTTGGTATTGTCGCCCGTAGAGAGATACAGCAGCCCGTCCATGAACGTCAGGTAGCCCGCCGAATGACAGCAGTATTTACGCTGGGAGGGAACCTCTAAAAGTACTTTCTTAGACGCCTGCACCAGTTGATCACCCTTCAATTCGAACCGCGCCAGGTGGCTTATCCACTTCTCTCCGCCTACGCCGTAGTACAGGTATATCCAGTTATTCTTTTCGTAGTTCGGGTCAATGGCCACGCCCAGCAATCCATCCTCAATACCGCTGAACACGTTGATGTGAGCGATGGTCTTTAGCTGCTTCTGGCCGGCATCGTACAGCTTGACCGCGCCTTTGCGCTCGATGATCAGGACGTTGTTGTTGGGCAGCAGCCCCATCCCCATGGGTTCATCCATACCCTGCACCAGTGGCATAGCCGTAAACCGGCTGCTGTCCGGTGCCTCCATACCAGATATGAGTAATGAATTGTGCTGTTTTATCCGCTGCGAGGTAAAAGCAAAACACAGCGTAGCCAGCAGCAAAAAGGCATTAATCAACTTCATACGCTTCGAAAATCGGTAAGGGTTTAGCAGGCACCTGTTTGTGCCGGCCGAGAAGGTTAATGGCAGACCTGGACCTGACAGGCAGCTATTTAGTAAGCTTCCCTAAATTTACAACTTTATTGACCTGTCCCATCAGCGGATCACTAAATCCGGCTTTTCCCGTTTCAACCCGTCCGGCAAACCGCTGCTCATAGGTATCGAACCCTACGACTTTTACGCTGACGTCGTACCAGTTGTAGCTGTTCTTCAGATCGAGATCAATCACCAAACTTGCTCCTTTACTGCCAGATTTTGCCAGCGTAACGGTTTGCGGCTTCGCCTGATAAGCATTGTCGATGATCTGTACCTGGTACGACCGACCGGAATCGGAATTAGTCAGTTGAATGGACACATCGCCGGTGAACTGATTTCGGGTATTCTTCGGATAAACACAGGCTACATTAATGGCCGGTTGCTGATTCACTGCCGCAAACTCCCGGTAAAAACCGTTGGGACCATACACGCGCAGCGGATGCGCACCCATCCAGGTGTCGGTCAGCGTATCGCCCGCAGCCACGGTATAGGAACGGACGTTGACATCGTTCTCCAGGATTTCGTAGACGGAAAAGGGAGCACCCAACGCTTTAGCACCAAACACCTTATTGCCAGCCGCCAGCGTTAGCTCAAACTTGCCGTTATGCATCCGGCCGTTGGCGTAAAGTTCATACGCCAGGACGCAGGAGGGTCGTACACCCTTCTCCTGGCGTGGCATATAGGGCGAGTTGGCGTTGAACTGCGTGATTTCCTCTTTGGATAAGGCTTTGTAGCTGTTGGGTACTTGTTTGAACTGGGCTTTGTGAATGCTTTCGATAAAGGGGGCTTTCGCTACCGAAGCCGGCAGGTTGATCTTTTCCCCTTGATAAGGCCGGAAGACCGATGTCAGGTCACCGCATACTGTCCGGCGCCAGCTGCTGATGTTGGTCTCCTGAATAGGTGTTCCTTTTTTGTGGCTCAGGAAGCGTTCCAGAAACTGAAGCACCGAGGTATGATCGTACACTTCCGAACACACATACCCACCCCGGCTCCACGGCGAGGCAATGACCAGCGGCACCCGAAAGCCCAGCCCAATGGGTCCGGTCCGCCCCTGCCGTCCGCTCTTAATACGGGCTTCCTCCTGCTCCGGCCCAACAAACTCCGGCCGGGTATCAATGCTTTTACTGGACAGTCCGGTTTCCGGCCGGTCGGGGTGCGCCGGCACGAAGGGCGGCACATGGTCGAAATAGCCGTCGTTTTCGTCGTAACACAGAATGAAAATGGTCTTTTTCCAGACCTCCGGGTCTTTCGTCAGAATGTCCATTACCTCCGAAATGTACCAGGCCCCGTACCAGGGAGCGCCGGGATGGTCGGAGAAGTTTTCGGGAGCGACAATCCAGGATACAGTCGGCAGTTTACGGTTCTGCACATCGGCCCGGAACTGGTGCAATACATCCCCTTTGGGCACGGTCATCTGCCGTTTCGTGTCGCCATCCTGGTAGGTCAGCGTTTCGAGTTTGCGGTAATCCGGGTCGCCGGTATTGGTGGTAAAGGCTTTTTCGTGGAGGTGTTTGCCGCGCTGCGATACGGCTTTGTACTTGTCGGGGGCGTAGGCGACCAGATCATGCTCTACGTGCTTCAGGAACCTCCGCTGATTCTCGAGGTCGCGTTTCGTCTTCGGATAGTCCTTGTCACTTTCCGACAGACTTTGCAGCTTCGCTTCCAAGGCTTTTATCTTGTCGGGCAGAACCTGCTTCTGTTGCTGGATAAAGGGATAATAGGCCGGATGGAACCGAACCTGGTACTGCGAAAACCACTCAATGGGATTATCGGTGAAGTTGCTGAGCCAGGCATCTTCCTCCCCTTCCAGACCTGTCGGCAGGCTGATTTCGTTCTGGTAGATTTTCCAGCTGATACCCTGATCTTCCAGCCGTTCGGGAAAGGTAGTCCAGTTCACTTCCGAATCGTAGGATACGTTTTCATTACGAACGTTGGCCATCGCCTTCGGGTCACGCGGGTCGCGGACGGTGCCGGTCCAGAGGTACAGGCGGTTGGGCGTGGTACCGGTGAGCGAGGAGCAGAAGTTCTGGTCGCAGATGGTAAACGCATCGGCCAGGGCGTAATAAAACGGCAGATCCTCCCGGTCGTAATAGCCAAGCGTCAGGGGCATATGGGCGTACTCTTTGTTGCCGGACCGTTTTGAATCCAGCCATTTATCATATTTTCCGCCGTTCCGGGCGTCTACCTGATTTTCCCAGGAGTGCGGCAAAGCACTCATCCACGTGGCTTTGGTGTCTTTGATATTGAGTCGGAAAGGGGTGTAGGTTTGTCCGGCCGCGTTAGTTTGCAGCCAGACTTTGTTTTTGTTGGGCAGGTCGATGGCCCGGGGATCGTTGAAGCCCCGCACGCCCTGAAGAGTCCCGTACGCATGATCAAAAGAGCGGTTCTCCTGCATCAGAATCACCACATGTTCAGCATCCAGGTAGGTAGTGCCGGGCTGCGGATCAATGGCAAAGGCTTTTTGAACTGATTCCGGCAATATACCTGACAGTCCAGTCGACAAAAGGGCCGCTTTCTTTAAAAATTCTCGTCTTGAATCCATCCGCTAAACCAGTAAAAAGAAACAAAAAGAAGCAGCGGAAAGCAGCTGTACAAAGCCTGCCGCTTTCCGCCCGCACTAGTGTTATTTCAGAATCCACATGGGCTGATTGACATCATCATTGCCGCCGAACTGGCTGCTGATCGCCTGCTTGACGTTTTGGGTATTGTAATCTAGCTCTTTTTGCGGATACAACCAGCGCACCGGCATTTTATCGGCCGGCACATTGCTGTTCGACGCCGGATTGATCGGGAACGCCGGGTAGCCCGTCCGCCGGTTTTCGTAATACGCGTTGTAGGGTGCCTGGATAAAGGTGTGCAGGAAATTCTGGCTGATGATCTGCGCCAACTGCTGTTCCGTGCTGCCCTTCAGTTTCACTTTGTCTGAGGCAACGTACGCATCGATGTACTCAGGGGTTATTTTCATATTGTGGTGGTACAGCGGATTATCCGGCGTGTTGGCGGCCACGAACTGCATGGCGGCTCTGATGCCATCTGCGTAGTAGATAGCTGCCGGCGTACCGGTAATCCAGCCGCGCAGGGCAGCTTCCGCCAGGGTAAATTTCACCTGGGCATTGCTCAGCAGGAATACCGGCTCCCCACCGGGCAGTTCGGTATACCGGCTGTTCAGGGGCGAATAGTCTTTGGCCGTGAAGATTTTAGTAATCTCGGAATAAATCATCGACGGATCGGTACCCTTATAAGCAGCATAATCGTTGACGGCCTTACCGGCTGCTACCTGAACGGGCGACGGATTGGCGTAGTAAAACAGCCGGTAGTCCTCCAGTTCTTTCAGCTTACCGATCAACACCTCCGACACCATTGGATAGATCACATTGGGGTTACCCAGTTTATAAAAGGGATACCGCTGGCCGGCTTTGTCCGAGTAAACCAGTTGAAAATTATCGGTATTACTCTGGAAGATGGGCCGGCTGCTGACGATCTCTTTAAAGCGGTCTACTACTTTCAGATCAGCGTCGGCCGTCTTTTTGTAGAGGTTTATCAGCACCTGAAGCTCAAAGGAGTTGACCAGCTTCCGCCATTTATTCACATCGCCCCCATAGATGGGATCACCGTCAAATTTATTACCCTGGGCAAACAGCTTATCTGCCTCGTCGAGCTCATTCAGGATGCCGGCAAATACCTGTTTCTGGGAATCGTACTTCGGGGCCACCACGTTTGTTTCCCCTTTCAGGGCCTCGCTGTATGGAATGTCGCCCAGTTGCATGGTCAGGTTATAAAACTTCCACGCCCTGACAAACTTACCCAGGGCCGTGTAGGAGTTTTTCAGCGGACCGGCCGGAGCATAACCAATCATTTTCTCGACATTGGTTAGGATGGGCAGCCCATCGAAACTAGCCCGGCCTAGATAGTTGTACTGGAGGTCTTCGGGAAACTCGGTATAGATAACCGATTTACCCAGAAAGTGAGGCATCAGAAATCCTTTCTGGATGCCAATCTCGCTGTCGGTAATATTCAGAATCAGCCGGGTAGCGAGCATGGGGGCTGTGGCGTTGACGGCCGCATTGGGGTTTGAGTTGATTTCGTCGAACTTTGAACAACCGGCCAGAGCAAGCAGCGTCAGGCCGAGCGTCAGGTATTTTTTAGTTACTGTTCTCATCGGAAAGGCGTTTTTTCTCCTAAAATGTCAGTTGAACGTTGGCTCCCACATACCTCACCGAGGGTGACGTCAGCTGTGAATCGTCGGCCTTATCCGGATCGGCATACCGGAAGGCTCTCGCCCACATCCAGACGTTCTGGCCCGTCAGCGATACCATGGCCGACCGGGCACCAATGCGCCGGGCAACACCGCCGGGAATGGTATAGCCAATGGATACTTCCCGCAGTTTCAGGAAGGTAGCGTTGGTGGCACCCCGCGTGCCGTCGCCGTAGGTGCGGGCGTAATCCTGGTAGGAAACTTTGGTTTCGTTTTTGGCAAACTGGCGGGTATCGCTGGTGATGTTGCCGTAGTTGTCGTACTTCACCTCACCGGAAGATACTACTACGCCTTGGCCCACAAACGACTTATTTTTATTCACCACTTCGTCGTACCGCCACTGATTGTCGGAATCCGGATGCGAGCCGGTATCCCACATTTTGTAAGCGCTGAAGTTGTTAAGCAACCCACCCACGCGTCCGTCGAAGTTCACCCCGAAGCGGAAGTTGTTCCAGCGAACGCTGTTGGCCAAGCCCCAGACAAAGCGGGGATCGGTGTATCCGTACAGGTAGCTGTAGTCACTGGCCAGCGGCATACCATTGGCCCGGTGAATCAGGTTACCGGCCGGATCACGCAGCCACACGCGGCCCGAATAGGTATCGGTACGGCCACCCTCCTTTGTCCACCGGTTATCAGCAGAATACGTAGGATCGAGCGTTTTAAAGTACCGGTGATTATACGACCAGTTGGCGGCCGCATCCCACTGGAACGATCCGCGTTTCAAAACAGTAGCATCCAGACTCAATTCTACGCCCCGACGCACATAGGTCTCGTTGATGTTGATCAGGGTTGACGTAAAGCCCGAAGCCGATGAGATGCTGGCGCTGCGCTGAATGTTGTAGTTGTACTTATTGAAGTACGCGGCATCGAACTTAAACCGCTTGTTCAGGAAGTACACCGACGTTCCGATCTCCCAGGTACGATTGGTCTCCGGTTTCACGGTACCGCCCCGGATGGTGGTCGGGTAAGCCGCCGAGTTCAGGTTGTCCCAGTCGCCCGTAGTGGTGGCGTAGGTCTGGTTGGTGGCGTAGGCGCCGAGGTCCGTCTTCGCCATGGTCCAGGAACCCCGCAGCTTCCAGAAATCCAGCCAGCCCGGCAGGGTGTTGATGAACTCGCTGAGCACCACACTACCGCCCACCGAGGGATAGAAGTACGAGCGGGAATTTTTGGGCATACTCGAACTCCAGTCATTCCGGCCGGTCACATCCACGAAAATCCGGTTTTGGAACGAAAACGTCGCTTTCCCGAACAGGCTGTTCACCTGCTTGCGATACGTCCAGGTACCCACATTCGGCCGTTCCACCGAGTTTTCCAGCGAATAGAATCCGGGAATCACAATACCGCCCCGCGTGGCACTGTACAGATCGCTATCCGTCCAGCGGTAGATGGTCCCTCCCGCCAGCGCATCGATACCAAAGGCACCAAAAATCTTGTTGTACGTCAGCAAGGCATCGCCATTGAAGCTGAAGCCGGTGCGCTTGTCGAGGGAGTACAAACCGGCCGCATCCCAGCCCCGCGTCGAGAGAATATTGATCGGGTTGCGCTTGGTTTCGTCGTTCTGGTACCAGTCGAAACCAGGTCTGACAATCAGCTTCGCACCGGGGAAGACCGCGTAGGTAGCCGTCAGGTTGGCGTTCATTTTGTTCTGCTCAATGCCGTTCAGCTTCTCGTACGCCATCAGATAGGGGTTATCGTACCAGGCCTTATAATGCCAGTTCTGCTGCTCATTGGGAATCAGCCAGTAATCACGGTATTTGCTCAGGTCGTATTCGGTACCCATCCAGATCAGGATGTTGTAGATATAGCCCTGGTTGTTGTAGCCGGCCCCGAAAATCTGCGGTGACGTTTTGCGATTATAGCCAACCTGACTGGTCAGCGAGAACTTGTCGCCTACCTTCATCTCACCACTCAGGGAGAAATTGATGGCATTGGCTTTTAAATTCGGATACTGCCCTTTGTGGTAGATATGCGTCAGCGACGCCCGAAAGCTGCCGTTTTCGCCCCGCTGGCTCACGCTGACGTTGTTGTTGGAAATCAGTCCCGGCACCAGAAAATCGCGGAAGTTATTCTTCCCCCGCGAGGTCAGTTCCATATTCTCCATCTGCCTAGTTTCGGGGTTCCACTGCATGGCTTTCTGGCCGATGTCCAGTTTGGCACCCCATACGTAGTCGGTAGGATCGTAAGTGCCACCCAGACCGGCGCTGTAGCTATGCTGCACTTCAGGCAGCATCAAAAACCCGGCATTGACCATGTTGTTGGAATTCACACTGACGGTCAGCTCTTTGGCCGTAGCTCCGCGCTTGGTCGTAATGATTACCGCTCCGCTACCCCCGCGTGAACCGTACAGTGCGGCTGCGGTTGGCCCTTTCAGCACGTCGATGCTCTCAATATCATCCTGGGGAATATTGCTCAGGCTCATATTGCCGTACGGCACCCCGTCGATCACCAGCAGGGGCGTTTCTCCCCGCAGCGACAGGGTCGGACCTTCGTTGAACTCGGTACTGTTACGAACCCACAAACCCGACACCCGGCCGGTGAGCGAGGTGGCCACATTGACTCCCTTTACCGTTTGCAGCGCCGATCCGTTCACCTTCTGAACAGCATAGCCCAGCGAACGCTCTTCCCGTTTTACCCCCAGCGCCGTTACCACCACTTCATCCAGTTGCTTCTGGTCGTCGGTAAGTGTAACATTAATCTCCGTGCGCGACCCTACCACTTCTTCTTTGGTGCCGTAGCCGATGAAAGAGAAGATCAGCACGTCACCGTTACCGGAAACGGAGATCTGGTACCGACCATTGGCGTCGGTGGTAGTACCCCGCATGGTACCTTTCAGCGTCACATTGACGCCCGGTACCGGCTCGTTGGTCCGGGCATCCCGGACGATCCCCGAAACCGGAATGTCGTACAATACCGTAGCGCTGGTTTGCCGGTACAACGAACTGCCGGACTCTTTCGCACTCAGGAGAATACGGCCCGATACCAGTTCGTAGGTAATGGACAGCGGTTTCAGCAGCCGGTCGAGCACATCGGCCAGCGGCTGCTGAGTAGCGTTCAGAGAAACCGGGCGGTTTACGTTGACCGACTGCCGGCTGTAGGCAAACTTCACATTGGCCAGCGATTCAATCTGCGCCAGCACGGATTTCAGGTCTTTGTTGTCAACTCTTAAGGTTATACGCCGGTTCAGGACCTCCTGTTTGTCATCGGCGTAGGCCGATGAGAACTGCATGATCAGCGTCAGCAGAACCAGCAGCGAAAAAGAAAGATTACGGAATGGTGGCCGGGTAACCCGGTCTTCTTCAATTCGTTTCATACATTTGTACTGTTTTTTGACTAGTTGACCATAAGCCTCCGATGGCCTATCCTGCCAGATGGCACATCGGAACAAAGGCTTTCGCAGGGCCGGTTGTGGTGACACACGACCGGCCTTTTGTGTGGGAGGAGGTTAGCTAAAGGTGCTTGTCTGCATAGGCTGTTCGTGAAGGTTAAGATGAACTATATATAAGGCACTCGGAGCACTTCGATAAATCAGACGAATTGCCTAGGGACAACCCGCACCCGTGATGACAATCTGCATTCCCCTGACTTCATACTTGGCTTTTACGGAGCGGCAGACAAGGTCCAGGGTTTCGTACAGCGACATATTGTTGACATCCCCGGTAAACACACAAGCCTGAAGATGCTTATTGAGCAAGGAGATAGGGATACCGTACAGGCTGCTCAGCCGGGCCGTAATGGTCTTTAGCGAAGTGTCTTCAAACAGGAGCTGATCGCTGGGAATACTGGACTCAAGTGCCACCGGATGCTCCACCAGACCGGGCGTAAGCTGCCCGGTTTCCGTTGAATAAACCACCCGCTGATTGGGCAGCAGAACAACCTGCTCCGGCTGCGTCTTACCGGACGAAGCGTCTTCACGAACAGACACTTTCCCACTTATTACATCTACCTCCACCTTTTTCCTGGCGGGCGTAGCTTTTACCCAGAAACTGGTCCCCAGCACGCGCGTAATTGTCTGGTCGGCAAATACCAGGAAGGGTCGCTGAGGATTTCGGGTTACCTGGAAAAATGCCTGTCCGGTGAGCCGGACCTCCCGCTGCTGGTTCTCCTTGTTATCGGTATAGGTCACCTTACTGCCGGGCTGCAGCGAGACCCGGCTACTATCCGGTAGTGCCACCCACACCGGGCTGGCGGTTGGATTGGTAAACGCCATCTCATCTCCGCTGCCAGTAGACCACTGTTGCCATCCCCAATAGGCCAGCAACAGGATTGCTACGGAGGCAGCGGCTACGCGCCACCAGTAGGTAAAGAAAGGCCGCTGACGCTGGGGACGGGTGCGCTCCGCAATAGTATCCCAGATCTCGCTTACGGTTTGCGACGTATCCGGTCTTTTTTCAGCTTTCGCCAGTTGAAGAATCAGTTGCCGGGCCTGGTGGAGGTTTTCCCGTTGCTCCGGGTAGGTTTGCAGTACCTGCTGCCAATGCCGGTCTGTCTCCACGCTGGGAGCAAAAACCCACTGGAGAAAATCATCGTCCTGCAAATAATCATTAATCGTGTACTGCTGGTAGTTCATTGCTGAGCACTGTTGACCGGCTTATACTGGTAAGTGCCCAGGAAATATCATTTGTACTGTATGGGTGAGAAATTTTTTTAAGAAAAAGCGGCAATCGAAATCAGTAACACCTGAATATAATACTCCAGATGCTCCCGCAGACGACTCAGTGCTACGTGCAGGAGGTTACGAACCGACTGAGCCTGCATATTCATCAGCTCGGCCGTTTCGGCATGGCTCAGGTTCTGAAAAAAGCGGAGGTGAATAACTTCCTGCTGGCGGGGAGCCAGCCGGGCAATGGCCTGACGCAGGCGATTCAGTTGCTGGGTCTCATTTTCGAATTCTACCAACAGGCTCTCATACGAGAGTACCGGGGTTTCCGACTCGTTGTCTGTATCCCAGGGTTCCAGCCTTTCCTGCCGTTTGGTACCCTTCAGTATTTTGTGTTTTAACCCACCGAGCAGATACAGCTTTACACTGCCGACTTCTGTAGCCAGAAAGGTTCGCCGATTCCACAGTTCTACAAAAAAGTCCTGAATACAATCTTTAACCAGATCCTCGTCCGGAGTCAGGCGGCAACCATAGGTCAGCATGGCTTTTCCATATCGTTGATAGAGCAAGCCCAGCGCCTGATAATGACCTGCCTGAAGCTGCCGCCACAGGCTTGCGTCATCCTCTGGCACAGGTGATTCAGTCGTTACCTCCATTCGTTGTTGAAGCGTTTCGGTGTGTAGTGCTCCAAAGGTAAAAAAAGCTGATTGATCAGAATACCTCGTTGGGCAAAACTTAATAAACCCTTTACAGAGAGGAGGATCTCACCTGAAATAAATGGAAACTCTTTACCGCCTGTGATCGAGCAAAACCTTTTCTACCTCGTCTTTATAATTGCGGCCGATGGGAATCTGATTACTGCCCAGCAATAACCGGTTGCGCTCAATACGGGTAATGTGCGATACGGCTACGATGAACGATTTATGTACCCGCAGAAACCGGCCCGGCGGAAAAATATCGAGCATGGCTTTGATGGAACCTTTGATGACGATTTTGCTGGTGTTTGTATAGATAATAGCGTAATCTTTCAACCCCTGGATATGGGTGACATCCTCAAAGCAGAGTTTGATCCGCTGAACACCACTTTTGACAAAGATTGAGTCGGGAAGAGTTTCTGCCGTGCTACTCGCGACCAGGCTATCGTCAAGGCGGGCATTCTGTTCTTTCAGGGCCAGGAAGTCACGGATCTTCTCAGTGGCCTGCAAAAAGCGGGGGTATGCTATGGGTTTCAGCAAAAAGTCGATAACACCCAATTCAAACCCTTCGAAGGCATAGTTGCGGTAGGCGGTCGTAAATACGGTGATGGGGGGATGCGTGAGCGATTTCAGAAAGTCAATGCCGTTCATACCGGGCATTTCAATGTCCAGAAACAGCACATCGGCGGTATGGCTTTCCAGGTAAGCCAGCGCTTCACGGGCGTTGCCAAAGAGCCGTATCGATTTGACAAAATCCAGCCGGCGGAGGTAACTTTCCAGCACTTCACGAGCCAGCGACTCATCGTCAACCACCACACAGTTCAGCAGCATTGAATTCCCTCCCCTATTCAGTTGACAACCCGGTTCAGGGTATAACTCAGATTCTCGTCGCCCACCCTGAAGTTGCGCTGCTGATCCAGAATAAACAACACGTTATCATCTCCCTTCAGCAGGTAAACCGATACGTCTGGTTTGTCGGAGTCCAATTGGTACACGATGGCATTCGGATCGGTTTTTGTACCGCGCACAATGGCCCATTTCCCTTCGCGGGCGGCCGAGCGGTTCAGGGTACCGCGCAGGTGGTAGGTCGTGGGTTCATGGGTGTTGGGGTCCTGGTAGAGGGTTAGTCCCCATTTCACTTTGATACACTCCGGCCCCACGGTAACCTTCCAGTCTTTGGCGATTTCGGAACAGGGAAACCGCCCCTGAAACACACCTGCCACCGACGGACCGCTGGCTTCGGGAGTTCGGGACATCGATTTCGATGGAATGTTCGTCAGTCTGGCTTCCTGAGCCCACACTGACGTCAAGCCAACGAATAACCCAATCAACAAATTAAGGATATGTCTCATTTGCATGATGTTTAAACCTTACTTCCGGTTTAAGGTATAACTCCAGCCGCCGTGACCAATCATCAGTTTGCCCTCCCGATCCAGCAGGTGTAGCAGATTGTCATCCAGTCTGATAAAGGAAATAGTGGTCTCCGGTGTATCCGGATTTAGCACGTATATCTCTCGATTACCTGGCTCTTTGCGAACAGCCCATTTTCCGGTTTTCTCCAGACTGGTTCCTCCGTTCAGAAAATCCATCGTAATCGGTTTGGTCATACCATAGGTATAATCGAGTGTATACATGGTGGGCGATTGCTGCTGTTGCGGCCGTGGATCACGCTGAAGGGCTAAACGCCACTTGATAAACTCGCAGGGAGCATCGGCCGGAATAGATAACATCGCCCTCGGGATCATATCGCAGGGGCTGCTGGCCACAAAAACAACGGGTTCCGGCGAAGCCGGACCGGCCTGGATCAAACACCCCGCCAAGGCGAGGAACAAACCTATTTTAATCAGTTTCATACAGGTAGAGAGGGTTGTTTAGACATTAAAGACTATCTACTTTCACTCTTTTTCAACGCCCAGATATCGCCTTTCCAAACCGGATTGGCCCCCGTGTGCTTGCCGCTGAACAACCAGAGCTGGTTTTTGAATACCACACTGTGTCCACCACTGCGCACGGTCCAAGGAGCGTGTTCGGCCTGCCGGGTCCAGTTGCCCCCGTTTGCGGAATACCATACGTCGTTCTGCGCGGCCCGGTGATGATCGGCCGTGGTGTCGCGCCCGCCAAATACCCACAGTTTGTCGTCAAACACCAGCGCGCCATTGTCGAACCGCTTTTCCCAGGGGGCTTCGGAAGTCAGCTGCGTCCAGCTTTTTCCGTCCGGCGAACGCCAGACATCGGCCAGTCCCTGCCCGCTGAGCAGATAAAGCGTATCGCGCAGCACCAGTACGGCCGGCGAATCCCTGGGGGCCCAGGGAGCCTGTTCTACTTCGTTCGTCCAGTGAAACCCATCGGCAGACGACCATACATCATTCTTCATTTCCAGTGAAACGAAATCTTTGGACACCTTACTCACCCCGCCGAAGAGCCAGAGCTTACCACGAAAAGCAACCATAGACTGTCCTTTTCTCGGTGCCCAGGCCGCGTTTTCGGCCTGTTGCCATTGTACGCCATCTGTAGAATACCAGACTTCATTGAGCAGTTGCCGGTCCTGATACTGCATCCCTCCGTACATCCAGAGCGTATTATTGAAGAATACACTTGTCAGGTTGATTCGTTCACCCCAGTCTTTTTTGGGATGATGTACCCAGGTTATGCCATCCGATGAAGACCATGAAGCTTTCTGCCCGGTCATCCAAAGTTTTCCGTCGAAGGCCAGGATTGGTATTATTCCCATCGGGAACGAGCCGGACTTCCATTCGTACTGATGCGATCCATTGCCCGCTGGCAGAATCTGTTGCCACTCGTAGTCCTTCGCGCTACTCAATACCTCATACTGTAGTGAAAGAGCACGTTCGCTGAACCAGTGATAAGTGGTCAAGAGCGGTACCAGCACCAGAAAGGCTGCGGGGAGGAAACTGTTCCGGAAAGGCATAGATAATAGGGTTGGTTAATTAAATGGGTGCATTATGGCTCATGTTTGTCCGTTCTCGACCAGTGAAATGTAGAGAGCCGCCCGGTAGGTTTCCTGCCGGTCTTCGGTCTGCAGCGAATAGCGCCCCGGATAAAGCAGTTCCAGCCGTTTTCGCAGATTCGTCAGGCCGATACCTTCTTTATGGCTCTTCGGGCAGGCCTTCGGTTTGTTGTTCTCTACCGTCATTTCCACGGCGGTCGGGTTCAGGTTCAGCGTGCCGTGCAGCCAGGCTTTGTCTGCCTGCCGGCCCACCCCATGCTTAAAGGCATTCTCGACCAGCGGCAGTAGCAGTAGCGGAGCTATCTCCTGTCCGTTCGGATGGCCGTTGATTCGCAGGTCAATGTCGGAATGATCTCCGCAGCGTATTTTTTCCAGTTCGATGTAGTTCTGCAGATAGCCGATTTCCTTTTCGAGGGGTACCCGGGCATCATCACTGTCGTACAGCATATACTCCATCATTTCCGATAGCTTCAGCACCATATCCGGCGCCAGATCGGATTTCTTCAGCGTTAAGGCATACAGGTTATTGAGGATGTTGAATAAGAAATGCGGGTTCACCTGCGAGCGCAGGAAATTCACTTCGGCCTGTAGTTTCTCTACCGCTATTTTTTGCAGGGTGCGCTGCTGTTCGTACCAGTCGATGCTTAATTTCAGCGGCACCATTAGACCCAAATACCATAGGGTGCTGAAGAAGTTGTACGACATCGATTCGACCCAGTTCCGGCTGCGGGTGGGAGCAATTACGAATCCATAAACGAAATAGTCATACAAAACCTGAATTAGCAGGTATCCCAGAATGGACAAAAGCACCAGCGAGAAGTATCGGCCGTAACGCCCCGGCAGCAGGTAGCGGGGTAACAGATAATGAATATTGATGTACGCAATGGCAATTAATAACGACACCCGAATAATCACGCAGGCCGCAAAATACGGCAGCCCGGCCTTGTAAATCAGATAGCGTCTTTCGTACAGGAAAAAGCCGGTAATGAATACCCAATAGGCCGTATGCACCAGCGCGTATTTAACGGTGGTAGTGCGATTGGAAAGCGGTATTGCTATGCGTTTGTCCAGAAAATCCATACCCTCTAGCCTGCTGTAAGCTTATGTAAATGAACGCAAAAGAAAGGTACAGACGAAATAATATCGACCAACGTCCAAAAAAGTAGAGGAAAGAAATATGCCCGTGCTACTCGTCTACTTTTCAGCCCGTTGGTCTACTATTTTTGGACAGAAGAGGTACCTGTGATTGCTTTGGTTAAACTATTCAGACCTCATTAAACCATGAAACGACAACACTTCATTCTATTCATCACCACGCTGATTAGTACTCTACCTGCCTTTGGTCAGGACAAACGGGTAGGCGGTCCCTGCGAAGGATGCGCAGCGATTTATGAGAGCCCGGTTCCAGCCGATAAACTGGATATGTTTGCAAAACTACCCGATGCAGCCTGGGAAGGAAAGAAGCCCATCGGCATCAACGGCATTGTGTACAAGGCCGACGGAAAAACACCCGCTCCGGGAGTAATTCTTTATATCTACCATACCGACCAGACGGGTCATTACACCGCCAAAGCCGATGCCAAAGGCTGGGAAAAACGACATGGCTCCCTCCGCGGCTGGATGCGAACCAACGAAAAAGGCGAATACAAATTTGTAACACTCCGGCCTGTCGCCTACCCCGGCCACAGCGATCCGGCCCATATCCATATTACCGTGAAAGAACCGGGTTTGAATGAATACTATATCGATGAGTATCTGTTCGCCGATGATCCGCTGCTCACAGCCGCCCAAAAACAACGGCTGGAGAACCGGGGTGGCAGCGGCATACTCACGCTCAGGGATGTCGGCAATATGTACAAAGCCGAACGGCATATCTACCTCGGCCGGAACATTCCGAATTACCCGACAAACCAATAAAAACCAACGCCGTACACGCGACCAGCTATCCGCTACCAGATGCTGCTATCCGGCTCAGCTTTGCCGCTGGCCGTAGCAGTAGCAAAGTCCGTCGGGGGCCACGACGAAAAAGACTTTCCAATTGACCTCGCCGTATTTTTGCAAATCGAAGTTCGACAGCTCTTTGGTCAGCCCACTGGCTTTCAGCTCAGCAAAAGCCGTTTCGACATTATCGACCTCAAAAAAGCAACCATCCTGGGTTGGGTCGCCCCCGTTTTCGGCCAGGCCTATCTGGATACCGTCGCGGTCGAGTATCGCCGACTGATACGGTAAATCATGGCGGGAAACTACCCGGAAGCCCATCGTTGTCTCATAGAAGGACAAGGCGGCTTCCACGTCTGCCACAGGTAAGTTCATTTTGTCCTTCTGGTAAGGCCAGACCTGTTTGATAGTTGCGTTTGCGGTTTTCATTAATCTTGCAGTTTTTGTTCGTACCGCAGCAATACTAAAGGCCGCACACCATAATCTTTTTACGGTGTGCGGCCTTTTTCATCGACAAAGGTTACTCACTGCGTAAACTCTTCACGGGATTAACCGAAGCCGCTTTAATGGCCTGATAGCTAACCGTCAGCAAGGCTATGCCAATGGCTAAAATACCGGCAACGACGAAGACCCACCATTCGATCTCGATCCGGTAAGCAAATTCGTCCAACCACCGATTCGTAGCCCACCAGGCCACCGGAAAGGCTACCGCATTCGCTATAAGCACCAACTTCAGAAAATCGGTTGAGAGCAATAATGCCAGATTCAAAACACTGGCCCCCAGAACTTTTCGGACGCTAACTTCTTTGATGCGTTGCTCGGCAGCGTAAGTGGCCAACCCAAAAAGGCCTAAACAGGCAATGAAAACGGTGGCCAGCGCTACCCAAATCAACAGGGTTTGACGACGCTGGTCCTCTACGTAAAAACGGGCCAGTTGCTCATCAAGGAAATGGTACTCAAAAAAGTGAGTAGGGTCTATTTTTGCCATAGCCGCTTCCATTCTTTTCAGCGTAGCCTGTGTATTACCGCCCTCAATTCTGGCCGTGTAGTAATCAATGGGGAACACCGGGTTGTTTCGGTAGGCCAGCACCATGGGAGCGATTTTGTCCCGCAACGACTGGAAATGGAAATCCTTTACAATCCCGATCACCCTGGCCTGAAAGGGCTGGTTCGAGTCGTTCAGTGGCGTGTAATCACCGCCAAAAGACCGGGCAGGAATCTCCACCAGCTGACCAGACGCTTCGCTGATGTTAAGTGCCCTGGCAGCGGTTTCGTTGAGCAGAATAGACGAAGAATCCGTTGGACTACTGAAGTTTCTGCCCTGTAGAATCTGAACTTCGAAGGTTTTGATAAAATCCTCATCGGCTCCAATCAAATAGGCGACTTTATGGTCATCCGTGTTCCCCTGAGGCTTAATTTTAATGGTTGGGATTACTTTCCATTCACCGGGAACGCGAGAGGTGACCGATACATTTTTGACATCAGACAGTTTTACCAGTTCATCTTTGATGGCAGCCGACTCCGTTCGCGCTTTGCGGCTATTGATATCGATCACGACCAACAAGTCTTTGGCAAACCCTAAATTCTTATCACGGGTGTAGCGCATTTGCAGGAATACAATCAGCGTGGCGATGATAATTACCACAGAAATCATAAACTGGAAAATAACCAGCCCTTTCCGTAGCGACAAATTGCCTTTGCTCTGGAGCTTTAAGCTTTTTAACAGCAACACTGGCTTAAACTTCGACAGCAAAAATGCTGGGTAACTGCCCGATAGCAAGCCAGTAATAACCAGCGCCAGCAGCGTATACAGCCAGATTCGATGGTCAGTCCGGAAACCCAGAGAGAGCTGTTTACCGGTAAATTCATTGAAACCCGGCAGCAACAGATTGACGAAGAATACCGACAAAACAAAGGAGATCAGCGTAAGCAGGAAGGATTCTACCAGAAATTGTTTTATTATCTGACTGCGTATAGCCCCGTTGGCTTTTCGTACGCCGATTTCTTTTGCCCGGTTGGATGCCCGTGCCGTGGTCAGATTCATGTAGTTGATACAGGCAATCAGCAACACAAAAATCGCTACAATGGCAAAAATCTTAATGTAAAGCAGCATGCCCTGCGCCATCTCAGTTACGTTTGAATTTCTGGCGCCATCAACAATCTGTTCGGAGTAGAGATGCATATCGGCTAACGGCTGAAGGCTATACGCCATCGAAGTGCCCGCTCCCGGCCTGAAATTGGCCTTAACCAGCGAAGTCATCTTTTCGGCAACAACCTCAGGCTTTGCATGGTCTTTTAAGAGGGCAAACACCATATAGTCGTGCGATGACCAGTCGCTGGCCGTCTGCTCATTTACGGGTTGACTGTTCAGGGAAATCACCGAACTGAAATCGAAGCTGGAGTTGCGCGGATGATTTTTCAGGACTGCCGTTATTTTCAGGGGCGATTCCATAAAATCAAATTGCACGGTTTTACCGGCAACGTTGGTGGAGTGAAAGAGCCGTTGGGCCAATTCTTCAACGATGATGATGGAGTTTGGCTCCTTCAGCGCGGTCCTCTGCTCACCATCAATCACGTCAAAGTCGAACAGCTCCATGAAGCTCTGATTGGCTAACGTCACGGTCTCCTGAAACTTGACGGGGTTCTCGGGGGTGAAAATATTAGCCCGACCGGTTCGTACGATGCGTGTCGTGTTCTCGACTTCGGCAATCTTTCGCTTCGATTCTTCGGCCAGATTGTGACTGACGGCCGCAATGGTAAGTTCTTCGGTTTTTGTTTTTTTGTGTTCAATAATCCGGTAAATACGGCTGAAATTACTGTGTTGCTGGTCAAACGTTAGTTCATCAAACAGGTAAAGGCCGATCAGTAGGAAACAGGAGATTCCAAACGTCAGGCCAGCCACATTGAGGGCTGTGTACAATTTGTTCCGGGAGAGTGTCCGGAAAGCAACGGTAAAATAATTGCGTAACATATCAAAGAAGGGTAAGGATTGATGACTGTGTTCCTGCTGACGCTGCCGCCTTTGCACAAAAGGCGGCAGCACGGATGCTACATTGAGCACGTAACGGAAGGTAGCCTGCGTGCGCCCTGCCCGGCGGTACCAGTACGTATATAGTTCGTCTAAATCGCCCTCCACCTCCTCCAAGGTTTCTTCGGGATGCAGTTTGGCAAGGAGCCACCTGGCCCAACCAGGGGGCCGAATCTGGGAGTTCATGGCTTATTCGCTGCGTAGACTTTTCACAGGATTGATTAAAGCTGCCTTAAGTGCCTGATAACTCACGGTCAGCAAGGTAATCAGCAACGCCCCGGCACCGGACGCTATAAACACCCACCAGGGAATATCGGTACGGTATTCGTATTTCTGAATCCAGTTGTTCAGGAAATACCAGGCAATCGGGCTGGCCAGCAGGCAGGCAATGATCACCAGTTGGACAAAATCTTTGGAAAGCAATCCCCACAGATTGGTCACGGATGCGCCCAGTACTTTTCGGATGCCGATTTCTTTGGTGCGCTGTTCGGCTATAAAGGAAGCTAATCCAAACAGCCCCAGGCAGGAGATGAAAATGGCCAGTACAGCAAACCAGGTTGCCAGCTTGCCAATGCGCTCTTCGTTGCCAAACTTCCGGGCGTATTCTTCATCCACAAAGTTGTACTCAAAGGGTACATTCGGTGTAAACTTTTTCAAAACGCCTTCCACTTTAGCCAAGGCACTGGTTGCGGCCAGATTCCGGTTTAACCGAACAATGAGGAGACTTTCGGACCGTCTGGCAATGTGGAACAGCGACGGCCGCACAGGTTCATAGGGCGATTCAGCCAGCAGGTCTTTGACGACCCCGATGATTTGGAAAGGTTTGTCGTTCCACCGTAAAATCGTGCCTACCGGCTCTTTGAAACCAAGGAACTTAGCCGCCGATTCGTTGATGATGAAAGCGACAGAATCGGTCGCAAACGCTTTCGAAAAGTCACGGCCTTCTTTTATGGTCCAGCCGACAACCTTACCGTATTCGTAGGAAACCGCATTATTCGGAAAGTCGACGGCCAGGTTGGGGTCTTTCCCTTCCCAGTCAAAGCCGCCGTTGGTGTTCCAGGTACTGGTAAGTGGGCTGCGGGCCTGGGTCATCTCCTCAATGGCCCCAATGCTTTTCAGTTCATTCCGAACAGCCTCGTAATGGTCGCTCACTTCCTTCTCCAGGCCAATCCGAATCAAACCGGCACGATTGTAGCCCAGCGGTCGATTTTTGGCGTGCTCAATCTGCTTAAAGACCACGATGGTACCGATGATCAGGGTGATGGAAACGGTGAATTGCAGCACCACCAGCACTTTGCGCGGAACGGCCGCAAAACGACCCACCCGAAAGCTGACACCTTTCAGCACTTTAACCGGTTGGAACGACGACAGGTACAAAGCCGGATAACTGCCCGCTATCAGTCCGGTCAGTAGGCAGAACGCTATACAGAGCCCCCAGAAAACGGGATTGGCCCACGGGAGCGCTGTCTTTTTATCAGCTACCTCGTTGAAGTAGGGCAAAACGAGCAAAACCAATACCAGCGACACGATAAAGGCCAGAAAAACCACCAGAATGGATTCCAGAAAGAATTGATTGATCAACTGGCTCCGTACCGAACCAACGGCCTTCCGAATGCCCACCTCTTTAGCCCGCTTCTCTGACCGGGCGGTGGCCAGGTTCATAAAATTAATGCAGGCCAGCAGCAGCACAAAAATTCCAATCAGACCAAAAAGCCACACAAACTCAATGCGCCCGCCGATATTGATGCCATTTTTGAAATCAGAATATAGGTGCCATTTGCTCATCGGGTGCAGAAATACCTCCGGCTTGTACCGTCTGTCTTCTTTGCTGATCCGGTTGAATTTGACATCTTTGATTTTAGCCGAAACCTTGTCCATGTCGGCGTTTTCGGCGATCTGGGCAAACGTCTGGGAGAAATTACTATCCCATGGATCATCCATTTCTTTGATCCACGTATTTTGAATGAGGTAAAGCGACCAGGGCATCATGATAGCAATCTCCCGAAAAGAAGTGTTGTATGGTAAGTCCTCGTAAACGCCCGTTACCTTTACATCGAACTGGTTGTCTACCCGCATGATTTTACCCAGGGGGTTGCCATCGCCGAAGAACGCCTTAGCCACAGATTCAGACAGGAAAATAGAATAAGGATCTTTCAAACCGGCACGGGTGCCTTTCAGCATATTCAGGCTAAGCATATCGGCAACCTCGGGATCGAAGAAGTTACCAATTTTTGTAAATCGCTTTTCACCGACCGCCAGCACATGCCCTCCCGTCCAAGAGGATTGAATCACATAGTCGAAATCACTACCGTATTTTTCCCGGATTTCCGGACCCATGGCGGCCGGGTTGGCTACCTGCGTTTTTTTCTCGCCATTATACAGATTATGCTGCATCACCTGGGCAATGCGGTCGTAGTTGGGGTGGTACTTGTCAAACGACAATTCATCGTACAACCAAAGGCCGATAAGAGTTGCGACGGCCATACCAATTGCCAGGCCTAAGATGTTGATAAAGGAGTAGCCTTTGTGCTTCAGGAGATTCCGGAAAGCAATTTTGAGGTAATTGCGTATCATATCGGGGTGCAGGCTTGAAATGGTTCCGTATTCTGGTTTCAGGTAGTCTTTCTGTTTAGGCTGGCGTCGGCGCACAAAGGGCGGCAGTACAGATACCACATTGAGCACATACCGCAGGGTGGCCTGTATGCGGCCGGCTCGGTGGTACCAGTAGGTATACAACTCTACTAGGTCGCCCTCCACTTCTTCCAGCGTTTCCGAGGGGTGCAGCGTGGTGAGCAGCCAGTGAGTCCAGCGCGGTGGTTCAACGGGCCGGAGCTTCGAATCAGTCGGTTTCATAGGCCACTGAGTCGAAGCGCCTGGGGTGGAATTAGTTGCCAAAGCTCCTGCCGAAGTTGTTGAATTTCCTTCAACGCCCGGCTGCCCAGCGCGGTTATCCGAAACAGCCGCTTGCGTCGTCCGCCCCGCTCGGTGGTGGCTCCGCCTAGTTCAGAACTGACAAAGCCCTTTTCTTCCAAACGGATGAGCGTATTATGGACGGTGCCGAAGGTGACAAGCCGACCTGTATGTTCCTCCAGAGCCTGGCTGACAGTAACACCATAGGCTTCGCCGTCCAGAATAGCCACCATAAGCAACACTACCTCTTCAAACTCACCTAAATACGTGCGACGCATACCGGCTTATCATTAGTTTATATTTTATCGTACAAATATGCTGCCAGTATTTTCAAACCAGTAAACCAACGCACAACGAGCTATTTTCGAGACAGATAGCAGCGGATAATGTCCGCAAATGGACAGGCGTTGTCCTGCAATGGACAATGGCCAGTTCTTACCCGTACAGAGGGTTTATCTTGTCAGAAGGATGGTATTTGTAAAGAAAATATAACTTTGCCGTCATCGCACGACATTCTATAAACCACTGCATGGAATCCATTACGAAACCGTCAAAAACCGAAGTTCTCGACCGTAAAAACGCGGAAGCTCTCCTTGGCGGGGGCCAGAAGCGCATAGACGCTCAACATAAAAAAGGAAAACTCACCGCCCGCGAACGTGTCGCCCTGCTGATGGACGAAGGCTCGTTTGAAGAAATCGGCAAGTTTGTGATGCACCGCACCAAAGATTTTGGGCTGGACAAGGAATATTACCTCGGCGATGGCGTGGTAACTGGCTACGGGACTATCGACGGGCGGCTGGTGTACGTCTTTGCGCAGGATTTCACCGTTTTTGGCGGAGCCCTGTCGGAGACCCACGCCGAAAAGATCTGCAAGATCATGGACCTGGCTATGCAGAACGGCGCACCCGTGATCGGCCTGAACGACTCGGGCGGGGCCCGGATTCAGGAGGGCGTTTTGTCGCTGGCCGGCTATGCCGATATATTTTACCGCAATACCCTGGCCTCAGGCGTTATCCCGCAGATCTCGGCCGTGATGGGTCCCTGCGCGGGGGGAGCTGTGTATTCGCCGGCCATTACGGATTTTGTGATGATGGTGGAGAATACCTCCTATATGTTCGTGACCGGCCCGAACGTGGTGAAAACGGTAACGCATGAGGAAGTAACCTCCGAAGAACTGGGTGGGGCCTCTACGCACAGCACCAAGTCGGGCGTGACGCACTTTGCCTGCGCCAATGAATTGGAGTGTATCCAGTACATCAAGCGCCTGCTCAGCTACATCCCACAAAACTGCGAAGAGGAACCGCTGCGGCTCCCCTATGAACCTGCCGACGAAACCCGGCCCAGCCTGAACACGCTGATTCCCGACAACCCCAACCAGCCGTACGACATGCGGGAGATCATTGAGGAGGTAGTCGATGGCGGCAGTTTCTTTGAAGTGCATAAGAACTTCGCCGAGAATATAGTCGTGGGCTTCGCCCGGCTGGCAGGCCGGAGCATCGGCGTCGTGGGTAACCAACCGGCTATACTGGCGGGGGTACTCGACATCAACGCCAGCACCAAAGCCGCCCGGTTTGTGCGCTTCTGCGACTGTTTCAATATTCCATTGCTGGTGCTGGAAGACGTCCCCGGTTTTCTGCCCGGCACCGACCAGGAGTGGAACGCCATCATTACCAACGGGGCCAAATTGCTTTACGCTTTCTGCGAAGCGACCGTGCCCCGCGTAACGGTGATTACCCGCAAAGCCTACGGCGGGGCTTATGACGTAATGAATTCCAAGCACATCGGTGCCGATCTGAACTACGCCTGGCCCACCGCCGAAATTGCCGTAATGGGTGCCAGCGGAGCCGCCGAGATCATCTTCAAGCGCGAGATCGCCGAAGCGGACGACCCGCAGGCCAAGCTCCAGGAGAAAGTACAGGAGTACACTGAGAAGTTTGCCAACCCCTACCGGGCCGCCCACCGGGGCTACATCGACGAGGTGATCCATCCGGACCAGACCCGCCACAAGCTTATCCGGGCGTTCCAGATGCTGGAGAACAAAGTCGCCACGCTGCCGAAGAAAAAGCACGGGAATATTCCGTTATAGCCTATATGAATCCAAATCAACCCAATAAGCCCACCGGAATACTGAAAACGTTTCTGGTGGGTTTGCTAATCATTATGGCTTTGGCCTTGCTTGTAGGCTGGCTGTCGTCTACCCTGTGACAGTAGTGCCCGTTGCCTGTTTACCTTAGCTTCCTGAGCGATAAGTTGTTTTTCTGCACCTGTAATGTCTCAGCAGCCAGCAGGGTGGTTCCACGTATCGGTGCTGACCGGAATACAACCGTTCACAAAATATTTTTGCCGCTCAATAGGGGGAGGCCGCCTTTCAGGTGTCTTACGGGTGGATTAGTGGCTTCCTGAGAAAAAGTATGGTAGATTTGCACCGTACACTTTCATACGTTTCGGTGCAACTATCTGACCAGGAAATACTTACCGCCATTCAACAGGGTAACGAGCGGGTTTATGAGACTGTCTTCCGGCAGCATTATAAACCGTTGTGCCAGTATGGCTATAATTTTCTGAAGGATTGGGACGATACCGAAGAGGTAGTGCAGTCCGTTTTTCTGACCATCTGGGAAAAGCGCGACGGCCTGGAAATTACCTCGTCGCTCAAGTCGTATCTGTATCGGGCGGTGCATAATCGCTGCCTGAACCGGATCAAGCACCTGGCCGTGCAGGCGGAACATCAGCAGCACGTCAGTGCCGAAATGGGCCAGGCTTTTGAAGCACCGATGCAATCGTTGCTGGCCGGCGAATTGTCGGAGCGCCTGCAGGCTGCTATCCAACGCTTGCCGGAACAGTGCCGGCTGGTGTTTACCATGAGCCGGTTCGATGAACTGAAGTACCAGGATATTGCCGACCAGTTGGGTATATCCATCAAAACGGTGGAAAATCAGATCGGAAAAGCACTCCGCATTCTGCGCACCGAACTAGCCGAGTACCTGGCCATCTTTCTCTGGCTCGGCATCCGGTGGCTGGAATAATTGAAAACAATAGGTAGATAAATCTTGATGGTAGATTTCTAATCCTGTAAATCGTTTAACTACGCGGGGTCGCCCCTGCGATTCAGGCAATGGACAAACCCGAACAGCCAATGAACGACGACCTGCTGGGTAAATACCTGGCGGGAGAGGCCAACGCGGCTGAGTCGGAACGGGTACGTCAATGGCTGGGTGAAGACGAAGTTTATCAGCAGGAATTTGACAAGTTTGAGCGTATTTGGGAGACGGCCGGCCAGGTTAACCGCGAAGCTCCGGTTGACACGGATGCGGCCTGGCTGAAGATGAAAAGCCGGATGACGGCTACCAGCACCCCGGCTTCCACAGCGCAGGCACCAACCGTACCGGCCCCGGCAACCCCTCCCCCACCATTCCCCTCGGTGGAAACCCCGCCCACCGACGAAACCATAGTCCGTCCGTTGTCGGGCCGGGGCGCAACCCCCTGGCGAACGTATTGGCGGGCGGCCGCTATGATTGCGCTGGTATGCACGCTGGGGTGGCTTGCTTTTCAAAAATACCTGAACAAGCCGGAAGCGGAGGTAGTCGCTATCCAGTCGGTTAAGACAACCAATCAGAAGCAGGAACGTACGCTGCCCGATGGCACCAAAGTCACGCTGAACCGGGGTAGCCGGCTGAGCTTCCCGCAGGCATTTGCCAGCGACAGCCGGGAGGTGACCCTCTCCGGTGAAGCCTTCTTTGAGGTAACACCAGACCCAGCCAGACCCTTCCGGATCAAGGCCCAGGGCACCACTGTACAGGTGCTGGGTACATCGTTCAGCGTACGGGCTTACGACGAGAACGTGAAAGTGGCGGTGCGTACCGGCAAGGTAGAGTTTACGGCGAAAAAGAAAGCCGTAACGCTCGTCAAAAACGAAACGGCCGCGTTTGATGCCGCCGAAGACACCATTCGTAAACTGCCGAAGCTCGACGTCAACCTGTTTAGCTACAAGACCGGCCGGCTGGAGTTCAAGAATGACCGGCTCAGCGACGTTGTCCAGACGCTGAATGACGTGTACCAGGCCGATGTGCAGCTGGCAAACCCAGGGTTGCAAAACTGCCTCCTGACGGTGACCTTCGACGATGAAAGCTTAGACCACGTATTGAACGTAACGGCCGAAACGCTGGGCCTGCGGGTCCGCCGGGAAGGGAGCCGCGCCATATTTGAAGGTAAAGGTTGCGCCCAATAATTTTTCCTGGTCTGTAGGGGGAGCCGCCTGCTGGATTGTCCTATCCGCAAAGTCATACTTACCACCATGTATCCACACCGTTATTTTCTGTTATTCATCAGTTGGCTGAGCTTCCTTTCAGCGTTAGCGCAACCAGTTCCTCCGCTCGAACGCATAATTTCCGTCGATATTCGCAGTGAACGCCTGGGCAATATCCTGAATGCCATCAGCCGTGAAGGGCGCTTTAACTTTTCGTACAGTCCAACGGTCGTCAATGAGAACAGCACCGTCACCCTGCGGGTATCCAATGCACCCGTGCGCGAAGCCCTGAACCAGTTGTTCCGGGGCACGGTCACCTACAAATCGCGGGGCAACCACGTCATTCTGCTGCGTGCCGAGCTGCCTGATGAAGCCGACATTCCGAAGAACTTTTACCTCGATGGCTACATCATCGACAGCGAAACGGGTCAGAAATTAACCCAGGCCAGTATTTACGAGAAAACCACACTGGCCTCGGCCATCAGCAACCCATACGGCTACTACCGCATCAAATTACCGACCGCACTCCCCGCTCTGCGCCTGGAGGTTCGGAAGCAGAATTACTTTGGAGAGACGGTGACCATTTCGTCCCGGCAGTCGCACTCGCTGAACATCCGGCTGGCTCCGGCTCCGGTGGGGTCTGAGTTACGGCCGCTGCCCATCCGGAAATCAACGGATACCAGCCGCATCCAACCCGCCATCACCGTTCAGCCCGTACAACCTGTTTTGGTAGCATCGGCAGATACGACTAAACCATCAACCCGCATCAATTGGGAGCGCCAGAAAGAGGAATTCAAAGAATGGGTGCTGACCACTAAACAGGAGATCCACGACGCCAACCTGGCCGGCGATACGCTCCACCGCGATGTACAGGTATCGCTGCTGCCGTTTATCGGCACCAACGGCAAACTCAGCGCCAGGGTGATCAACCGACTTTCGTTTAACATTCTGGCCGGCTACTCCCTGGGCGTAACGGGGCTGGAACTGGGCGGTGTGCTCAACGGCGTGCGGGGAAATGTCAGTGGGATACAGATCAGCGGGTTTGGCAACGTGGTGGGCGACGAAGTAACCGGCCTTCAACTGGCCGGAGCCGCCAACGTCGTCCTGGGTGATGTAAAAGGCATCCAGCTGGCCGGAAACACCAACTTTGTCCGTGGCAATATGGATGGCTTACAGTTGGCCGGATTAACCAATATTACCCTGGGCAGTATGGACCGCAGCCTGCAGGCCGCTGGCCTGCTCAACATGACCCTCGGCGACATGACCGGTTTACAAGCTGCCGGTTACCTGAACATTGCAGGTCAACAGTTCAGGGGTGTTCAGGTGGCTGGGGTTGGCAATGTCGTCAGCCGGGATGCCACGGGCCTGCAGGTTTCCGGTGCGCTCAACGTAGCGGCCCGGCAACTGGACGGCTGGCAGATCAGCGGGTTTATCAACAGCGCCAAACGCATTACCCGTGGCCATCAGATTGGTCTGTTTAATTTTGCCGGCTATTCCGAAAAAATGCCTATCGGTCTCTTCAGCTGGGTGCAACAGAACGGCTACCGGCGGCTGGAGTTTACCACCGACGAAGTCAATCTGGCCAACATCACCTTCAAAACCGGCCACCGGGCGTTCTACAACATTTTTACTATGGGAAGTCCCCTCAACCGGGTCGGGGTAAACCGTATCGACCGCCCGGCCTGGAGTTTTGGGTATGGTCTGGGGACGGCTGTTAACCTCCGACGCGGCTGGATGATGAACGTTGATGCCGTCGGCAACTACCTCCTGCCCGATAACTGGTCTTACTTCGACGAAGGCAGTTCGTTGTTGCGGATAAACATGGGCATCGAGAAGAAGCTGACTCCTCATCTGGCATTGGCCATTGGGCCTTCAGTGAACTGGTTTATGAGCGGCAACGAGGCTCGTACCCCAGCGACAAGAGCCAATATTCCCCTGGTCAGCTACCGGTACAATACCGATGGTTTTGCCAGTTCGGCCTGGGTCGGTTTCCACGCGGGCATTCGCTTCTGTAGTCGGTGAATAGAACGCGGATTGGGCTGATTTACGCGGATAAAATATAAATCCTTTTGAATCCGCCCAATCTGCGTCATCCGCGTTCCATTAAAACGTTCTATCAAGTAGGGGTAAACGACTGTTGAACTGTCATAGCGGTGTATCTTATCACACACCATCATGTCGTTCAAAAATTACATACCTGCACTGTTCTTCAGCCTGTTAACGCTTAGCCTGAACGCTCAATCCATCACCCAGACCATCCGGGGAACGGTGGTTGACCAGAGCCTTCAGACACCCATTCCGGGTGCCACCATTGTCCTGCTTAACTCCACACCACTACGAGGTACAACGACCGGTCCCGACGGCACTTTTCGGCTTAGCCAGGTGCCCGTCGGCCGGCAAAGTCTCAAGATCTCGTACGTTGGCTACAAAGACCGAATTATCTCCAATATCGTGGTCGACGCCGGCAAAGAACTGGTCGTTACGGTGGATCTGGAAGAGTCGGTTCAGCAGGTAGATGAGGTCGTGGTCCGGCCGCAGATTGAAAAAGATAAGCCACTGAATGAGATGGCGGCTGTTAGCGCCCGCACCTTTTCGGTCGAAGAAACCCAGAAGTTTGCCGCTGCCATTAACGACCCCGCCCGGATGGCAACTGCCTATGCCGGCGTAGTGGGTGCCGACGATGGCGGTAATCAAATTACCATCCGCGGCAACTCACCAAACGGACTGCTGTGGCGGATGGAAGGTGTTGAGATTCCTAACCCCAACCATTTTTCCAGTCTGGGGGCAGCCGGGGGCGGTATTTCCATTCTGAGTGCCCAATTGCTCACCAACTCCGATTTCATGACGGGCGCGTTTCCGGCCGAATACGGCAATGCGCTCTCCGGGGTATTTGACCTGCGGCTGCGCAAGGGCAACAATGCCAAACGGGAGCATACCGTCCAGGTTGGCCTGCTGGGTATTGACGTTGCCAGCGAAGGGCCTTTTTCAAAAAATTACCGGGGGTCTTATCTGTTCAACTACCGCTACTCTACCCTGGGTATCCTGTCGAAACTGGGCGTATCCATTGGTCCGGCGGTCAACATTTTTCAGGATTTATCTTTCAACCTGTACCTGCCCACCAATAAGCTTGGTAACTTCACCGTGTTCGGATTTGGGGGACTGAGCAACAGCTATATCAACGCACCTAAGGACTCCACCAAATGGCAGTCGGAGTATGACCGCTACAACGAAAACTTTCAGGCCAATACCGGAGCGGCCGGCATAACCCACTCCATCAACCTAGGCCGGAAGGCATTTCTGAAAACGGTACTGCTGGCCTCAGGCTTTCAGAATGACTACCGGAACGAGTGGCTGACCGAAGACTATACAGCCTCAGCCCGCTGGCGTGAAGGCTACACCATTCAGAAGCGAATTGCATCATCTACCCTCACCTACAAGTTCAACGCCCGGCATACGGTGCGGGCCGGTATCATCGGTGCGGAACTGATTTACGACTTGTCGCGGAAACGCTGGGATACGGAAACCGAACAGATGAAGACGCAGATTCAGGCCCGCAACGCTACCCAGACGCTGCAGACCTACGCCCAGTGGAACTACCGCATGACGGAGCAACTGACATTCAACGCCGGTCTGCATTACCTGCGCCTGATGCTTAACAACAGTGATGCGCTGGAACCCCGGGGCTCGCTGAAGTGGGCCTTCGCACCAAATAAAGCCATTAGCTTCGGCTATGGTCTGCACAGCCAGATGCAAAACATTGGTTCTTATTTTGTCACGACGGGTAGCGGTAGTGAAGCCATCCAGCCCAACCGAAATATGGGTTTCACCCGGTCGCACCACCTGGTGCTGGGCTATGACTGGTCTATCAACGACCACCTGCGCGTAAAAGCGGAAACCTACTACCAGTCGCTGTTTAACATACCTATCAGCGGTACCAAGAAAGATGCTTTTGCGCTGGTCAACAGCTTCGACGGGCTGACGACAGACCGGCTGATAAACAAAGGCGTGGGTCAAAACTATGGTCTGGAGCTGACGGTAGAGCAGTTTCTGCACAACAACTTTTATTTCCTGTGGTCATCTTCCCTGTATGAATCGAAATACAAAGGCTCAGACAACATATGGCGCGACACCCGGTTCAACGGTAACTACGCCAGTAGTTTTCTGGCCGGCAAGGAGATCGTCACCGGCGAAACCGGCCTGTTCCGGAAGAGCGTTATCGGCCTAAATGTAAAAGTTAGCTACTACGGCGGCTACCGCTACACACCTATCGACCTGGTGGCCTCACAGCAGAAAGGCGAAGCGGTGTTCATCGATAATGCCGCCTATTCGCAGCAGTTACCCGATTACTTCCGCACCGATATCCGGCTGAGCTGGAAGAAAAACCGGCTGAACTACACCCGCACGCTGTCCCTGGATATTCAGAACGTTACCAACCGCCAGAATGTCTTCGGCCAGTACTTCGACCCGCGCTCTGGCCAGGTCCGCACCAGCTACGCCACTCCGCTGATTCCGGTACTGAGCTACCGCGTTTCGTTCTGATCGAACGCTTGTGTAATCTGCCAATTTTTTGTTGTTTTGACGAGCCGTCGGGAGGTATTCCGGCGGCTCCTGATTTTACCCCATTCCCGTTGGAAGAACTACTCCAGTTTGTTTGTCAGAGTTTAGAGAAAAAGCATATTCCCTATATGCTCTCAGGGAGTGTAGCCATGAGTATGTATACCATTCCCCGCTTTACACGGGATATTGACATTATCATTGTTCTGCCCCCCGACTATCTGGATGCCTTTGCCGCTATTTTTTCCAGAAACTTCTATTTTCATCGGCCCACTGTCGAAGAAGAGGTCAAACGGCACGGGCTGTTTCATGTTATTGACCTGTCCAGTGGCGTTAAACTTGATTTTATTATCCGAAAACCCACAGAATTCAGGCTGGCGGAGTTCGACCGGCGGCAGCGACGGCCGGTGTTTGGCTTCGACGCCTGGGTAGTATCGGCAGAGGATCTTGTTCTCTCCAAACTGATCTGGATTCAGGACGGCGAAATCGGTTTGCAGAAGACAGATATCGAAAACCTGTTGCGTGATAATCCTGTTGATTGGGAATATATTCGCTTCTGGAGCCACCGCCTTAACCTGAAAACCTATAACCTGCTATGAAGGATACCCCTGCCCCTGTCCGGCAACTGCAGTTGGAGCTGTTCCAGCGCATGACGCCGGGGCAACGCATACAAGTCTGCCTCCAGATGATCGATGATGGCCGGAAGCTGGTGGAGGGTCGGATCAGAGCCGACCATCCGGAGTGGTCGACGGGCCAGGTAGTTGCCGCCGTATGCGAAGAACTCTACAGGCAGGAATTTTCAGGGGAGGAATTGGCGCAAATCAAACAATCCATAATTTCATACCACCAAAATAAGTAGGCAGTACTCAGTAGGCATTCGTCAGAGAAAAGCAGGAGGCCAGTTGCCGACTGCAAACTGACCACTGCCGACTAACAAAGCCTTTCATTAACCCACAATTTCCTGTCATTAACGTTCATGAACGATCACAGCAAAGCATTTCTGTACGAATACCTTAACAATGCCTCCCCCACCGGCTTTGAGTCGTCGGGCCAGCAAATCTGGCTGAACTACCTGAAACCCTACATCGACGAGCATATTGTGGATACCTATGGGACCGCGGTCGGCGTCATCAACCCCGGCAAGGACTACAAGGTAGTCATTGAAGCCCACTCGGACGAAATCTCGTGGTTCGTCAATTACATCTCCGACGACGGCTACATCTTTGTCCGGCGCAACGGCGGTTCCGACTCCCTGATTGCACCGTCCATGCGGGTAAACCTGCACACGAAGAAAGGACCGGTAGTGGGCGTGTTCGGCTGGCCGGCCATCCACGTCCGCGACCTGACCAAAGATACCGCCCCCAAGGTAACTGATCTGTTCATCGACGTGGGAGCCGCTACCAAGCAGGAGGTACTGGACATGGGCATTCACGTCGGCACGGTTTGCACCTTCGCCGATGGGTTGTTTGAGATGAACAGCCGCTACTACGTCGGGCGGGCGCTGGATAACCGGATGGGTGGCTTCATGATTGCTGAAGTCGCCCGGATGCTGAAAGAAAACAACATCACGCTGCCCTTTACGCTGTATGTTGTAAACTCGGTGCAGGAAGAGATTGGGCTGCGCGGAGCCGAAATGATTGCCCGCCGGCTGCGCCCGGACCTGGCCATCATCACCGACGTTACACACGATACGCAATCGCCCAAGTACGACAAAAAAGAGCAGGGCGACCTGAAAGCCGGAGCGGGTCCGGTGCTGTGCTACGGCCCGGCGGTGCAGAACAACGTGCTGGACTTTATCATCAACGTAGCCGAGCAGCGCGAGATCGCCTTCCAGCGGCAGGCCGTCAGCCGCTCGACCGGCACCGACACCGACTCTTTTGCCTACGCATCCGAAGGCGTAGCCTCCGCGCTGATCTCGCTGCCGCTGAAGTACATGCACACCACCGTTGAAACCGTCCACATAGACGATGTAACGGGCGTCATCCAGCTTATGTACGAAACGCTTCTGGCGCTGAAAGGCAACGAAGATTTCCGGTATATCAAATAACAACCGCAGGATAAGCCGAAAGCCCGCTGGACGTTTCACAACGTCCAGCGGGCTTTCGGCTATTACTACCCTATACCCCAAACTTCCGTAGGTTGTAGGTAAAGCTCAGCAGAAAATACCGCTTCAGTACCCGGCTCTGCACGTCTTCGATATACGTTTCGGTTACGTTCCGGACAATGCTCCGGTTCTGGTTCAGCAGGTCATACGCCTGGAGCCGGAGTTCGCCCTGTTTGCCTTTGAAGAACTGCCGGGCCAGCGCCACATTCCATAACGCGAAGTTCTGGTTGAAGCCCGCCGAACGGCCGCTATTGTTCAGGTAAGTGATGTCGGTGGTCAGCACGAAGCGGAACGGCAACTGGTAGTAAATATCGGCCTCCAGGGTTTTGGTAAAGAACTCGGTATTCTGGTTGCTTTGCAGCGAATAACGGGCGGTCTGGTAATTGACGTTACCGGTCACGTTAAATTCAAACTTGCCGTTGAAGCTGGAGTTGGCGCTCAGACCCTGCCCCAGGCTCCAGTTCCGGGAGTAATTCGGCTGAGTGTTAATAAAACTAACACCCCGGTTCAGGCCCACATTAGTGTTCCAGTTGATATTCAACTTCAAGTCATTCAACCGCCGGCCCAGGGCCATAAATCCGTTTAGAGTATAGTAGCCATCGGCATTGACCGGGCGAGTGGTCTGCGCTCCCACGTTGTTAAAGGTGGTCGCATTGACAATCCGGTTGTCGATCTGGTTGAGGTTCAGGGCGGCAAACAGACTGCGGGAACCGCTGGTGCTGAAGCTGTTGTACACCATCATTACGGTATTGATATACTCCGGTTTCAGGTTGGGGTTCCCAAGCCGGATACTCAGCGGGTTGGTGTTGTCGGGCACCGGCTGTAACTGACTCACCGATGGCGCGTTGATCCGGCTGCGATAGTTGATACGCAGGTTTCGGTTACGCCCGAAGTTATACGTGAACATGGCGTTGGGCAGTACATTGACAAACTGCCGGTTCAGCAGACTGTCGATGCTCCGGTTGTCGACCCGCAGGTCGGCCTGCTGCATTTCGACGCCGATACCGTACGAGTAGCGTAGTCGGCGGTTCTGGAAGATAACACCACCCCGGTGCGCGGCAAAGGCGCTGGCAAACTGGTTGCTCAGCAGCGGATTGAACCGGTCGTACTGGCGGGTAACCTCGTTGTAATCACTCACCGACCGGTCGGCCTGGTTGCTGTTGGATGCATAGGTATAGCGAAACTCCAGCTTGCGGCTGAGCGACAGCGGCTCCGTATATGACAACGTCAGCGTGTTGTTCACCAGGTCGGTTTGCTGGCGGCTTTGCTGATTCAGGCGGTTGATGCGGGCGTTTACCGAATCAGGCCCAAAGAATCGGTTGGTAGCCTGGTTCAGCCCCAAAACTGACTGGTCGCTGAGCAATGTATTCAGGTTGACGGAAAAGGTACGACCCTCCCGGCGAAACTTCCGCATGAGCAGCAGGTTGCTGAAGCCGCTCATGCCATCGCCGTTGGAGCGGTAATCGGTCTCGTTGCTGTTGAGCGGCTGGCCAGCCATCGTCATGGCCCGCTGGCTGCTCAGGCTATTATAGGTGGATGTCTGCCACGACACATTCGGCACAAAGCGCAGGGTCGTCAGCGAGTCGAGTTTGTAATCCAGCCGCATATTGAACCGGTGATTCCGGTTACGGTTGCGGGCGTAGTTACGCTGATCGTTGACGAACGAAGCGTCCGGCAGAATGTTCTCGCGCCGGCTTTGCTGCTCGGTGGTGGTTATGGCCTGGTTGGCAAAATAACTCATGGCGACCTCGGTGCGTTTGCCCCAGGCATCGCGATAGTTGAGTCCACCGCCCAGCGACTCCACAATATTGTTCGGCGTATTATTACCAAAACCACCGTTACCACCAGCTCTGCCACCCGGCCCCACCATCACCATACCACCCCCACCGGGGCCTCCCGGACCATTGCCGTTACCCGGTCCACCGATGCCACCGCCCTGACCACCCATACCGCCCCCGCCGAAGTTGAACATATCCTGCATGGTAAAGCCCTGCTGGTTCAGGTTGTTGCCCAAGCCGATGAGCGAAACCTGCCGGCCGTTATTAAACCGGTTCACGTTCAGCCGGCCCAGATAGCGCCCATCGGTACCAACGCCTACGCTGTTCTGGCCGAAATAGCCTTTGCGTTTGTCGCGTTTGGTCGTGAGGTTAATGGTTTTCTCCCGATTACCGTCGTCGATACCCGAAAACGCGGCCTGGTCCGATTGCTGATCGTAGAGCTGCACCTTGTCGATGATGTCGGCGGGCAGGTTGCGAGTGGCCATTTTAGGATCGTCGCCGAAGAACGGTTTGCCGTCGACCAGCACCCGGTTCACCTGCTGCCCCTGCGCCTTGATGGTGCCGTCGCGGCTTACCTCCACGCCCGGTAATTTTTTGAGCAGTTCTTCTACCTGCGCATTCGGCTGCGTCTTAAACGAGCCAGCATTAAATTCCAGCGTATCCTGCTTTACCGCAATCGGTGCCCGCTCCTGCTTCACCGTCACCTCGCTGAGCGTGACGGCCCCGGCTACCATTGGTATCGTCCCCATATCGACAGTAAGCTGAGCGGGTTTTACAGTAACGGGTTTTGAAACGTTTTGATAGCCCACGTAGGTAATCAGCAGCCGGTACTCGCCTTCCTGAATGTTCTTCAGGGTAAAGGCCCCATCGCCGTCGGTAATCAAAAAGGTTACGTAGGACGAGTCGCGGGCGGTCAGCAGCGACACGGTAGCCTCGCGGAGCACTTTGCCGGTGGTTGAGTCGACTACCGTTCCCCGGATGGAGCCCTTGCCGGATCGCTGGGCAAGGGCTCCGGTAAGGGTCAGCAGCAGGACACAAGTGGTAAAGAGCAGGATACGCATGGGTGTTTTTAATCGTGTGGTGTGGATAGAAGGGAAAGAAAATTAACGGGGTTCGTCGGCCATCATGCGCTGGCGGAAATCGGCCAGGGCTTTATGACGGAGGTCATCCAGTTGTTCCTGCGTTACGGTCAGTGCCTGTTCGTTCGGCTGCACATCCTTCGCGCTGACCGATTTTTGATCAACTTTGGTGGCTCTAAACGACTCGCGGTTGCTTTCAATCTGCAGCACCACCCCCTTCTCCGGGGCCAGGCCATTGATGGGCGAATACGTAAAGGGCAGGTCGGTGGTGTACCAGACGGTGTAGGTCTCATTGCGGAACGGCACTGTCGCTTTCCGGCAGGTAAACCCGGCTATTTTCTTCGTCTGGTCGGAATCCTGCCAGCCCGGTGTTTTCACGTAGGTTTTTTCAGCACGATACGTTTTGGTATCGTTGTCTTTCTTCACCGCCAGCACGGTAACGTATTTCTTATCGGCCATATCGACGTACACTGTCTCGTCGAACGGGCGGCCCAGGTTGGTTACCTGTGGGGCTGCTCCTGCGCCAGGACCATCGCCCCCAACAAACCGGCGCACTACCATATTAGCGCCTTCGCGTTCCTCTTTTCCGTAATTACCCGCAAATGTCAGTTTCATCGAAAACGAGCGGACGTCCGGAATGTCGGCCGGGGCGTCGGGGCTGCCGGGTTTTACCTCCTGCCCGTTAATGACAATCCGCATCTGTGACATATCAATCTTTTGCATGGCTTCGTAGGTGATATTCCCGGAAGCCGGTTGCGCCTTGACCAGACCAGCCGACAGGGTAGCGATGCCGGCCGCAAGCATTGTGAGTAGTTTCATGAGCGTAAAACGTGATTAATTTTGTTGGTCCAAAGTACGGCAAGCCCGGTGTAAAGCACTGTTATTTTGTGTTAAACAGTGTTAACGCCGGATACAAAGCCAGAGCGCTGTCGTTAGTTTTGTAAAAAGGCCCGCTACTGAAGGGCGTGACCAATGAAAAAGCGCATTCGCTCCATATTCCTGCTGATGACCCTCTGTATTCTGGGTATCAATCTGTTTCAGGGATACTGGCTCTACACAACGTACCAGCTTAACATCCAGCAGTTCAGCCGGACGGTTCGCGACGCTCTCTTCGATGCCTTGCAGAAACGCCAGCTGGCCGATGCCCAACAGCTTTTCCGGACCAAAGCTCCCAATGGAAAAGCCCCGCAGCGTGTCATATACCGGCGTTTCGAGTCGGAAACCGGCGATCCCGACCGCATCCTGGTTTCTGAAAGCCGCGACACCGTGCGGATGCGCCTGGAAGAAGACCGGTCCAATGTTATGGTGTACTCCTTCCGACGAAAACCCGGCGAAAAAGCGGAAGAAACGCTCCCGGCCGATACGCTGGCCCGCAAAATATCGAAAATGCTGATCTACAACTGGGCGGAGAACCGGCCGTTTAATATGGCCAAAATGGATTCTACGTACCGGGCGGAGTTACGGCTTCGGGAGGTAGACGCCGATTTTTTGCTGGACACCCTTCATATTGCGGCTCAGCCGGGACCAGCTCAGCGCGTTCGGTTCACCGGTCAGGCACGGGAAGGATTCGCGATCAATACGCCCCCGGTGCCGGTGAACCCGGTGCAGGGCCAGTTTTTGCAGGCGTGGTTCAAAACGCCAACCTCGTATATCCTGCGAAAGATGGGCTGGCTGCTGGGTAGCTCGGTGCTGCTGCTGGTGCTGACCACCGGCTGTTTCCTGTTCATGTTGTCGACCATTATCAGGCAGAAAAAGCTGTCGGAAATCAAGAACGACTTCATCAACAACATGACGCATGAGCTGAAAACACCCATTGCCACCGTGTCGGCGGCCGTAGAAGCCATGCAGCATTTTGGGGCCCTCAACGATCCGCAGCGTACTGAGAAATACCTCACCATTTCGCGCAACGAACTGCAACGCCTGTCGGACCTCGTCGAAAAAGTCCTGAACATGGCGGTAGAGGAGAAAAAAGACATGGTGCTGAATCCGGAATGGATAAAACCGTCGGAGCTCATCAATCCAATTATCAGTAACTATCAGCTAAAAGCCACTAAGGCCATTCAGTTTGAGGTTGATATGCAGCCGGATGAAGAACCCGTCCGACTCGACCGCTTCCACCTCACTAACGCCATCAATAACCTGATCGACAACGCCATCAAGTATTCCGGAGAGTCGGTAACGATTCGGATCAGCAGCGGAAAGCAGGATAAGATCTGGCGGCTGTTGATCAAAGACAACGGCATCGGGATTCCCAGGGCGTACCAGGAGGCCATCTTCGATCGGTTCTTCCGCGTTCCTACCGGCAATCTCCATCCGGTAAAAGGCTTTGGCCTGGGGCTCTCTTATGTCCGGCAGGTCGTGGAGAAACATGGCGGTCAGGTTGAGGTGGTCAGCGAGCCGGGAATGGGCAGTGAATTCATTCTGTTGATTCCCGAACTGGGTGGTGATGGCGTAGTCGGTATTAAGAAATTTCGGGTTAATCTTAATCCGCTTCACTCTTCCTCTATATAACGCAATGGCAACTATATTACTAATTGAGGATGAAGTAGCCCTGGGCATGATTGTCCGGGACAGTCTGGAGGTGCGCGGCTTTACGGTAACTTATGCCGTTGACGGCGAAGAAGGGCTGGCCCTGTTCCGGGCAAATAAGCCGGATGTCGTGGTCGCCGACGTGATGATGCCAAAACTGGACGGCTTTTCGCTGGCCGAGCGCATCCGCGAGGACGATCCGTATGTGCCCATCATCTTCCTGACGGCCCGCTCCCAGCCGGCTGATGTCGTAAAGGGCTTTGAACTGGGCGGCAACGATTACCTGAAAAAGCCCTTCAGCATGGACGAACTTATCGTCCGCATCAAAGCCCTGCTGAACCGCAACCATCCTCTCCGATCAGCAGACCCGGAAAAACTCACCATTGGCAAGTACCACTTTGATTATACGAAGCAGAAACTTGCCCTGAACGGCCACGAAGAGCTGCTCTCCCACCGTGAAGCCGAATTGCTGAAACGGCTGTATGAACACCGCAACCAAGTGCTGGAACGTAGTTTAGTCCTATTGGATCTATGGGGTGACGATAGTTTTTTCAACGGCCGCAGCCTGGATGTATTCATTACGCGGCTGCGTCGCTACCTCAGAGATGACCCCAATGTGCAGATTCTGAACGTTCGGGGCGTGGGATACAAACTCATCGCCTGACAATACATGTATAAACATCAGTCAATCAGCATTTTGCGAAAATAGTTATATTTTTTGTTACAAAAGTGAAAAGTATGTTTGCATACTACTATATTTGCGCTAATACTTTTACCTATCGTAACATGAAGATCAGATTTTTTAAAGCCCGGCAAAGTTCGTTGCTTATTGAGACGATAGCCGACCTGGAGAAGTATTTTGGCCTGGATGCTACTCCTTTCAAATTTGACTACTACGCGGAGCTGGACCGCTCAGGTAGTTTGAAGCAGATTGATGTAGAAACCTACCTGATCCAGACGAAGGTATGGTTTATGTGCGAAGACGGCGACTATATGATTCGCCAGCCAGAGCCTGTCCTTAGCAAGACTGCTGCGTAAGATAAAACGACCTTCTGAATACAATTAAAAAGCCCCGGCAGCAACTGCCGGGGCTTTTCTTTCGGGCTTAATTTTTGGTGGGCGGGGGCGGATTAATCATGATGTGGGCGCGGTGCGTACCGGGGTCCATAATCCAGGGCATACCCGGCGATTCAGGCTTCAGGGGCAGACCCGTACTTTCGGCGGTAGCGTACGGAATATACACCACGTAGCGGAGATAGCCGTCTTTCACCTCGCCGGTGGCCGTATCGAAATCACCGTCTTTGGCCGAATAGGCGAACAGGGTTGAGGGCTGCTTAGGCATTTTCAGCGTACCGGCCTTTACTTCTTTCTCACGCATATCCATAATCTCCTGCGCCGTTTTGCCCTGTTTCTGGAGGTCACGTCCTCGCTTCATAAACGGATCCAGATCGCGGTGGTAGCACGATACGCTCAGGCCTTTCTTGTCCGGGTCGTCGGTGAGGCAAACCATCTCGTTGGTGCCTTTTCGCAAGACCACAAATTCTTTGCCGGCATTGTAGCCGTACACCATAGCGCCATCGCGTTTGTCGGCGGGGGCAGCCAGCACGGCCGCTTTGATCTGGGCTTCGGGCGACGGAACGGCGGACTGGGCCACCGCACCGAATGCCAGTACCGAAAGGGGTAGTAAAGGAATAAGGATTTTCATAAGAGTCTGATTTTGCTGAAAAGGTAAGCGGTCGTTGTCAGTAATCCAACAGCCGGCCGGGGTCACCGGGCCAATTTGCACCAGAAAATCCAGGCATCAGCCGGTAGAATCAGACCGCTTACACAATTTAAGTCCGTTTATGAACAAAAATGGTTCAGCAGCGGAACTTATGCCCCAATATTGGGTTAGAACTCACAGAAGCCAACCACTCCACACTATGAAAGCAGCACTCAAAAAATTATTCTTTTGCCGGGGCAAAAGCAAGGTCGCTACCAGTGCGCCCGTTACCGCTAAATCCCGTTCTGGTCGGCAGCACCGAACGTTACGGTTCAACAACCTCAACGAGCTGTCGCAGATGACGTATATTCTGTAATTTTCCGGAAGGGTCGGTTCACACCGACCCTTCTTTGTTCAGGCCAGTTCCCGGCAGAATTGCAGCAGTTGCTTCAGGTCCTGCTCCTGCCGAAGATTCAGATCATGCGCTTTCAGGTATGCGTCTATTTCTTTCCTGTGCTTCGGAAAAGCTTTCTGGATACCCGACTTATCTGCCCTAAACGCCTGATTATTACCGTCGATCAGAAAATAAGCTTCGTCTTTGGTCAGTAGCATATCCCCTTTAACTTCCAGCCGCTGCACCTGTCCGTTGGCCGTTGCCAGTGACTTGTACGTTCGGATCGCCGAAGCGCCCGACGATTGGTTATAGCCTCCTTCGCGTTCACCGGCCACAATTTTCATCTCCCGTTTTATCGCCAGCTTCATCGGGCTATAATCGGCCACTACCTCCAGAAAGCCACTCTTTGGATCATAATAGAATACATCGCTACCGACGTCAATTCGTTTGATGGTTTGCTCATTAGCCAGCGATAAGGTATCTCCTGTCGGGTCAATAAAATGCATTTCGCCCAGCAGAACGCTATAGTTTAACGTTGCCTTCGCGGTGGAACCGTTGTAAAAGGCAACCGTACCGGGCTGGAAGTTGGCATAGCGGTAGCGTTCCGGAACCGGAATAACCTTTCTGGCGTCGGCTCCGGCTTTTACACGGATTATCCTGGCGTCCTGCGCCCATAGACCTGGGTGGGGCAGGAAAAGTAATATAAACGACAGCGGTAGTAATTTCATAAAGCGGGAACAGGATTTGCTCAGTTAGAGGTAAAATAATGTTAATTCCAGATAATACCTAATTTATGCCGCCACAACGCATTGTCTCCCTGGTTCCTTCCCAAACAGAACTGCTTTTTGATTTAGGTCTGGACGAGGAGATTGTCGGTCTGACTAAGTTCTGCATCCATCCAAAAGCTAAAGTCAGCCTGAAAACCATTGTGGGTGGCACCAAAACCCTGCACCTGGATCGTATCCACGCCCTTCAGCCCGACCTCATTATCGCCAACAGGGAAGAAAATACCCGTGACCAGATTGAAGAGCTACAGCGCCACTACCCTGTTCATATCACCGACGTAGTCACCCTCACCGATGCCTTAATCATGATCCGGACAGTTGGTGAACTGGTGGCTAAAGAACAGGAAGCCCAAACGATAGCCGATGAAATAGAACATAGATTCACCGGGATACTGCCCCTTGCGCCCCGGCTCCGCACGGCCTACTTCATCTGGCGCAACCCCTGGATGGGGGCGGCCGCCGATACCTTTATCCACTCCATGCTCCTGGCAGCTGGCTTTCAAAATGTGTTTGCCCACCGGAGCCGCTACCCCGAAATCACGGAACAGGACCTACAAGCCAGCCAGCCGGAACTAATCTTGCTGTCGTCGGAGCCGTATCCGTTCCGGAAAAAACATATAGCTGAGTTACAGCAGTGGTGTCCGTCGGCACGGGTGATGCTGGTGGATGGAGAGCTTTTCAGTTGGTACGGCAGCCGGTTATTGCGTTCAGCTGCGTATTTTCGTGAACTGCATTAACGAATCAGGCATGGCAACGAATGACACACTCTCGGCAGGCTCGTTTAACCTGCTTCTCTACACGGCTCAGCAGCGCGGGGCCAATCCCGAAGCCCTGATTCAGGCCGTGGGGGTCGATCCGGCGCAGCTGAAGCACCCCGACGGACGAATTCCGATCCGGCAGATTCAGGCGCTCTGGAAAGAAGCCATTGCCGCTACCGGTGACCCGTATCTGTCGCTGCACATGGGCACCATCATCAATCCGGTATCGGTCGGTATACTGGCGTATGTGATGATGCACTGCCCTACCCTGGAGAAAGCGTTTGAGAAGTTGTGCCAATATCAGGATATTGTCTGCGAAGGTATTGTAACGACCGGTCAGCGGGTTGGCGATGATTACCACCTGACGTTGCGCATCATCAGCGACGACATTATTTTTCCCGAACACGCGCTGAATTCGGAGGTTTCTATTTACCTGTCGGCGATGCGGGCCTTGACGGGGCAAGCCGTTACAGCCAAAGAGATCCGCTTTGCTTACCCCCGGCCGCTGGATACAAGCGAACATGAGCGGGTATTAGCGCCGGCCAGGCTCTCTTTCGATGCGCCCGAAACCGTTCTGGTGCTGGATGCCCACTGGCTCAACACACCCGTACTGAATGCCAATCCGAATCTCTTCCCGCTCTTCGAACGGCACGCCGACGAACTGCTGGAAAAACTCCGTACCCCCACGCTCGCAGCCCGTGTCAAGCAGGAAATTGTCTCTTTACTGAAAGGCGAAGAACCAACGCTGGCCATTGTAGCCGACCGCCTGGCCATGGGCGTACGTACGCTGCAACTCCACCTGAAAGACGAAGGCGTTACTTACCAGCAGCTACTGGATGAGGTACGTCGTGACCTTGCCGTCAAGCACTTGCGCGAACCGTACCTCAGCACCACCGACATTGCGTACCTGCTGGGCTACTCCGAACCGAGCGTCTTCTTCCGGTCGTTCAAGAAATGGATGGGCTCGACACCCGGTGCCTATCGGCAGCAGACGTTCCTTCAGTCGGCCTGATGACGGGGGTAAATTCCTGCTTTAGCTGGTGTCTGGCGAACCAGGTTAAGGTATCCGTCAGCGCCTGGTCAAGGGGCGTCTCGCTGAAGTCAGGAAAGAGCTGACGAATCTTGTTATCATCCAGGATCACGCTGTTCTCGTAGAGGTAAAACATTTCCTTGAGTTCGCGCATCATCGGCACAAAGAGCCCCAGCACGAAAAACAGCCATTTTGGATATACCTTAATCTTCAGCTGCTGGCCTGTCAGCGCGGCAATCTGGCCAAAGAGCCAACGCACTGAGGGAACTACTTCGCCACCGTAGTTCCAGCGTTCATAAGGCTGCTGGTTACCACGCAGCATCAGCCGCACAATGATCTCGGCCGCGTCGGGGGTGTACACAAACTGATGCGGGATGTCAGCGTTGAGCAGCCACGGTAACGCCTTTCCCTGCAAGGCCCCTTCAAACACGGGCTTTACACCTTCGTTCAGCACGTTTGGCCCCCAGAAGTCAGGCAGCCGGACCGTCAGCACCCGACAGGCACCATCCTGAGCGGCCCTGGCCAGCAGATCCTCCAGTGCCACCCGCAAGGCGCCTTTCCGGCTGTTCGGCACGGGCCGGCTGTCTTCGCGGATCGGCTCGTTGGCATTACCGTAATTGTAGACGTTACCGGGAAAAACGATAGTGGCCCGGTTCTGTCGGGCAGCGTCGATGACGTTGCGGGTAGCGGGTTCCATATGCGCAAACCACTGGTCGTAGGGGTAATTGATGCCGTGAAAAATAAACTGCTTGCCGGCGGCTATCTGCCTCAGCGTGTTAGCATCCTGCACATCGCCCTCAACAATGGTAAGCGTGGGCGCATTGGGGAAAAGTGCCTCTGCCTTCAACCGATTGCGAACCAGTATGGTGACGGGCAACTGACGAGCCAGGAGATTGGTGGTAACGGCGTATCCGATGCTGCCGGTAGCGCCCAGGACAAGAATGTTTGGTTGCGTAGTCATGGTAATTGGTTTACGGTGAAGGTTAGCCTGACTTAATTCAATGTGCCGAGGTGGGTCTGTTTGAAGCTGGTGGTGTATTTCAGTCCATAGCCCATCGTCCGGTCCATAGCTGCGTGGCCAAGCAAGATCACACCCGCCAGCATCACCCCCGGCTGCTGCATCAGCAGACCCATAACGCCCACCAGCAGGGCAATCCCCTTATGATGAAAGAGGTTGTATAGATAAGCGCCCAGACGCGGATTAACCAGATACCCCAGCATACCGATGTCCGGCAGCAGGATCAGCGCAGGAAACCACCACCAGGCAAATGGCAGTTGACTGAACAGAACAATGGAGACAAGGAATTGGGCGAGTTCTTCGAGTTGCAGGATGGTTTTCATGACCGATGTTGTTTTGCGGGTTGAACACAACAAAGGTCAGCCGAAATCGCCGGGTAGCCGGTGACGGAAAGTGAAAATGAAGTGACGGTTTACGAAATAGTTTCAGGTTCAAGGTTTCATGTTCTTAGTAAAGCCAGCCAGCAGGCCGCTGTGCCACTACCTTGAAACCTGAAACCTTGAACCTGAAACAATCTTAACTATCCGTTGTCAAACGAACGCCCGCTACCCTTGCAAAATCATCCCAGAACGATGGGTAGGACTTGGCAACGACATTAGGTTCTTCGATGAACAGGCCCCGTTGCATAGCCACCGGGGCAAACGCCATCGCCATGCGGTGGTCGTCGTAGGTGTGGATGCGGGCGTTTCCCGTCGCCGAAGCCGGAATATCCATCGGGCGGACCTCGTAACGGTGATTGGCTTCGGCTTCGACCAGTACGGCACCGATCTTCTGGAGCTCCGCCTGAAGGGCTGCCACGCGGTTAGTTTCTTTGATCTTCAGGCTTTCGATCCCCGTCAGCGTCAGCGCAGTACCTTTCACGGCGCAGCAAACGGCTACCGTCTGCGCCAGGTCCGGACAATCGGTAAAATCGACCGCCAGCGATTCCTTAGCCGGTATTTTGGTCAGGCGTACCCCCGTGTCGGTGAAGGTGCTTTCGACGCCCAGCGGCCGCATGATGTGGGCAATAGCGCTATCGCCCTGTAGTGATTTTTCTTTCAGCCCCAGCAGTTCTACCTCAGCTTCATCGGCCAGCGCAACCACACTGTACCAGTAGCTGGCCCCCGACCAGTCGGACTCGATACGGTACGATTTCGGCTCATAGGCTTTAGCGGGCACCGTAATGGTTTTATTGGTCCAGTCAGTTTCGGCTTCCACCCCAAAATAGGCCATCTGCTGAAGAGTCATTTCAATGTACGGCCGCGAACCAATGTCGCCGGTCAGTTCCAGTACAATGCCGTTGGGGAGCATAGGCGCAATCATCAGCAGTGCCGAGATATACTGGCTACTCACCCCCCCCTGGATAGACACCCGGTTGGTACCGCTATACCCGAACCCTTTGGTGACGAGGGGCGGATATCCTTCATGTTGCAGGTACTCAATATCGGCTCCCAGCAGGTGCAGGGCGTCAACCAGAATACCAATGGGCCGCTCACACATGCGGGGCGTACCGGTCAGCGTCTTGTGCTTCCCGGTTACGGCGAAGTAAGCCGTCAGAAACCGCATGGTCGTGCCGGCATCAATTACATCAGCCACGGCGTCTTCCGACCGCAGCAGGCGGATCATCGTCTGCGTGTCGCGGGCGGTCGAGAGATTATGAAGATCACAGCGAAAATCCGTCAGCGCATCAATAATCAGCGCCCGGTTGCTTTCGCTTTTGGAGGAAGCTAACGGAATAGTGGCCCGTACGGGACCAATTGGCGGGGTGAGGTAGACTGCATTCATCCCGCAAAGCTACACGTTGGAGTTAAGAGTTAAGAATTAAGAGTTGAGAATTATAAAAGCGTGCGCCAGCCCAACTCTTAATTCTTAACTTTTAACGCTAAAGTGTACGTAGCACGCGAAGGCGGTTGTTTTTGTTGATACGGTAGCGGGGGAAGCTCAGTTTGTAGCAAATGGCTCCGGCTCCGATCAGGGCTCCGGCGGGAACCAGTGACCGGCTGTCGAAAATAAACCGGCCCGAACGCCCGTCGAGCGATTTAGGATTGACGTAATCGGCAATGGCGAAGACTACCCCCGCCAACGGGAGAATAAACGAGCCCGCGGTGACCCAGGGAATCTGGCGGTCGATATACACCTTCTGTACGTCGCCGAGCCGGAACGAGAGCGGCTCCTGCCGGTTCATAATCTCGTTCGGTATGATAATACTGAATGTGGAGTCTGTTACAACGTACAGGGGAGCCTCGTACTTGGTGCCATCAACCCGGGACTTGAAGCGAATTTCGTCTCCCTCAAAAAACCGGTACCGGCGAAAGCGGACCATGTTGTTGGCATCGAGCGCCAGATAGCGGCCCGGCCGCATCAAAACCGCATACTTAGGATTCTGGCTCAGCGACCGTGAGCCGGTCGGGTCGGGTGATATAGTCTGGGCCTGTACAGACCAGGTCAGACTGGTAAACAGCAGGAAGAAAAGCCATGGTTTCATAGTCACGAATGGTTTATGGGCCCAGGAATGCCGTGACCTCGCCAACGCGTCGGTTAATCAACAGCTTCCTCTTGAATACAATACCATTTTCGTTAACTTTTTGTTGAAACGCCACCCGAAACGATCATTTTCATGACATCGGTGCTGGAGGCATTCAGCAACTTCACATTGGCGACCGGCACTATAAACAGCTCGCCCGAGAAAGCGTAGGAATGCGGCATGTACACTGCCACCGCATCCTTAATGTGCAGGTGACTCAGGTCAGTCTGGGTAATAAACCCGAGTTTGCTCAGCTCCGCCTGCGGATTGACCAGCACCAGCACGGGCTGATTAAACTTCTTCTTGTCGCCCACAAAGGACGAGATCAGGTCTTTCAGCGAAAAATAAATCAGCCGAACCAGCGGCAGGTGTTTGATGGACCCTTCGAACAGAGTCAGAAAGGAGTTCGGGATGATGGTAGATACCAGCACCCCGACGCCGAATATAATACCCAGCATTATGAGCAGGCCAATGCCCGGTATGTCCGACGGATTCAGGCTGTCGGCCCACTCGAAAATGCCGTAGAAGACGTAGATGGTCAGCCCGATTGGAGCCACAAAAAGCAGACCCCGCCCAAAATAGGTGATGGCGCGGTTAACGAAGGTAGTGAGCACGAGTATAGTTCGGTACGGTGGTTATTCGGCATTGGTCAGCGTTCTGCCTTTGGGGTATTTCACCTCGTAGCGGAACGTCAGCGTCCGGCTTTCGTTGGGTTGCAGCATCAGATTCCACGTCAGCCGCCCCGTTTCCGCATGATGAACCGCCCCACCGGCATCCTCCAGCGATACCTCAATGCGGCTGTCGGTCGAGACCGGAATCTGGTCGTACAGAGTCAACTGCACCGGTTCATTTTTGGTGTTGCGTACCGTAATGCGGTAGCCGTAAGTATCACGGACGTTGCTACCCAGGGTCTTACGGCTGCTGAAATCGGTCATCTTTTCCCGCTGCACCAGAATCCGCTTGTCGCGTCCCAGCGACAGCACCAGCGAATCGCCCTGACTGGTAGCCGCATTAGCCTGACGAAGGTTTAACTGAGATTCGCCCACGTAGGTTCCTTCAAAATATACCCGCGCCACACCGTTTAATAAATTCAGTTTTTCCCAGCCCGACAGCACCGCCACCAGAAACGCGTCGGTATCGACTTTCGGACTGGCGGAGTAGCGGTACCTGGCTGGTATTTCACTCGTCTGAATATCCACCAGTTGCGGGCGGCTGTTGGTCAGAATGGAGTAGGGAATGGAGATATTAAAACTAACATTGAGCGGTTGGTCCTCTACCTGGGTGAACTGAGCCGTATTGGCCAGATCGACCGTAGGAGCCGCAGCCGCTTGGGCCACTACCGCAGTCTCACTGGCATCGGTGGCTCCACCGGCCATGGCCTTTGAATAGGCGCGCTGCATGGGCACGGGCCGGGGCTCGTAAAAACTCACGTACTGCGTACCCAAATCCGGTTGGGTGCCGGATAGCGCCGGATTGGCAGTGGAGAGTGACAGCCGCACATTCTCCCAGTCGAAGCCGGTATTCTGATAAACATAGGCTCGGTAAGCAATGGAAGCCGGACTTTTGGTGTTTTTTACCCGGATGTCGTAGACGGGCGACCACCCGGCTCCGGCGACGACATAGCTCAGGTTTAGGTCAACGACCGTGCGGGTGCGGGCCGTCAGGGTTACTTCAATCTCCCCCACCGGCCGGTTACGCCGGGCATTCTGCTCGTTCACTTGCCCTTCCAGCCGGTCTACGCGCTGTTTCTGCTCCCGGAGCTGGCGCTGCACCACCAGCATTTTCTGGCCGATCTCGGTCAGCCGTTTCCGGTAAAAATCGGCCATATCAACCACCTCCTTTACGGTAGCGCCCTTGTCTCCGCCTACCTTCTGGTTGGCGAGTACCAGCCGTTTTTCGTTCTCCAGCACCTCCAGTTCCAGGGTAAGAGTTTCAAACGTCTGCCGGGCGGTACGCAGTGAATCCTCCAGCCGCTGTAAGGCAGCCGGTTTAGATACCTTCGTCAGAAAGTTGGTCCGGAACTGAACGCCCTGAATCACGGCATCGCCCTTGCCACTGACCTGAATGCTCTGCGGATCGGTCTGGGCAGCCGCATTGTCGATAATCAGACGGGTGGTACCGGCCTCCAGGGTGGCCCGTGCCTGAGCCGTAAGTTGAGCGCGGTTCAGAAAAACGGTGGCCTGCTGCAGCGAAGCCTGTACGCGCTGCTCATGGTCGGATTGAGCCAGTGCCGGCCAACTACCCAGGCTGATGAGGGTTAAAAAGAGGATGCGTTTCATGACGGTTTGTTTATCTACCCCTTATAGACACCAACCATGGATCATCCGTTTAAAACAGGACTCAAGTTTAATGCCGGTTCACCGGCCGCTGTTCGAAAACTGGTCGAATCAGCAAGCCGACCCGCTCGACAATAAACGCCTGCGGGTAACACGCATCCAGCCGGGAAACGCCCGAAACACAGATGTCTACTACTTTTTCAGCAGTATACTTACCTCGCTTAGCAGACCCGACGGCAACAGGGGGGCATTGGCCTGGTAGAACGGCATGGTGGTGAACGTCGTTTTTTGTTTGACATCGGGTTGGGCATCGCCAATCAGCCGGTTTACCCAGAGGTTGGTTACGCGTACCTCCAGCGAGTTGGCACCAGCTTTCACGGCATCCGTAATGTCGAGCCGGAACGGCTTTTTCCAGGCGATTCCCACATTCTTACCGTTCACCAGTACTTCGGCCAGATTTTTCACGTCGCCCAAATCCAGTTCATAGCGACCACCTTTTACCACCGTGGGGAGGGTAAACGTCGTGTTGTACGCAGCCGTGCCGGAGAAATACTTAATGTCGGCATCGGTATGGTCTGACCACGACGTCAGTTTATTGAAGGTTACGCTGCGGGCAGCATCATCCTTCTGGCCAAAATTTACCGTCCACGGCGACGAAATGGTTACCACAGGAGTTACCGCTACTGCCGGCTTGGTGTAGGAGGTTGTGGTTGCCTGGTCGCGGAAGACGATGAAATACGCATCCCAGGATTCGAAATGGAGCGGCACTGTGGTACGGCCGTCTTTAATCTGGTACGATACCTTCTCAACAGCACCGGTCTGGGGATTCCACAGTTCGGGTACTTTGCCCATCATCCGGAAGCTGACTTCCGCATCATTAGGGTTTTCGCTCCGGCTGTTGAGCCAGTAGATATCTTCGTTGCCGGTCTGGCGATGCACATACAGCACCTCGGCCTTATTGTTGCGGATAATCACGTCTTCCGGCACGTTGACCGACTTCAGCACCTCAACGGGCGACTTGTTAGCCGATACGTTCGGATTGCTCCAGATTTCGGTCACGAGCGCGGTAAACTCGGCCGGGTTATCGCTCAGACTCGGTGACTTCTCCGGCCTGGTACCGGTTACTCTGGCACCAGCTTTAACCAGATCCCGGATTTTCTTCAGCACGGGCAAGGTCATCAGCTTCGCCGTTTCATCCAGCACCAGCACGCTGTACGACATGCCGCTCGGCGTTACCAGTTTACCATTCTTTACCTGCACCACATTCAGCAGCGCCGATGCGTTGACAAAATCGTACTCGTAGCCCGGAATACTTGGGAGTCTGGTAGCAAAGGCACTGGTAATATTGGTATTCTCGCCGTAGTAATACAGCACATCGGCCACGAACCGGCCCTGCTGTAACAGGTGGGAACTGCGGCCCAGGTAATCCATCCAGGGTTTGGCCTGTTCGGCCCAGGTTTCCTGGCGGGTGAAATATTGCCCGAAAGGGCCTAGCGAAAAGCCCGGCTTTTTATCATCCAGCGGCTGGTGTACGGAGGTGTGAATCACAAAACGGTTCAAACCCGACGCCATTTCCATATCGGCGGTGCGCTTCAGCTTTTCGGGATGCCAGCTAAAGGCATTGCCGATGGCGGTCATCGACTCAGCCGCAACCAGGTTCTGCCCGTATATATGCGCCACCGACGCCGACTCCCGGATGTCGGCTTTGCTTCTGACTTCCTCGTCACCGCCACCGGCCAGACTGCCCGGCGTCCACATGGCCGACATCGGAATATCGGCGTGGCGTTTTACATCCATGCCGTCGGCCAGGTAAATGCGCTTATTTTCGTGCGATTCGGTATAACGCTTCATGCCGCGCTGGTGCAGGGCGTCGCCAATAACATCGTAGTGGTTTTCGGCGATGAGTTCACCGATGGTTTTGCGAAAATCCCACAGAAACTTCTCGCTGGCTTCGGTACTGCGTACCACCCGTCCAGTCAGTACGGGAATCCATGGCTTCAGATCGTACCCACGGCGTTTGGCAAACTCCTCAGGCAGGGCTTTGGTCCAGGTCATGTGGCCGGCTTCGTAGCTGTCCAGTACCATGTACTGCAATCCTTTGGCTCCCATCTGTCCGCCGGTGGCATCTTTGTACATGTCGAGGTATGTATTGATGTAGCGCTTTACGGCATCTTTGTCGAGTTTATCGACCTCCAGGCCGGTGGCTTCGGGAGAGGCCGGGTGGTTCTGGCGGCCCGTCAGCGAATAGCCCATCCGCACAACAATCCAGTTACCGGCCGGTGGAGTCCACGACAGACTACCATCCGCACTCATCTTTGCTGTTAAATCAATCACATCCTCGGTAGGGATTACATCGGCATTGGCTACGACCGGTAATTCGCCTGTCTCTTTCCAGGGATTAAAACCGGCCTTGTCCTCAAAGAGGTTGATGCGGTCGGTATTGTGCAGGACCAGTTCAGCCACGTTAACGCCCTCCGGTTTGGGCGGTTCGGGCCTCCCCCCCGCCATAGCGGCAAACATATTGGCTTGACCCGGTAAGGTTTTGAACGTAAATCGGAAAAATTTGGCGGTCGTTGGCGGAATGCTCATCGTATTCTGGGCCACGATACTACCCGGAATGGTAACTACTTCCCGGAAGGTAACACCATCGTCGCTGACCTTAAGCGCCCGGTTCTCCGGACCACCGTTGAATTGTTCCAACGGGGTATGGTTCGCACCCACAATCGAAAAGGCTTTGAAGGTCTGTGGCGTATCGAACGCGTACTGAATCCACATGTCTTCACCTACCGGCTGGGGCGGCAGGTATTTGGCGTTGGTCAGGTCACCGTCAGTTAACTCAGCGAGGCTAAACGTACCGCCACTGGCCGTGACTTTAGGCTTAAATTCGGTGAAGAATTTATCTTGGGCAGGCAGGCGATAAGCGATGACCAGCGCATCCTGGTAGTAGGTTGGCAACTCCCCCGTTGCCCCACCCAGCATCGATGATTTTGGTAGGGAGACATGCTGGAAATCGCCCGTCGTAGCCGGTGGTTGCGGCAGTTTACCGGTAAAAGCCTGTCCACCCGTAACGCGGGTTTCGGTCCAGACGTATTTTTTCATGCCGTCCTGCGGTTGCACCCAGGGGCCACCCGTTACGCTCCAGCCGGGGGAGCCGGCGATGGCCATTTCGAGTTGTAGTTTCTGGGCCAGGTCGGTGGTAAATTTAAAGGCGTCTTTCCACTCGGGTGTCATAAACACCAGCTTTTTCGGCACGACCAAGGGCGTAAACAGGCTGGCGTCGAAGTTCTGAAAACCCCCGATGCCGACGCGGTTCATCCATTCGAGGTCCTTCTGAATACCGTTTTTGGTGATGTTGCCGTTCATCCAGTGCCACCACACGCGTGGTTTGGCCGCATTGGGTGGGCGCTGAAAGCCCGCTCTGAGCGATGGGTTAGGCTGCGCCTGTCCAAGCAGAGATAAGGCAAGGAGCAGACCTGTAAGTTTTGAAGTTACCCGTGGGTGTATCATTGATGGAACAAGGCTATTAATTTCTGATGTCAAACACGTAAGTACCCGAGCCGAGCGGCAGCACTACCTGGCCATTCTCCTGCTTTGCGCCTTTCCATTGCGCGATGGATTTGCCGCTTTCCTTCACCTGAGCGAGGCTGTTGGCCGGCAGGTAGAGCGTAGCGGTGGTGTTGGCGGGAACGGTGGTTTTGTAGGTCCAGGTATTGCCCGTTTTCCGCCACTCGCTGTTGATACGGCCGTAAACCGAATCGTAGTGTCCTTTGGCAAAGGTAATTTTCCCGTCGGGGTCCGGGGTGGGTTTCAAAACAAATTCTTTGAACCCGGCTACCTGCGGATGCCGCTGAATCCCCAGCGAGTAAGTATACATCCACGCAGCGACAGCCCCGAACGAATAGTGGTTGAAGGAGTTCATGCTATTGTTACCGCCAAAACCATTCTCGACGGTATACGAATTGAGCCGCTCCCAGATGGAAGTGGCGCCGTTGACGACCGAATACAACCAGGACGGATACTCCTTCTGCTGCAACAGCCGGTATGCCAGGGCATGGTTACCATTCTCGGAAAGGGCATCGCTGATGGACGCCGTACCGATGAAACCTGTCATCAGCGAATATTCAGGCCGTTCCACACCGCCATCGTCTTTGTTCTTCCGCTGAATCGCTTCGTTCAGGTATTTCACAGCAAAGGGTTTGTTGTCTTCATTGAAGACTCCCAAAGCCAGCGGAATCGCGTACGAAGCCTGCGTGTCAATCAGCTGCCCCTTATCGGATTTCTGCTCTCCCTGCTGCGCATTCGGTGGTCCCATAAAGCCTGTTTTTACGCCGGACTTCACCGTCCGGTATGTGCTTTTGTCCACATAGATGGTATTGAAGGCGGTTTTGATTTCCTGCTGGCGCTTGCTGAACTGGCTGGCATCATCAGTTTTACCCAGCAGGGCAGCAACCTTGCTCATGATCCCTAAGTCGTAATAATAGTAAGCCATCCAGAAAAGGGTGTTGTCGTTTTTGTTGTTTTCCGGGCTCAACCAGTCACCCAGGGGCCCTTCGTTCAGAATGCCGGTCTCTTTCTCAACTTTGCTCTCCAGAAACTGGATGTACCGCTTCATGGCGTCGTAGTGTTCCCTTAGGACCTGCACATCGCCGTATTGCCGGTAGGTTTCCCAGGCCACCACAATGCCGGCGCTGCCCCACAGCGTACCGCCGAAGCCGCCCCCCATAGGTGCTACGTCGGTAAACCGGCCGGTCTCAGCCTGTACATCCCGCATGGCCAGGAGGTGCCTCCGTAAAAACAGATCGGCATCGGTGAGGTAAGTAGCACTTTTCGAGAATACCGAGATGTCGCCACTCCAGCCCATGCGTTCGTTGCGGGCGGGGGTATCGGTCGGGATCGACAGGAAATTGCTCCGCAGCGACCAGGTAATATTCTGCCACAGCTTATTAACCAGTTCATTTGAGGTCTCGTAGCCCGACGCCAGATCCGATATAGAACTGATCACCAATCCTTTGACATCGCCGGCCGGAATTGCCTGGTCCAGGCCTGTTACTTCGAGATACCGGTAGCCGTGAAAGGTAAAGCGGGGCTGAATTACCTCGTCTCCCCCTTTCAGCCTATACAGATCCTGCGTGAGGGCGGCCCGGATGTTTTCCATCATCACCATACCCTCATTGCCTTTGTAGTCGGGCAGGTTCGGGTATTTGACCTCAGCATAGCGCATCGTTATGAGCTGACCTTTTTTGCCGTTTTTGATCTGAATCTGCGGAACGCCCACCATATTCTGGCCCATATCGTACACGAATACACCGGGACGTATGGTTTCTACCTCCCGGGCGGTCAGGGTCTTCACAATGGTGGGATTATCCCCCATCTGCCCAACGAGTTTAAAGTCTTTATAGTCAAAGGTGCTGGTGCGGCTCATAGGGTCAGTGAACGTGCCCAGGTAGGCGGTACCCTCCAGCGGCACGGCCACCGCCGGTTTCCAGCCGCTATCGTTGTAGCTGGCCAGCGACCAGCCGTTCACCTTATCTTCTTTGGTGGCGTCATACACTTCGCCCTGGAAAAACGAGCCGTAGCGGATGGGTCCATCGGTGAACACCTTCCACTCCGCAGGGTTGGAGACCACCGTCTGCTCCGTTCCATCAGCGTAGGTAATAACGAGCTTGCTCAGGAGCGACTGCCGGTCGCCGAAGTAGTTCCAACTCTCTCCGCTATACGTAATATTACCACTCCACCAGCCCTCACTCAGCCAGGCCCCAATCGCGTTGCGCTGTCCTTGTTTAACGGCACCCGTTACGTCGTAGGTCTGGTACATATGGTTTTTGTTGTACTGGGTCAGACCGGGGTTAAAGTAGTCATTGCTGACACGGCTGCCGTTGAGGTACATTTCGTAAATACCGCGAGCAGTAACGTACAGCCGCGCTTTGGCGATGGGCTTAGCCTGCGTCGTAAAAACCGACCGGAGCATAGGGGCGGCATTCCGGCTCGGGTCGGCGGTAATCAGCGCTCCCCCTGTCACAACGTACTGTCCGTTGGAAACGGTAAGATGAGGAGACTTGAAGATACTCTGATAACCAGGTCTGGCCAGATTTTCGGTGAATAACGGATTGGACGGGAACCGGTAGTTTTTGACGACGACATCCGAGAAATAAGCTACCTGGTTTTGCGGTACGCTGAAGCCAATATCGGCCAGCATCGGAAAGCTGATGTAGTTATTGCCGCTGCCGACCGGATTGAGATTAAAGCCACGGGGAGCGAACCGAGATTGGGCCGACGGGGCATTTTTATCCTTCAGCCGGTTGCTATCCTGGTTGCCGTCGACAAAAAACTCAAAAAGGCCGAAGTTGCACTCAACAAACAGATTATGCTTCTGGTATTTATTCGCGCTGTTGATCAGAGTCTGGGGAATGTCGAAGCTTTTTAAGGGAACATCCGCCTTGTCGTCTTTGGTGTAGCCGACCCGATAGATGGTCAGTTTGGCGAGGCCTTCGGGTGCTTCGCTCACGTTGGCAATGTCTAGCTCCAGCGCGATGTACCCCTGATTTGGGCCGTTCTCCCGGCCCATCAGGTTCAGGTTTTTGTTCATCAGCCGCCGGTCATTAGCCCCGAAGACAAAGGACGCTTTGGTGCTGTTGGTCCCTTTGTCGAGCTGAATGCCGTACTGGAATTTAAATACCGAAAGGTAGTGGGCATACAGTACCAGATCCTCGTCACTGCCGCCAATCCAGGTAGCGCCGGACCAGGCCGAAACAGAAGAATTCATCAACCCGGTTTCAAACCACGAGGAAGCGGTGTTTACTTTCCCCTGATTATCCCAAACCGTCAGTTTCCACGTATAGCGGGTGGTCGGCTGCAGGACACTGCCCGCATATTGGATACCGTGCGCAACGCCGGAATTGATTTTTTGGGTATCCCAGACCACCTGGTTCTTTGGATCGGTCACCACGAGCCGGTAGGCCTGCTGGGCGTATCCGCGCTGATTGTCCAGCGCCTTCATCTGCCAGGAGAAATGCGGGGTAGGAATATCCATACCGAGTGGCGTTTTCTGGTAGTCTACCTTCAGGTTTTCCAGGGCAACACCAGCCAATACGTGTCCAATAATCAGCAGACCAGCCAGGCAGGTAAGTATTAATCGTTTCATACACATAGGGAGCTTTTTCATCGAGGTTAAGCCGAAGCCTGCGTGAGGCCATCCTTTGCTTGCCTCAATCGTTACTAAATTCTGCAAAACGCAACTGGGCACATTGAGCTATTTTACAAAAATATTGCACTTTACAGCGTATATCCTTGTCTGTATTGAGAATTTGTTTGCATTTTTTGCGACGTAGCGGTTCCTGTTGCCAAATGACTACTCTGTCAGGCCCGAATGCCTGACCGGAGCGTAGTCTCATCGGCAAACCGGTGGGGTAACATTGCGCTTCTACGGAAAATGTCCGAAGTTTGCTTATTCGTATGAACCGTAGCCTGCTGCACATACAACGCTCTGTAAACTGGTCATGGGGTCTGCTAGTAGCTTTCCTGCTGGTGCTTTGGCCAATGGAGGCTGCACAGGCCCAACGTTACTTGGAGCGGTCGCGGCAATCCTACCTGTCGGCCAGGTCCCTGCACCACACCCGGTCTGCGACGCAGACGCATCTTCAGCAGCCGTCTGCGCTGCTGGGTATTCAGGCCGGTGCCAACCTGACTCCTTCTACGGCTTATCTGCCCGTTTTACTGGTTGCTATCTGTCAGGTTTTTTTGCGCCAGCCGGTTTTTCTCCGTCCAGGTTCCTGCGGTTCACTGGCGTTTCTGCGGTTGCTCTTTGAGCATCAGATTGCCATCAACGCGCCCTGACGCGATTCCTTCACGTCCTGCTCGCTTCTTCTGTATTTTCCTCGGTTGAGTTCCGGCCGGGTACCTGCTGTTGTTTACTGGCTTCCGATACCTGTGGTGTCGGTCCTCACCTACGTTTTATTTCCGATCGGTATGTGGTCTGCCCTTACCCAATTCCTGCTTTCTTACCGGCGTTTACTGCTGGCAATCCTTCTTACGCTTACCGCCGTAATGGCCTACATGGGGGCTACCCGGCTTCAGTTATCCTACCAGATTGCCCGCGTTTTACCCATGTCCGATACCACGCAGCAGCAGTATGAACAGTTTAAGCAGCGCTTCGGGGCCGATGGCACCCTGATGGTCATCGGCTGGCAGGATAACCGCTGGTACGATCTGCCCGTTTACCAGCACTGGTACGACATGACCGAACAGGTCCGGCAATTGCCGGGGGTGAAAGATGTGCTGTCCAGCACGCGGATCTATACCCTGGAGCGACTCGATACCGGCTGGCAGGTATGTCCCCTGCTGAACCACCGGCCCCGGTCACAGGCGGAAGTCGACAGTCTTCGTGACCGGACACTGGCCCTGCCTTTTTACCAGGGACTACTGTATAACCCCAAGACGAAAGCGACCCTGATGGCTATCTCCTTCGACGAGAAGAGCCTCAATTCCCGGCAGCGTATTGCCATGGTAGAAACCATCCGGCAGCACGGTCAAGCCTTTTCGCAGGCAACGGGTATACCGCTCCACTATTCAGGCCTGCCGTCCATCCGCACGGAGGTGATGAAGAAAGTTTCCGGCGAAATGAAGCGGTTCCTTGGGCTGGCAGCCGCCGTAACCGGCCTGATAGTGGGACTCTTGTTCCGCTCGATGCGGGTGGTGGCCCTGTCGATGACCGTAGTTGGCATGGGCGTATGCGTAAGCGTGGGGACACTGGCCCTGCTCGGCTATGAGATAACGCTGCTGACCGGTCTGCTGCCCCCCCTGCTGCTGGTGGTGGGAGTCCCCAACTGCGTATTTCTGGTTAACAAGTACCACGAAGAACTGGCTTCGCACGGGCAGCAGCGCCGGGCGCTGGAGGTAATGGTCCGGCAGATTGGTCTGTCATCGCTGCTGGCCAATGTAACCACCGCTATCGGGTTCGGGGTGTTTTACTTCACCAACAGCCGGCTGCTGATGGAATTTGGCGTAGTAGCTGCTATCTGCGTTATGGCTGTTTATGCCATTTGCCTGGTTATGGTTCCTGTTCTGCTGAGTTATCTGCCGTTGCCAGCGACCCATTCGCTGGCAACGGTGCAGGAAGGGCCCTGGCAGCAACTGCTAACCCGAATTGCCGGCTGGGTGAGCAGCCGGCGGGGACTCATTTACGGCTCCATCGCCCTCATTACCCTGGTGAGTGCGCTGGGTATGCTGCGAATCCGGGTGGAAGGCTACATTGTGGATGACCTGCCCAAAAACGACCCGGTGTATACCGACCTGCGCTTTTTTGAGCAGCAGTTTAAGGGCGCCTTGCCACTGGAATTGACGATTGACACCGGGCAACCCAACGGCGTCTTTGCCGGAACCGCGCAGTCCCTTTACAAAATCAGGGCCCTGGAGCGGATCATGGACGATTATCCGGAGTTTTCGAAACCCCGGTCGCTGGTCGATGCGGTACGGTTTGCCTACCAGACCTACCGCGGGGGCGATTCCCGGTACTATGTTTTACCACCTGCGCTGGAATTGCAGAAGATGGTCGGCACTACGCCGTTGAACACCAGACAGTCAACGCTGGCCCAGTCGTTGGTGGACAGTAGCCGGCAGATCGCCAGGGTGAGTTATCAAATGGCCGATGTGGGCTCCATCCGGCTCCGGCAGGTGTTAGCCCATGTACAGCCCCGGCTGGACTCACTCTTCAGCGGAACCGATATGCGCGTTAGCCTGACGGGCCACAGCCTGGTATTTCTGAAGAGCAACGATTACCTGATGGGCAATCTGTACGAAAGTCTGCTGATCGCCATTTTGCTGATCGCCCTGGTGGGGATGATCCTGTTCCGGTCGATCCCCATCATTTTGCTGTCCAAACTGCCCTGCCTGATTCCGCTGGTGGTTACGGCGGGCCTGATGGGCTATACCGATATTGCTTTCAAACCGTCGACCATCCTCATTTTCAGTATCGCCTTTGGCTTAGCCTCCGACGGCACAGTGTACTACCTGACCAGTTACCGGCGGTGGCTCCAGGCTGGTCTGGAACCCCAGGAGGCTGTGACAAAGGCTATCTACGAAACCGGACCCAGTCTGATCTATACCGCGCTGATTCTGGCGGGTGGTTTCAGTGTGTTCGCGCTGTCGTCGTTTGGCGGTACGGCCGCCTTGGGTGTGCTGGTCGCAAGCACCATCCTGATGGCCTGCCTGACCAACCTGATTCTGTTACCGGCTCTGCTGCTGAACCTGAAACGGTACCGGGTATAAAGGCACCCCCTCAAATAAGGTTCTTAACGCTCATTTAGGCACTATGTCACGCACTGACTTTTTAATTCTAAATTGCTTCAGCGAGCAGGAGTTTCTTTCATTAGATGAAATCGTGCGAAAGACTGGCATCCACCTGCCGCTGTGCCGGTTACGATGTGACGCCTTACGAAAGATGGGGTTTGTCCGGATTCATAAAACGCCGGATGAGCACATCTACATCGTCGCCATCAGCGCCGACGGAAAAGCAGCGTTGGCCGCGCTCAACTAACATGTCGGAGCGCATCGGCAGGCGCTCATCGGCCAATTGCAACCATCGCTCAGTGACAAATAAGGCCCGCCCGACGATGTTGATACCATTTACCCGGCAAAACCCGGCACCTGCCCCTCGTTTTTCGCCATTCGACCAGATTGTTTTGGATAAGGTTTTCCCATCAAAGAAATTAGTTTGCTGGGGGAAACAGCTTTCTACCAAAGATGTACCGTGTACCGGGAGCACGGTCTGTATGTTTCTCTACCTTTAACAAAATCAATGCATGAAACCATCGCGACGTAATTTTCTGCAATCACTGGGTGTGGGCGCAGCCAGTCTGGGTATTTCTCAGCAAGCAATTGCCACGGGTGCGCAACCGCCGAAGGCGGCCAAACCATCGGCCGACGACCAGATTTTGTTTGTCGGCGACAACATTGCCATTGCCAATACCGAATACGGCAAGGTCAGAGGGTTTATCCTGCGGGGTGTCCATCAGTTTCTGGGTATTCCCTACGGGGCCGATACCTCCGGCAAGAACCGCTTTATGCCCCCGCAGAAACCCACGCCCTGGACCGATGTGCGTCCGGCCCTCTGGTGGGGTAACTCAGCTCCGCAGATCATGGAAAAGCGGTACGCCAATCCGTACGCTTCGTTTGTCGACCACTGGAACTACGACGATGTATCGGAAGACTGTCTGAAGCTGAACGTCTGGACCCCGGCCCTGGATAACCAGAAACGTCCGGTGGTGGTCTGGCTGCACGGCGGTGGTTTCGTTAACGGCAATGGTATTGAACAGGACGGCTACCATGGCGAAAACCTGGCCCGTCTGGGCAATGTTGTGTTCTGTTCGCTTAACCACCGGCTCGGCGCGCTGGGCTATACCAACCTGAAAGCCGCCGGCGGACATGCCGCGTCGGGCAACGTGGGTAACCTGGATATGGTGGCCGCCCTGGAATGGGTCAAAAACAACATTGCCAGCTTCGGCGGAGACCCGAACAACGTGACCATCATTGGCCAGTCGGGTGGCGGAGCTAAAGTGACCACGCTGATGAATATGCCCTCCGCGAAAGGACTCTTTCATAAAGCTGTCGCGCTGAGTGGTAGTTCACTGGCCGGGGTAAACAAGGAGTATTCCGAAAAATTAGGATTGAAGGTGATGGAGGAGGCCGGCCTGAAGCCGGGTGACATCGACAGGCTTCAGCAGATACCCTGGCGGCAGTATATCGACATTGCCAACCGGGCCGTGGAGAAAATGGCCGACGAAGCCAAACGGCTCAACCTCGTGCGTGGCGGCTACTCACCCGTGGCCGACGGCGTAACGCTGAACGATGGTGCCTTTTTCAGTAATCCCAGTCATTTCTCGGCCGACATACCGATGATGATCTGTTCGACATTCCATGAGTAGAGCCCCAGCCGGACCGATGCTGCGCTGGAGACTATTTCGCTGGCCGAAGTAAAAGAACGGATCAAACCCCGCTTCGGCGAAAAATCCGGCGACATTGTGGATGCGTACGCCAGGAACTTCCCGAAAGCGCGTCCGATCGAGATCTGGGCGTTGGTCATGTCTAACCGGAAGAACGCCGTGGCAGCCGCCGACGCGAAAGCCTCGCAGCAGAAAGCTCCCGTGTACGTAGCCTGGTTCGGCTGGCAGCCGCCCCTGTTCGACGGCCGGATGCGGGCCTTCCACTGCGATGATATCTGCTTCTGGTTCTACAATACCGACCTGATGCTGACCCATACCGGCGGGGGCAAACGGCCACGGGCGCTGTCGGAAAAGATGGCGAAGTCGTTTATTAATTTCGCCCGGACCGGCAACCCCAACGGGGGCGGTTTACCTGCCTGGAAACCGTATACCAAGCAAAACGGAGAAACCATGATCCTGGACGATGCGCCGTTACTGGTAAATGATCCGGACCGCGAGGCACGTAAATCACTGGCGTAGCCGTTACATAGGCTGAGGCTGTTCAGAAATTTATATCCTGAACAGCCTCAACCTCACTGTCATTCCTTACTATCCACACACCATCACCATGCGATTCAAAACGGTCTTTCAAAGCTTACTCTTAGTTAGTTTAGCCGGTGCATTGCCCGTGCAGGCGCAGTCGGTGCCCGTCATCAGTTTTGAGCAGCTAAGCCGGCAGATCAACCGGTCGAACGACACGCTGTACGTGGTAAATTTCTGGGCGACCTGGTGTGGTCCCTGCGTGCAGGAGTTACCGCAGTTTGAAACCCTGCATAAAACCTACGCCACCAAACCGGTACGGGTGCTGCTGGTAAGCATGGACAACAAAGCCACCCTGACATCAAAAGTGGTACCGTTTGTTCGGGCCCGGAAACTGCAGACCCCGGTTGTGCTGCTGAACGAACCAGACCTGAACACCTGGGTGGACAGGTTGGTACCGGAATGGTCGGGGGCGTTGCCGATGACCCTGGTGCTGAACCGCAAACGTAAAGTCCGGCGGTTTATCGGGAAGGCCCTGAAAGACGGAGAACTTCAATCCATAATCAACCAATACAAACTGTAATCGCTTATGAAAAAGTTTAAACTATTGGCGTTGGGCAGCCTATTGGCGTCTGCCGTTCTGCTCTCGGTAGCCCTCATGAATACCAGGATGGCCGACCGCGATTATGCGGTCGCGGGTGGGTACAAGGTAGGCGATGTGGTGCAGGATTTTAAACTGAAGAATGTGGACGGCACAACCGTTTCGCTCAGCGATAACCAGCAGGCGAAGGGATACATCATTGTGTTTACCTGCAATACCTGCCCGGTGGCCAAGGCCTACGAAAGCCGGATCATGAAACTGGATGAGCAGTTTGCCGCCAAGGGCTATCCCGTGGTTGCTATTCAGCCCAATGACGTGCAACGCTCACCGGGCGATTCGTTCGAGGCCATGAAGCAGCGTTCCCAGAGCCGGAAGTATTCGTTTCCGTACCTGTACGACGAAAGCCAAAGCGTAACGCAGGCCTTTGGGGCCAGCAACACTCCGCATGTGTTTGTGGTTAAGCGCGAAGGCAGTCAGTTCCGGGTAGCCTACATTGGGGCCATTGATAACAATCAGTACGATGCAGCCGCAGCGGAGAAGAAATACGTGGAGAGTGCCGTGAACGAACTCCTGGCGGGTAAGCCTGTCACCACGCCTTCCGCCCGCGCCATCGGCTGTGGTATCAAATGGAAAAACGCGTAGAGCATACGAACCAATGCAACCATGAGTCATCCCGAATTTTTGGGTAAACAGCCCCGGAGGGGTGCCATATCGGTAGAACGGACATGACATGCGTCTGACAACATCAAAGCCCCAGCGGGGCGTAACACACCCGGTTACGCCCCGCTGGGGCTTTAGCTTTAGGCTATGGTTAGCTACCGATGTTTTGCCCCTCCGGAGCTGTTCTCAGGCTCGGTAACATCAGCATCGAAATGGCCGTTTAGGGCCTCATAAAATTCGGGATGACTCATGTTTGCTGTCTGCGCAGCAGCCGATTGAGCTAGCCCTGCTTACCTGCACCCTCCTGATGTGAGAGAACCTTCGACTGCAAATCGGAAAGGAATTCCTGCATCTCTTTTTTGGCTTTTGAGGAGCAGTAGGGCCGCAGCAGGTTAGTAACCAGCGTTAAGTAGTGATCTATCTGCTCTTCAGTGCTCATCTCACGAAATGATACGGCAGCTTCCGATATCCAGAACCGGCTGATCAGCGAAAGGGCGGATACCAGAAAGCTGAGTTCGCCTTCCTCCTGAATCGTTAAATAGCCCGACGCTCTGAGTATCTCCAGATTGGCCCGCATGGTGGCGTTCCGAACGTTCTGCGTTTGCTGATAGGCGGCTGCCATGTATTTGTTCTGCGCCATCAGGTGAACCACACTCAGCAGCAGACACCGAAAGGTCACATGATTCTGAAACACCTGGTGCATCATCTCCAGAAAAGACCTCATTGTCAGCCTGTCCCGCTCGACTATGACGGCGGCATTACTGCGGCTGAGCTCCTGCGCTATCGCGTACACCAGGTCATCTTTGGTGGGAAAATAGTAGGTGATGTTACTGACCCGCATACCCAACACGGCAGCCAGTTCCCGCAGTCCAACATACTCAATGCCCCGTTCATTGAACATTTCTAACGCTTTAACCACGATTTTTTCCTTTGTACCCATCTTTTGGTTTGGACATTGTCCAAATGCAGCTAGTTTTGTCTTAAACTTAGAACAATAAACAACATGAACTATCCACTTCCACACACAATCGAAAACGGCAACGGGGAAACGCTTACCTTTCTACGCCTTATTGAAGAACCCGACGGCGACCGCCTTGTTGGCGAAAATTTTGTAGCACCAACCATCGGCCCACCGATGCACGTGCATTGGCTTCAGGACGAAGGCTTTACCGTACTTAACGGCCGGATTGGCTACCAGACTCTAGGACAGCCCGAGCGGTTTGCCGGACCGGGCGAGAGCATCGTCTTTAAACGGGGCGTACCGCACCGGTTCTGGAATGCCGGCACAGAAACCCTCCACTGCAGTTCCTGGATTAAGCCGACCAACACCATTGTCTTTTTCCTGACGAGCATCTTTGAGGCCCAGAAAAAGTCGGGCAAGCCCCAGCCGGAGATCTTTGATGCGGCCTACCTGCTCACCCGGTATGCCAGTGAGTACGATATGCTGGAGATTCCCCGCTTTGTGCGTAAAGTAATTATGCCCCTGACGTATCAGCTTGGACGGCTGCTGGGCAAGTACAAACACTTTGAAGGAGCGCCCGAGCCCATAAAGCCACACCAGGTCCTTGAAGCGCAGATGCTTAACGCCTGATTTAACAACCTGCGCAACACAACAGATACGTCTGGACAGGTCAAACTCCTTACTGATAGCTCCTGCCGCACTATAGTTATCTCCACTAAAAAACACGGCGGCTACCAAGTAGCCGCCGTGCCTGTTACTAACATACGGAGAACACCCAACACTTGAGGGTACCCTAAACGTTGCCTTACGATTTAATCAACTGGTCCGCAAACGGCTGCTTGTAAAAGCGTTTGCCGGTTGACTTATAGAGCGCATTGGCTACCGCGCCAAACACCGGCGGAAAAGGCGGTTCGCCCAGACCGGTTGGATCAATGTCGTTTTCTACAAAGTAAACCTCAATTTTCTGGGGCGCTTCGTTATTCCGGATCATGCGGTAATTGTGGAAGTTGGTTTGCTCGGCAGCCCCGTTTTTGTGCGTCAGGGCCCCGTAGAACGCGTTACCGATACCATCGACCACCGCGCCCTCGACCATATTCTTTGCCGCATCGGGATTCACCACGATACCGCAATCGATGGCACTGAATACCCGCTCCACATACGGCTGCCCGTTGCGGGTGACCATATCCACCACGTGGGCGGCATAGGAGTTATGGCAGAAATAAGCGGCCACCCCCCGGCTGTATTTCTCACTTCCGGGCGTCGCCACGCCAGGCTTGTTCCAGTTCGACTTGTCGCGTACCAGCGTAAGGACACTCGCGTACCGGTCGGGATCATACTCGTTGTTTTTGCCCACCGGATTTTCCTTGGCCCGTTTCAGCAGGTCCAGCCGCAGTTCAATGGGGTCTTTACCCATCGCTTCGGCCACTTCATCCAGAAACGATTGTTCGGCGGCTGCGTTGAAGTTGGAGCGCGGAGCCCGGAATGCACCAATGGTAATATTGGACGGAATCTGCCAGCCTTCGGCCAGGTAGTTATCCACGGCGCCGGCCGGGAACCGGTTGGCATGAATCGGATGCTCGGGTATACCGCCCCCTTTCACGTGGAAGGCAATCAGGTTCTTATTAGCATCCAAAGCCGCCCGGTACGTGGCCGTGTACATGGGACGATAGATGCCGTACGTCATGTCATCTTCGCGGGTGTAGATGAGCTTGATGGGCGCTTTGGCTTTCTGGGAAATCAGAGCCGCTTCGTAGAGGTATTGGCCGTACGCCCGGCGACCAAAGCCGCCACCCATGCGGGTCATCTGAATGTCTATCTTGTCGGCCGGCAGGTTTAAGATTCTGGACAGTGTCGGTTCTACCCAGCCCGGTGCCTGCACCGGACCGACCAACAGCGCTTTCTCCGCTGTAACATGGGCGAAGAAGTTCATCGGCTCCATGCAGTTATGGGCCAGAAACGGGGCCGTGTAGGTGCGCTCGATAACCTGAGCTGCGTTTTTGAACGCCGTTTCGGGGTCGCCGTCTTTCCGTAATTGCTGCGCCGGCTTCTTGGCCCACTCCTGCATTTTTTCGAGTTGGGCGCTGGTACTTTCAAGCGCTCCCGGCACCACAACCTCCCGTTTACCGTCCCGACCGGCCATAATATCTTTGGTATCACCGGCAGGCTCCCACTGAGCAATCAGCTTTTTGCGGGCATTCATGACCTCCCAGGTCGTTTTGCCTACTACGACCAGCAGATCGTTGAACGTACGGGTATCAAAACCGGCCTGCTCGAAACCGTCTTCGTACAGTTTCAGGCTGAAAACCTCTTTGATGCCCGGCATTTTGAGGGTTTGCGATGCATCGAACGATTTCAGCTTCATGCCGAAGGCGGGTGGATGCTGAATCATGGCAATCAACATACCGTCGGCCCGATAATCCAGTCCAAACAACGGCTTGCCGGTTACGACCTTCAACCCCTCGACATTCTTTTTGGAGTTGCGGACAATCGTAAAATCCTTCGGGGCTTTCAGTTTCATGCCTTTCGGCACAGGCAGGGTAGCCGCTTTACTGGCCATTTCACCGTATTTTGCCGATTTTCCGCTTGAATGTTGCAACACACCTGCTTTGGTGGTCACCTCATCGACTGGTACATTCCAGCTTTGGGCGGCTGCCTGGCGCAGCATCTGACGGGCGGCTGCCCCGGCTTCCCGCAGTGGTTTCCAGTACATGCGAATGGAGTTACTCCCACCCGTAAACTGCGGACCTAATTTGGTGTTATCGTGGGGGCCCATTTCAACGACCACGTTTCTCCAGTCGGCATCCAGTTCTTCGGCCACCATCATGGGTAGCGAGGTCATTACGTTCTGACCAAACTCCGGGTTCGGACAGATGAGTTTGATAACGTTATCGGGCGTAATCTGAATGTAGCCGTTGAGTTCGGTCCATTGCGGAGGCAGGTTCAAGGCTTCCAGTTTATCGGCGGCCTTCGCGCTGGATAGCCAGCTAACGCTGAGCATCAGGCCCCCGCCCGACAGCAGAGAAGCCTTTAAGAAGGAACGGCGGTTATATGTATTTTTAGCGTTTGCCATGTTCAGGGTCTATTGATGATTGGAAGGGCAGGTGAGTGAGCATGGAACGGGCTATTTCTGAGCTGCCGCTTTGATGGCTGCTCTAACCCGCGTGTAGGTACCACACCGGCAGATATTGCCGCTCATGAAAGCCTGAATATCCTCGTCGCTGGGGTTCGGATTGGACTTGAGCAACGACACGGCACTCATGATTTGTCCGGCCTGGCAATAGCCGCACTGGGCGACATCGTGTTCGAGCCAGGCTTTCTGCACGGGATGGTCGCCCGTTGCCGATAAGCCTTCAATGGTGGTGATTTCCTGACCGGCGGCTGCCGAAACAGGTAACTGGCAGGAGCGAACAGCGTTGCCATTCAGGTGGACGGTACAGGCTCCACACTGGGCCATGCCGCAGCCATATTTGGTACCCACCAGATCCAGGTGGTCGCGCAGCACCCAAAGCATAGGTGTGGCGGGGTCCACCTCTACCGGCCGGACTTTCCCGTTAATCTTTAGATTGTATTTTGCCATCAGACAGTGGTTTTAGAAGGGTCAGTATGTTACAACGATCGTTTTAAAATTTTCATTCGCTTTAAGCCCCTGAACAGACAAGCTTCATTAATTGTCATGGTAATGGAGGGTCCTGTATTCATTAGGCGATTGGCCTACCCGTTCTTTAAACAGGCGGCTAAAGTGCTGCGGGTATTTAAAGCCCAGTTCAAAGGCAACCTCGTTGATCGTTTTGCCGGGGTCAAAGATCTTTTCTTTGGCTACCTCAATCAGCCGGGACTGGATGTACTCCTGGGCAGACCGGCCGGTTTCTTTTTTCACCAGATCGCCGAAATAGTTGGCCGATAAATTCAACTGATCGGCACACCAGGCCACCGAAGGCAACCCATTCGTTTGGGGTTTCTCCGATTGAAAATAGTCGTTCAGTAAGGCCTCAAACCGTTCGATAATGCCTTTGTGGGCAGTATCGCGGGTAATAAACTGGCGGTCGTAGAAGCGGACGCAATAGTTCAGCAGCAGTTCGATGTTGGAGACGATTAATCGTTTGCTATGCTTGTCGACGGCATGCTCCAGTTCGTAGTCAATCTTCGTAAAACAATCCATGACCATTTTTCTTTCCCGTTCGGATAAGTGAAGGGCTTCATTGGATTGGTAGCCGAAGAAGGAGTAATCCTGAATATGCCGGCCCAGGCCCGTACCATGGATCAGATCCGGATGAAAGACCAAAGCGTAGCCTTTGGGCTGATACGTTTCGCCAGGGCTGTCAACGGTAACTACCTGTCCGGGGCCAATGAACACCAGCGTTCCTTCCTGGTAGTCGTAAGTATGGCGGCCATATCGCAAATCCCCGCATTTCACCTCTTTTAGAAAGACGGTATAAAAACCAAAGTACATGCTGGAAGCCTGCCTTGGGTTTGCCTTCGACAGATCAATGACACTCACCAGCGGGTGCCGGGTCTCCGCATTGTTAAATGCGTTGTAATCACTTATGGTCTCAAACCGACGCAGGCTATCCATATCACTCCTGTTTTAACTATCTCAAAATTACGACTTCATTCCTTTCCCAAGGGTCAACCCAACCCGAATCAGTAAAAGTGGTAGGACAATCCGTAATCTGTATACCATGCCGGCATTGTCCGGCATCATCGTATGCGTCTCACCAAACCTAATTAGGCACCCACACGCAATATGTCTTCCCGTTGACCGCTTACTAAAAACCTTGCGGTATGAGCGGGCTATTGTGCTAACATGGGAAAGTGTTACATTAGAGCCGCCAAAAAGCAGCCTGCCAATGAATGAATTATACCTGTTCATCCTGATACCATACGAATGTTTATAGATCACCTGTTTATACATCACCTCCGCTCCAATTCTTTATCCGGCCCTTTGCCCTATATTCTCCAGTCCCTCCACCAACGAACCGGCTTATTCATGGCCGTGCTCGTCGGTCTGTTCACCAGCACCGCATGGGCTCAGGAAAAATCCGCCCAAGGTGCCGTACTTGATGCTGGTATCCGGCTGCAAAAGTCAATTGGTCTTTACTACGAGAACGGCCTGACTCTGCAATATACTAATCCCAGATTAGCGGGGCAGCGGCTTTACGTTGGCGTCAGTTATGTTACGTCCCGCTTGGGTTCGGCGTTTCGCTCCAATGCCATTAAGCAGGACAACTATCTGGTATCCGGTACCTATATGTTCAGGCCACAGCGGCATATCCGGCCCCTGGTCCGGTTCAATGTTGGGTATTTCAGCGCCGACCTGGGCAGCGATCTTTTTAATAGCCTGCCACACAGCGGCCTGCTGGCATCGCCTGAATTTGGTTTATGCTACAGTCCTCGTTCACCCCTGAAGTTAACGGGTAGTCTGGGCTATAACCTAACGGCGGGAAATGGTATGTCGGGGCCCGGAACCCTCTATCCGGTCTTTGTTCAAACCAGTCTCCTGTGGAATATCTTAAAGAAATAACACGATGAAAGTCTTTACAGCTATATGCTTAATCCTGTGCCTTACCGTGGCCTGTTCCAAAGAACCGGCCATTACCGAGGACATGCTCGACGGTGGTACCTTGTTTGATCCCTCCCTCTATCAGCCGGAAAAATACCTCGTTTCGCGGGCCATACCCACGCCAACTCCCGCTCAGGCTAATACGCCCGTTATTATTGCCTGTCACGGTTATACGGCTACCACGTTCGAGTGGGATGAGTTTCGCACCTGGCTGGGTAACCGAACCGACGTCTATCTCTCCCAGGTACTCCTGGGCGGGCACGGCCGCACGTACGAAGAGTTTAAGAAGTCCACCTGGCGCGACTGGCAGGAAGCCATCACCGCCGAATACGAACGGCTGGAAAAAGCCGGCTATAAAAATATCAGCTTACTGGGCTCTTCCACCAGCGGTCCTTTACTACTGGAGTTGGTATCATCCGGCTATTTTACACGCCATCTTCCTCCCCGCAATTTTATTCTGGTAGACCCCATTGTTATTCCTTCCGACAAAACCTTATCCTTAGTGCCGCTGCTAGGGCCCATGCTGGGTTATATTGATACCAAGCAATCCGCTCAGGAAGACAAGGTATACTATCACTTTCGCCCCCAGGAAACCCTTCAGCAGTTACAAAAACTGCTGACGCTGGTGCGCCGTGACCTGGAAAAAGGCATTTCGTTACCCGCCGGTAGCCGCCTGACAGTGTACAAGGCCAAACAGGACCCAGCGGCTGATCCCATCAGTGCCGTGCTGATTTACAAAGGCGTTAAACTAAGTACCGGTGGTCCGCCTGACGTTCAGCTGATCGACTCAGACCGGCACGTGTTTACCCGTCTGCAATTTGTAGAAGGCGTAACCGAGAAGGATTACAAAACCCAGAAAGATACGTTTGCGGCTATTCTCGCGCAGGCATTAGCCCCGTAAAACGTGTTGAAATCATAAGGTATTATATTCTGTATCGGTTACCGGCTGCAACCAGGTCACGCGTCCTGTTGCAGTGTTGGGTATAATAGCTACCTGCCTAAATTCGACGGTTGGGGAAGCGCCGTGCCAATGCGGTACGTTTGGGGGACATTTCACCGCATCGCCTTTCCGCAGGATCTGGATGGGCTTTCCCTTTTCCTGATAGTAACCAATGCCACCCATCGCCAGCAATACCTGTCCACCGGCATGGCTATGCCAGTGCGAGCGGGCACCCGGCTCGAAGGTTACATAACCCACCGGAATGTTGAAGGCGCTGTCGGGCTCAATCAATTGCTGCACCCAGACAGTCCCGGTAAAGTTAGTGGCCGGTGCCCGCTGTCCTTTCGGAAAAATAAGGTCCGGTTCTGCCATGGGTTTAGCTGGAGTTTGGGCGATAGTGGCCACACAGATCAACATGACCAGTAAGGCAGAAGATGCCCACGCTATTGCTTTATTTTTCATGGAGCTATCGTTCAGCTAGTTACACTGCTTGTTTATGCTTTTTCGACTTAGCGCCTGGATGCGGTAACCTGCGCCAAAATTGCCCGCCCGGCGTCAGCTTCTGCTTTGCCGACGGCCGTCTCAATCAGCGATAGTGCCTGCCTGAGTTGCGGTTCGGTCAGCCCCACGTGGAAACCGATGCCCAGGTGACTTTGCAACATCGGCTCGACACCCCCGAGGCTGGTCAGCACCGAAATGGTGGTCAGTTCCCGGTCGGCGTAGCTGAGCACGTCACGCTCGAAAATATCAGCAAAGAGGTGTTCTTTTAAGAAAACGTCAATCTCCGGACTGAACGCCGAATAGCCTCGCTTAGGGCCGGTTTCCGGCTGTCCGGTCAGTTGTTCGAGGACTTTTTTGCCGCGCTCGTACTTGGGTTGGCTGCTGGTGATCGGCGAGGCTTCCGGGCCCATTTTGTCGGTAATGCCCCTCTTCTTCCGCTCGTCCAGCACCGTCATCAACGTCTGCAACCCACGGATACTTCTGGGAAAGCCGGCGTACGCATACAGGTGGACCAGCACTTCCTTAATTTCGTTGACGGTCAGATCAGCCTCCAGTCCCGCGTTCAGCGCCGGCTGTAGTTTTTGCAGGTCTCCTTTGGCGGTGAGGGCTGAAATGACGACAATACCCTGCTGCCTGGGCGACAGGGTTGTTGGTTGATTCATCTGGTTTTTTTGGGCGTAAAGCTGGTTAAACCCTAAAAACCAGCCAACCAGCATACTAACGAAAGAGATACGCATGAGCTTGAAGGCAATGGATAAGGTGACTGCATTTGTTTTCCTATGCAAAGGTCTACCCAATTAGTTGTCCGTGTGGTATACGAATTACGGATTGTTCTACCACCATTACTGATTGGGGAGAGTTAAATCTGGGTGATCATCCACTAACCTGTAATATTGGTAGAGATGTCCGTAATCTGTATACCCTCTACATCAAAACATACCAGGACCTTTGTGTTCTTAACGTAGACGACTAGTAAAACCTAAGATTTTATCATGGAAAAGAGAACATTGGGTAAAAGCGGCCTGGAGGTATCAGCCCTGGGACTGGGTTGTATGGGCCTGAGCATTGGGTATGGCCCTGCCACCGACAAGGCAGATGCTATCAGACTGATTCGGGCCGCCTTTGAACAGGGTGTCACCTTCTTTGATACTGCCGAAGTTTACGGCCCCTTTACCAACGAAGAACTACTGGGCGAAGCCATAGAGCCGTTCCGTAATCAGGTCGTCATTGCCACCAAGTTTGGCTTCAAACTCGAAAACGGCGTGACAACCGGTGTAGACAGTCGCCCTGCGACCATCCGCGCCGTTGCCGAAGCATCCCTCAAGCGGCTGAGAACGGATGTGATTGACCTGTTCTATCAACACCGCGTCGACCCGAATGTACCCATTGAAGAGGTGGCGGGAGCCGTGAAAGAGTTAATTCAGGAAGGTAAGGTGAAACACTTTGGTTTATCAGAAGCGGGCGTAAAAACCATTCGCCGGGCCCATGCGGTGCTGCCGGTTACGGCCCTGCAAAGTGAATACTCGCTGTGGTGGCGCGAACCTGAAGAAGAGATACTGCCCACCCTGGAGGAATTGGGCATTGGCTTTGTGCCGTTTAGTCCGCTGGGCAAAGGGTTCCTGACCGGCAAAATTGACGAGACGACCACTTTTGACAAGAGTGATTTTCGAAACACGGTTCCCCGCTTCTCGGAAGAGAACCGGAAAGCCAACCAGGCATTAGTTGATCTGCTGGGCCGGATGGCAAACGGGAGGAATGCCTCCGGAATGCCAGCCACGGCTGCGCAAATAGCCCTGGCCTGGCTCCTGGCGCAAAAGCCCTGGATTATTCCCATTCCGGGTACTACAAAATTGCACCGGCTGGAAGAAAACATCGGTTCTGCGGCCATTACACTGAACCCGGATGACCTCAACAAGATTACCGAGGCCCTGTCAACGATTGACGTGCAGGGTGGGCGGTATTCTGAACAGAATCAACGATTAATTGACCGTTAGCCATCACCCTGCAAGGAAAATCAAATACCTCAAACGTTAACTCAGAATAAAAATGAAAGTAATGTTAAACGTATCTCTATTGGGCTTGTGTTTGCTGTTGATGGGTACAGAAGGAACCTTTGCCCAGGCCCCAAAAGCAGGCGCTACTACGAACAGCCCCACCAACGCGGAACAGGAGGTCACCAATCTCTCCAAAGAAAAATGGCAGTGGATGGCCGACAAAAATGTGGATAAGCTGGACGCTTTATTCGATGAGAAATCCATGTTTGTTCACATGGGAGGAAGTTGGGGCAAGGGCCGGGAGTTAGAGGTCATCAAATCCGGAATGATACACTACAAAAAAGCGGAGGTTTATTCCGTTACGGTGAATATGATTGGTAACACCGCCATTCTGTTAAATGACATCGACCTGGTGGCCGTAGTGGGCGGCAATGAAGTGGTTAATCCCTTTATGGTGACGGAAGTATATGTCAACCAAAACGGCAAATGGAAGATGGGCTCACTCTCTTTCTCAAGGCTGGCCAGGCCCGTCAAAGTAAATAACCCGACAACTAACCAGCCGAGGAACTAACGCCAATAGCTGTAGGTGTGAATCAACGTACCTTTTCCCAATCGTTTAACCCCTAACATTAACTGCTCTATGAAAGCATCTATTTTCATCCTGTGTTTCCTGCTGATAGGTATGCATACAGCCTTCGCTCAGGATCCCAAAGCAGGTACGGCTAAGGCCAACCCCACGCAAGCCGAGCAGGAAATCATGAACCTATCCAGGCAAAAGTGGCAGTGGATGGCCGATAAGAATGTGGACAAGCTGGCTCCTCTCTTTCACGATAAATCAAAATTTGTCCATATGAGTGGTACCTGGAAGAAGGCCGAGGAGCTTGAAATCATTAAAACCGGAAGCATCTGGTACAAAAAAGCGGATGTCCACGATGTAGCGGTAGAAATCGTTGACGACGTTGCTGTACTTTGGAACCGCATTACGCTGACAGCTGTGGTTCGGGGCGCTGACGCAGTGACTGAATTTACCGTAACCGAAACCTATAAAAAACAAGGGAACGACTGGAAATTGTTAGCCCTGACCTTTAGCAGTGTACGGGACACCCATACGATCAGGCATTAGTAGCACAAACCGGTATCATGATGCACATCCTCTTGGCCTTTTTGCTTCTGGTTTCAGCCTGCTCCTCATCCCAGAGAGAGGATACAAGAGATATAGAGACTTCTACGGCAGACCCCGGCAAAATTCTGATTGTGTATTTGTCGCGCACCAACAATACGAAGGCGATTGCGGAGATCATTCTTACCCATGTCGGGGGTAAACTGGTAGCGCTTGAACTGGTAACACCCTACCCGGAAAATTACCGCGCCACCGTTGACCAGGTAGCGCGGGAAAACGAAACGGGTGTCCTGCCACCGCTAAAAACCAGGATTGACAGCATTGAAAACTACGATGTGATATTTGTGGGATTCCCTACCTGGAGCATGCAACTGCCTCCACCCATGAAAAGCTTTTTAAAGCAATATAATTTGAGCGGAAAACCATTGTACCTTTTAATACCAATGCGAGCTACGGCATCGGAAGCAGTTTTGAAAGCGTAAAAGCGCTTTGCCCCAACAGCAAAGTACTGGAAGGCTTTTCAATCAAAGGCGGAGTGGAGCGAGACGGTATTTATTTTGTGATGCAGGGCGAAAAAGAAAAGCAGGCCAGGGCAGAGAAATAAAGAAGTGGTTAGAAAAGATCAAGCTGATTAAATAACTTCAAACATATAGCAGCTCATGAATTTACCCCAACATAGCCTGAATAAGCAAATGGCAGTACGCAAATCGCTCATTTCTTTATTAAACCTGGTTTTTATAATAGTGAGTTACCATACCGCTTCGGCGCAGCAAAACGAATTAGTCCAACCCCGCCCAATGGTGCGTATTGCGGAAATTGACATAGAGCCGGATTACCTGGAAGCCTACAAAGCCATTCTGGCAGAAGAAGCGGCTGCCTCTGTAAAACTGGAGCCCGGTGTAATGGCCATCTTTCCGATGTATCAAAAAGAGAATAAAACACAGGTAAGGATTTTGGAGATATACGTTAGCAAAGCCGCTTACGAGCAACACGTAAAAACACCACACTTCCAAAAGTACAAAACCACTACGGCCAAGATGGTAAAGTCATTAAAGTTAGTAGACATGGAAGGGATCGATTGGGCAACCGTACCCCTGATCTTTAAAAAATCGAACGGAAATTAATGATAGACTTTTTTCATCAGCAGGAGCACCGTTTCCTGGTTCCTACACCCTTTTAGCCAATGACTCCCCTAAACCGAAGAGCTTTTTTAGCCCAAGTTTCGCTGACCACTGCAGCGCTTTCCGTACCTCAGTTTGGTTTTTCGTCGGCTGGCCGGCCGCCGGAGTTTACCGAAACGGAGATTATCCACGGCCGTATCCGGGGGACGCGTCAGGACGGGGTGAATATCTTCAAAGGTATTCCGTACGGCGGCAGAATCTCCGGCGACCGTCGATTTCGCCGTCCTGCCCCCCTGGAACCCTGGACGGGGGTAAGGGATACCCTGCAGGTGGGACCGCCGGCGATTCAGGCTCCGCGTCGCAATGAGCCGGCTCCCGCCGAAGACTGCCTGTTTCTGAACGTCTGGACCCCGGCTAATGACAACCGGCAGCGTCCGGTCATGTTCTACAGCCACGGGGGCGGCTTTGTGATTGGGTCAGGAGCATCCGCCAGTCAGGACGGGTCCAACTTAGCCCGCAATTTTGATGTGGTGGTCGTGCAGACCAACCACCGGTTAGGGTTACTAGGCTTCCTGTATCTGGATGAACTCGCCGGCTCAGACTATGCCGGTTCCGGCAACATGGGGATGCTGGATATTGTGGATGGCCTGAAATGGGTACACGACAACATTGCCCGGTTTGGCGGAGACCCGGCCAACGTCATGATTTTCGGGGAGTCGGGCGGGGGTGCCAAGACCTCCTGCCTGTACACGATGCCTTCGGCGGCCCCTTATTTTAACAAAGCCTCCATCGAAAGCGGGCCGGGCGTCCGGATGACACCGAAAGAAGTAGCCGCCGAAACGACGGCCATGCTGCTGAACAAGTTAAACATTGCTCCCAAAGACTGGCGAAAACTGCTGGAGGTACCGGCTGCGGATCTGCTAACTATCCAGGCCAAATTACCGTCGGTCGCTCCCTTCGTGGCGAAAAACAACAAAAAGCCACTCATGGACCGCAGAGCCGGCGGTTTTGCCCCGGTGGTGGATGGGGTTGTGCTGCCTCACCATCCGTTTGATCCGGCGGCCCCGGCCCTATCGCGCAATAAACCGCTGCTGGTCGGCTGGAATGAAGACGAATACACGTTCTTCGCCTGGGAACGCAAAGACACCGAATTTGCCAAACTGGATTTTGAGGGCCTCCAGAAAAGACTCGACCCGCAATATGGGGAAGACACCCCCAAAATCATCGCGGCCTACCGCAACGCAAACCCGAACGCGTCCGCCCCCGAAATTTTTGTCGCCGTTTCATCCATCACCATGATGGGACTGGGTTCGGTCGACATTGCCGAAAAGAAGGTAAAGCAGAACGGGGCACCGGTTTATCTCTATAATTTCGGCTACAAGTCCGAAAAAAAGATTCCCGGCACAGATTACCCTATGGGTACTCCGCACGCCATGGATATTTCGTTCAAGTTCAACAATGAGATTCCGCCCCGCGACGGCTCCGCGCCGAAAGAGAGCTTCTTTGGCGGCAATCGGCCCGAACGGTTTGCGGCCTCGCATAACTTCGCCGAACTCTGGACAACATTTGCGAAGACCGGCAAACCAGCCGCCAGGAATGCCCCCGCCTGGCCAGCCTACAACCTCAAAACCCGGCCCACCATGCGCATCAGTGAACAATGCGAGGTCATCACCAACCGCTTCAGCGAAGAACTGTTAATGTGGCGTTCCATCGGGAGATTATAGAACCAGTAGGCAGTAGGAACAGGTAAAATGAGGTATGCAATTGGTGAATAAGCCGCTCAATCTACACGTTTGGGGGAGTTTTACCAGCAGGGATCGGAATCTGAGCAACCAGTATCAAGGCTACGTTGTCCTGCCTACTCTGCAACCCTAACGGGTACATCAGCGGCAAGCCCCTGCGCCTTGATAAATGACAGAAAAGCCCCTTGACAAATAGCAAGCCATTCAGGGCGTCAGTTGCCGGCGAATCCGGCTGAGGGTTTCGGGCGTAACACCCAAATACGAAGCAACCAGATGGAGGGGCACCCGTTGCAGGGTAGCGGGATGCTGTTCCAGCAGACGGGCGTATTTTTCTTCGGCCGTTAGGCCCAGTGTCCCTTCCACCCGCCGTTGCAGGGCCACGTAGGCGTTCTGGTAGAGAATGCGAGTGTAGGTTTCGTAGGCCGGTACTTCCTCCAGCAGCCGCTGGTGCTGCTCCCGCTCCAGCAGCAGGACTTCGCTGTCTTCCAGGGCTTCGATGTGCAGGGACGAGGGTTCCTGGGTAAAGAAGCTGTAGAGATCGGCGATCCACCAGCCTTCAAACGCAAACTGAATGACCCGGCTGGAACCCTTACTATCCAGTGAGTAGGCGTACAGAGCACCTTTCTCCACAAAAGCCAGCCGGTTGCACACATCACCCTCCTGCAGCAGATACTGCCGTTTTCTGAGCTTTTTGGGCATAAAATAGCGCGTGCATAGCTGTAACGCTTCCGGGCTTACCCCTACTTTTCCGGCAATAGACGTGAATAGTTGCTCGTACATAGCGTGGAAATTAGCCGGTCTTTGGGTAAGAAGCAATCAGATTTCCCTAAACTTATACAGTTCACCTTACGTAACAACCACGATTTTACCGGCTCCAGCGTTGCTTTCCATAAACTGGTGAGCCACCACAATCTGGTCTAACGTAAACACCTGGCTTAAGGCCAGCTTCACCCGACCAGCCTCTACACGCTGGATAAACTCCTCAAAAAACCCGGTCGGGCTGGTGAGTTGGCCACTGTCATAAACCGTGAGCCGAACCGTAGCTGGAATAAACTCCATCGGCGCAAAATCGGCAATCGACCAGGTTTCTGACAACATGCCCGTCATGCAGCCGGTGCCGCTGGGTTTCAGGCACGCTAGCGAGTCTTTGAGCGTTGACGTACCGACCAGTTCCAGTACCTTGTCCACTCCGGCGGGAAAAATAGCCCGGACCTGCTCATTCAAGGCCCCGTTGTCAATTAGGACGTGCCTGGCTCCCTGTTTCTGTAATGCCTGCACTTTCTGCGGATTGCGGGTAGTTGCAATGACCGTCAGCCCGACCTGACTGGCCAGTTGCGTAGCCAGCATCCCCACCGATGAGGTACCCCCGCGAATCAATAACGTTTCGTCGGGTTGAATACCAAGGGCCGGATGTAACGAACCATACACGGTTTGAAACATTTCGGGAATGGCTCCTAGTACCTCCCAGGGCAATTTGCTACTGAACGAACGGAGCATCCTTTTAGGAAGTAGGGTATACTCGGCGTAGCTACCATCGAAGTTCCGGCCCATCCCGCCCATCAGCGCCAATACCTTTTGACCGTTGGCGTATTCACCGGAGGGGTCATATTCTACCTCGCCCACGCACTCGATGCCCAGCACACGCGGGAACCGGACATTGGGCGACAAGCCCTTGCGGGTCATTAGTTCGGACCTATTCAGGCCAAAGGCGCGAACCCGCACCAACACCCATCCATCCGCCGGTGTGAGGATTGGTCTGTCTTCTAGGACGAGGTTTTCTGCACTCCCAGGTTCATAAAGTACCGCTGCTTTCATTGACGCTGGAATTTACTTAAACCTCGTCTTCCTTTTTACCCGCTACAACCTGCTTTGCTTTTAAGGACTTCTTCGTCACTTTCAAGTCTTTGAAGTAGCCAATTGTGCCAATATCCACAAACAAGCCGATGCTTCCTTTTCGGGTCGAACCCAGCATTTTGTCCACAATGAAACTTGAGTATCTGGCCCCATTGATGAACATCTCGGCGGTTTCTCCATTGACTTCAATCCGCATCGTAATCCATTCGTTAATATTGACGGGGGCAGAGCCTTCGTACATACCAGGGGGGTAGTTCTTTCGCAACGTTTCAAACTTGGCGTTTGGATAGGCAAAATACTGCACTGTGTGGTTTCGGAACAGTTGATTGCCGGACCGTCCGACGCGGGGCCGGAGGTAAATCGACTCAAAAGCCGTGTCGCTGTCGTTAATCCGGAAGGCTACCCCAATAAATCCCTGCGCGTTGGCAAACGGCGATGGGTTCTGAATCTGACTGTACATCTTTACCTCGATGGTGCCGTTCTCAAAATCAAGGTCGGTGAGTTTGGCATAGGTCGGTTCGTCGACTGTAGCTTCCAGGCGGTTGACATCGAATGGCAAAGCTTTCAAATCCCGTTCGATTTTCAGGACTTTGGTGCCCTGAAAATCAATAACCAAACCCGTAACGTTCTTTAATTCAAACGTCTGCTTGCCCAGTGTAAGTTTTTGACCGAACGAAGCCCCAGCCCAAAAAGTTAACAACACGAGCCAATAACTTGCCTTTTTCATAGTCGTTCAGGTATTAAATGACCCTACAAAGGTCCGGCGAAATACTGGTGGGTACCTATAAACTATCTTAAGAAATAGGCTTAAACCAGATTAAGGGTAAGGCTACGAGGAAGCGAGATCTTTCCGGATTTTGCTCAGAAATTCGGGTGTAATGCCTAAATAGGAAGCGATTTGGGTATTGGGAAGGCGTACCGCTAAGCCAGGGTATTGTTCCAGAAAGGTCAGGTAGCGTTCCTGAGCCGTGGAGCTGATGGTTTGTAACACCCGGTTCTGGAGTTCAACATAGTTGTTCTCCATAATGACTTTGAAAATCCGGTCGAGCTTGGGAATGTTGAGGTAAAGGAAATACAAATCCTGTTTTTCGATTTGCAGAACCACAGACGGCTCAATCGCTTCGATAAATAACCGGCTGGGGCGGCCGGAATGGAAGCTGCCAATGTCGGCAATCCACCGGGCTTCCGGACGGTCGTTATCGGCCGCAAATTGCAGGTTATGTTCGGTCCCTTTCTGGTCCACCGCAAACAGGCGAAAGCAGCCTTCGACGGTAAACGAATACTGTTTGCAGGGAAAGCCCTCCTGCAAGAGCGTTTGCCGGCGCCGAATGGAGCGTTGGGTTATTCGTGGTGCAAGAAGCTGCTTCTCGCTCTCCTCGAACGGCATATAGCTCTCAAAATGGTCGATTAGGGGCTGAAGGTTCAAATCGGTACTTGTTTGATAGCGTCCGGGCAAATTGCCCCGACGCACCATACATACTACGCCCTTAAATTACCTAAATCAAACGGCATTTTACGGAGTTGGCCACTCCATTAGTTTTCACGACGGTATTCCTGGTCGGTTACCGGCCCTAACCAGGTCACAATGCCCTTTTCTGTTTTCGGAAGGATGTATAGCTGTTGCATACCAGTGTCTGGACTGGCCCCATGCCAGTGTTCTACGTTAGGCGGGCACTTCACCACATCACCCTTCCGGATGGTTTGCCGGGGCTGCCCTTTTATCTGATGATAGCCTACCCCATCGGTAATAATGAGCACTTGACCGGCAGGATGGATATGCCAGTTACTTCGGGCACCGGGTTCGAAATAAACATTGCCGACAACCGTATTATACGTGGTATCGTATGCCACTAACCCGATATTCCAGGCCTTACCGGTAAAGTTTTCCGCGGGGCCTAATGTCCCCTTTGGAAAGATGCTGTTGGTTTGATTGGTAGCGGTATTAGATCTTGATTGAGCGTTGGCGCCCAGCGCTACCATCACCAACGCAAGAGCGATTAGGCTGGCCATTTTTCTTTTATTTACTTTCATGGTTCAATTTGTTTAGAGACTTTTAACAATCTTTGCCGGAACCCCGGCCACCACTGTATTCGGCGGTACGTCCCGGCTTACTACGGCACCAGCTGCTACAATAGCGTTTTCTCCAACCGTAACACCCGGCAAAATGGTGACTCCTGCCCCAATCCAGGCATTCTGTTTAATGACAATGTGTTTAGGCAAAACGGTCTTGCGGTCGCCGGGATCGAGCGGGTGATTTTCGGATGTCAGGTTAACGCAGGGGCCAATCTGCACATCGTCCTCAATGGTGATGCCGCCAATGTCCAGAAAGGAACAGTTGTGGTTGATAAAGACGTTTTTACCCAGACGAATAAACCGGCCAAAATTGGTATAGAAAGGCGGGAATACTGTCGTTGACGCGTCCACCTCCGTCCCAGTAATCTCGCTTAGCCTAGCGCGTACCTGGTCTACGTCGGTGGCGGTGGCATTCATCTGGACGCATAACCGGATGGTCTGGTTAACCACTTCGGCAAACCGGGCGTATTCAGGATCATCCCTGCGCAGGGGCTCCCCAGCGCGCATCCGCTCAAAAATGCCTGCTTTGGTTTGTTGATTCGTCGTCATTTCAGCTTCTGTAATCCTCTACGCTGCTCGTACGCTAAATAGTCAGCCTCACTTACTTTCTCTAGCCAGTCCACTATTTTACCGTCCAGGTTTTCGTGGATGGCAATGTGTGTCATCCCGGTGGTTGCGGTTGCGCCGTGCCAGTGCTTTTCGTTAGGGGCAAACCAAACGACATCACCGGGATGAATTTTCTCCTTCGGCCCACCTTCGCGTTGCACCCAACCGCAGCCAGCCGTAACAAGTAGGGTTTGCCCCAGCGGATGCGTGTGCCAGGCGGTTCTGGCTCCCGGCTCAAACGTGACGCTGGCGGCTGCCCCACGTCTTGCCTCATTCGCCCCAAATAAGGGGTCAATTCGTACGGCTCCCGTGAACCAGTCTTCGGAGCCTTTGGCAGAAGGTTGCGAACCTGCTCTGGTGATTTCCATGCTAATTCAGTTTGGTTCCGAAACAATCATGTTGACCTATATGGCAACGTTTTACAGGGTTGACCTTATTTATTGCTTCAGCGAAGCCATATCGATGACGAAGCGATACTTCACATCGCCTTTCAGCAGTCGCTCATAGGCTTCATTGATTTGCTGGATGTCGATCATCTCGATATCGGCTGGGATGTTATGCCCGGCGCAGAAATCCAGCATCTCCTGGGTTTCGGCAATGCCGCCGATCATGGAACCGGCAAAGCTCTTACGGCCCGGAATAAGGCTGAACGCAGCCACGGGCAGCGGATGTTCCGGGGCGCCTACGAGGGCCAGCGATCCATCGACCCGGAGCAGGGCCAGGTACGCGTTGATGTCATGCTCGGCCGAAACACAATCCAGCACAAAGTGTAGTGTACCTCGGTACGCAGCCATTTGTTCAGCGTCTTTCGATAAGACCACTTCATCAGCACCTAAGCGTTTGGCTTCGTCAAACTTAGATTCCGAGGTGGTAAACGCTACTACCTGAGCACCCATGGCTTTCGCGATTTTGATGCCCATATGCCCCAAACCACCAATACCGACGATACCCACTTTTTGACCCGGACCAACGTTCCAGTGACGCAGGGGTGAATACGTAGTGATACCGGCGCAAAGCAGGGGGGCGGCTGCTGCCGGGTCCAGGTTATCGGGGATGCGTAACACAAAGTGTTCATCCACCACGATGCTTTCTGAATACCCCCCGAAGGTTGGATTGCCCGGCAGGTGCTTGTCCGGTGAATTATACGTGCCGGTCATGCCGGGTTCACAATACTGCTCCAGTCCTTCCTGACAATACTGGCACTCCCGGCAGGAGTCGACCATGCAGCCTACGCCCACCATGTCGCCTACCTTGAATTTGCTGACATGACCGCCTACACGGACGACTTTCCCCACAATCTCGTGACCGGGAACGCACGGGTATAAAGAAGGACCCCATTCGCTTCGTGCGGTATGCAGGTCGGAGTGACAAACCCCGCAGAACAGAATGTCGATTTCCACATCATGTGGTGTGGGTGTCCGGCGGTTGATATGCATTTGGTTTAAAGGTGCGTCTGCTGCCTCTGTGCCGAACGCTTTCACTTCTTTGGTATTGCTGGCTGTTGTGCCTTCTGCTGCTGTTCTTACTGCTTCCATAATCGTTGTTTTCAGGTTGTTTACCGCTGAGGGTACGGGAATTCAATTGGCATGAATTCCCACACCGTTTTCAGAGGATTTTATTCACTACGAAAGCGTAGTGGCATTAGTAATGAACCGGTAACGGGCTCCATTGTTGAGCGCTTTTGCCCATATCCTTGTTTACTCCAATTCAAAGGTTACCGTAACGCTTCCGGAGCCCACGGCGGCAGCAAGGCCTGAGGGGTTATCAATCCGGCCAAGCTTCGTATAGCTATAGGAGGTCCGAAACGTCTCGTAGAACAGCACCAGCGTATTGGAACCGTACAGCATCAAATCGCCTGCCTGAATGGTGCCGGGGTTTGAAGCGTTCCTGGGCAACTCGTTAGGCAGGTCCGCAAACTTCTCATTGCCGTTCAATTCCTTCATGGCGATGGTCAGGGGCAACCTGGCTTTAAATGCGGCTGCGGTAGCGTTATTAAGGAGTGTCGCCGTGAACGCACGGGTACCTATTTTGATTCTTATTCGAGTGCTCACGGTGTCACTTGCATTTGCATTGTTATTGGTTGCCGCTCCGGCTTGCACGGGCTCCAGGCCCTCATCCGTTTTGCAGGCCATGTTACCGATGAATAGCAGCATTAGCGAAAAAAAGAATGGAACAGCGGTCTTCATTTACAGTTAGTTATGTTGTCGAAAAAAGGACACACTGCAAAATTACCGGCAACCTATATACTTGCCTGTATACATTTTACGGTTATACCTACCACTTTTACCGATGGCGGTGTAACGGAGTCTTCTCGTATGTAGTTTTGATTAAAAAGTAGGCCATGATTATATACGATACCATTAAAAAATACAGTGAGACGTTCAATAACAAGACGCTCCACCCGCTGATTAATCTGGTTGATTTGAATAAATCCGCCCCGTTAAAAAGAACGAAGTTCATGCTGGGTTTTTACGCCATTATCATCAAAGAAACCCACTGTGGTGATTTGCGGTACGGTAACAAGTACTATGATTATGCCAAGGGTACTGTCGTTTTTTTTGCACCGGGGCAGGTCATTACGAACGAACCTGAAGGGGAACTGCATCAACCTTACGGCAAGGCCCTCATATTTCACCCCGACCTCATTAAGGGCACGAGCCTGGGTAAGCAGATTCACGACTATTCATTTTTCAGCTACCAATCCAATGAAGCTTTGCACCTGTCGGACCGGGAAAGAGAAATTGTGAATACTTGCTTTGGAAATATTACCACCGAGATAGGGCAAAATATAGACCGGCACAGCAAAAAGCTGATTGTGGCTAACCTTGAGTTGCTCCTAAAGTATTGTCTACGGTTCTACGACCGTCAGTTTATCACCCGTGAACATGTCAACCAAGGTGTTATTGAGCAGTTCGAGCAGCTACTAAACGAATATTTGGTGGGAGACCAGCTAAAAACCAGTGGTGTGCCAACGGTAGCCTACTTTGCCGACCAGTTGCATTTATCGGCCAACTACTTCGGCGATCTGGTGAAAAAAGAAACGGGAAAATCCGCCCTGGAGTATATTCAGATGCACCTGATTGACCTGGCCAAAGAACGTATTTTCGACACCAGTAAATCGCTCAGCGAGATTTCCTACGAATTGGGGTTTAAGTACCCGCAGCATTTCACCCGATTCTTCAAACAAAAGGTGGGCGTTTCGCCCAATGAGTATAGGGGGTTGAATTAAAGCGGAAAGCATATGCTGATCCGAATACACTTCACTCAAAAAGGCAGGCTTCTTACCACTTTACCCCTACTCTCAATCCGGTCACGTAATTCCTTCTGGCCGATGCGTTGAAGAAACGGTTGCCAACGGCATTAAGATCGTAACCAAGGCTGTACTGCTGATCGAGCATGTTGTCTCCGCTTACATAGGCATCTACCGTCCAGCGCTGGCCCAAATTCCGCCGGAAGCCCGCCGTGGCGGTCAGGATGCGGGCGGGATCAGACTGGACCGTGTTGGCATCGTTGAGCGGGAACTGGTTGAGGAACTGATAAGTCAGGTGGCCGTAGAAACCCAGCCGCGATTCGACATCCAGGCCGGCTACAGCCACGGTAGAGGGGACACCGGGGATGCGGTTACCCGACACATCGGCTCCTCCCCGCTGCGACTCGCGAAAGCGGTAGTCGGCTAGGGTCAGGCTATGCCACACCCGAGCCAGCCGCCAGAATCCGGCCGGCTGACCAGCCCCTTGGGGAGCGATCAGATCATAAGAGAGCATGGCTTCGAGTCCTTTCTGGTCTGTACGGCCGGCGTTGACGAAAAACTCCGCTCCGGCTACCGTAGACCGGCGGACGATTGTTTGCCGCAACTCAAACTGATAGAGCGCTACATCAAACTGCAACCGACTGCTCAGGATCTGCCCGCGTAAGCCGGCTTCGTAATTAATGCCGCGCTCAGCCTCCAGGGTAGTATTAAAGGTGGCTTCTGATGGCCGGACCTCCTGCCCCGACGGTGCCGAATAACCCGTACTCACACTGGCAAATACCGATACATTAGGACCGAGTGTACGCAGCAACGCCACTCGGGGCAGCCATACCGGCGCAAACGTCCGCTCCTGCGGTATAATGGGCCGTACCGAAAAGCGCGTAAAGCCATAGCGCACATCGTTGCGACTCAGGCCGAGCGTCAGCCGGAAGGCGGCCGGTAACGCCGTTTCTGTCTGCAGGAACAGAATAGACTGCCACGCCCGCAGTTCATCTTCGTTCTGGAGCGTATCCGGTTGCCCCCTTCGGTTGCCGTAGTTGCGACTGATGGTAAAGTTACGCTGCCACTCGGCACCAAATGTCAGGGTTGTCGGCAACGCTTGTTCCAGCAGCCGCACCTGCGTGACGGTCCGGCCGCCCAGTCCCTGGTCGGGCCGTTTTTCGTAATTGGTGATAAACGGATTGGCAAAGTCGGTAAGCGAGCCGTAGACCACGGTGGTATTCTGCACACGCTCACTCCAGCGGTACTCGTGCGAAAAGCCCAGATAGCCGATTTTCTGGTAGATCCCCGCCCGCTGTTCGGCGCTGCCGGGGATGGTCGGCGTGGCCGGGCGCGACTGCCGGGGATTAGCCCGGTATTGCGCGGCATTCAGGCCGCCGGGTGTCTGGTAATTCAGGTCTGAGTAAAAACCCACCACCGAAACGGTCCGCCGGGGACTGACCGTAAAGGACCCGACCAGATTCAGGTTGTCGCGGGCCATCTGGCTATGCTGCCGATAGCCGTCGGCATTGACGTGATTGTAACTGAGTGAGATAGCCGAGTTATCTTTTCCGGTCTGCACCGTTACGCTGTTGCCAAACAGACCGTAGGAGCCCGTCAGGGCCGATACCTCGGCCGACGACTGCCCGGCCGGTACCGCCAGCCCACTGAACAGAATGGTCCCGCCCGTACCAGCCCCGTAAAGACTTCCGGCCGGCCCTTTGATCACCTCGACCCGACCAATCGAACGGACATCCAGGGCATTGAGTGGGGTATTGCCGGCCGCATCGGTCAGCGGCAGTTCGTTATAATACACCTTTACGTTCCGCACCCCAAACGGCGACCGGATCAGGCTTCCCCGAATAGACAACCGGTAACTTCCCGGCGACCGCTCGTCGATGCGCACGCCCGGCAGCGTATTCAGGGCCGGCACCAGCGTAGGCGTCCCAAAGCGCTGCTGCAGGTCCCGGCGGGTGAGCAGATTCACCGACGCTGCCGTTTCGAGCAGTCGCCGGTTGGAGGCAAAACCGGTAACGACCACTTCATTGAGCCGGATGGTATCTTCTTCCAGCGCAGGACGTGGTGTTTGGGCGGACAGCCAATAAGGAGAACAAACGAACGAGAACCAGAGTAAAAAGCGATGCATGGAGGGTTATCTTGGCTCACAAAGATAGGCAGCAGCGCCAAAACTATTGTTACAAAGAAGACTATAGCCCATTACCCGGGCAGAGCAATACTCAGTAGACGCCTATCGTTGACCCTTCGTATTCAGGGCAGGAGAAGCGAAAAGAAAAATGAATACGATACGATGGCTACATCAGTATTCTGAAAATATATATCTTGGAACGGGGTCAGGCCGGATAAGTCAGGCTCTGTTGCTAATTTGGCAGGTAAGTAAAACAGATGAAAACTCGCCGGAATTTTTTACGTAATGCGTTATTAGGGCTCACCAGTGCACCGATTCTACCGACCTGGCGGCAAGCAGCCTCAGCAGGTTCGGCGGGTGCCATTACCGGTGAGCTACCCTCGCTTGTCCCCAACCCGGTTGCCAGGAAGCACCGCAATCTGTTCAATGGCGATACCTGCGTTTATTTCTACAATCCCGAATATTGGCAACCTGAGGATTTTACCGTAAAAAGGGTGATAAACCCCCGAACGGGTAAATTGAATGAAAAGCCCACGCTGGAAGGTGGTCCCTTTTCTGCCAGGAGCATCCATCGGTATGTCGATGTGCTGGCCGACAACGGCATCGATACGTTCATTATCAACGCGAATGCCTCCAGGGCCTGGTATCCCAGTAAAACGATACCAAGCATTCTGGACGGCTACAAGCGGGGGGATCGTGATTTTTTTCGGGGGCATGCCATCGCGCTGGGTCTTAAGGACCCTGAGGCCGTGGAAACGTTTCTGGACGGGTACGTTCCGTTTATGAACCTGTATCAGGACTTGCTGGATGCCGGGGTGGACTGGCTGGCTGAAACGACCAGGGCCTGCCGACGGCGTCAGCTTTCTCCCTGGGTCAGTATTCGCATGAACGATATGCATGGCGCGCGAAATTTCGAGGGGAGTTTCTTCAACGCCCCCATGCTTACCCGGAAGGAGATGCGGCTGAAAAACAACTGGTATGGCTACCATAATTCGCCCACGCGGCAGGGCCTCAATTATGAGAAACAGGAAGTGCGGAATTTTATGTTCGCCCAGATTCGGGAAGTGGTAGAAGACTACGATTTTGAAGGCCTCGAACTGGACTGGTGGCGGCTCCCGCTCTGTTGCGAGCCCACAGCGTCGCCCCAGACAGTAGCGATGATGACAGACTGGTTTCGCCAGATTCGTGCGCTCACCGAAAAACAGGCCAGGAAAGCGGGACGACCTTTTCCGTTGGGGATGCGTATTCCCGGCCGACTGGACATCTTAAAAGTCATCGGACTGGATGTGGTGACGCTTTGTCAGGAAGGAACACTTGATTTTATCTCCCCGTCAGGTTTCTGGTGTACTACCTGGGATATGCCCTACGATACACTGAGAAAACAGGTTGGTGATCGGGTGGCGATCTACGGAGTGATTGAGGACGGAGTCAACACCCTGGCGACGAGCAATCAGGAGAGCTCCTATACCCAGGCCATGCGCTACCTGTCCGCCAGCCCGGAGATCATGCGGGCCAACGCAGCGGGCAAACTGGCCATGGGCGCTGATGGAATCGAGTGGTTCAATTTTTTCTGTACGGATCAGCCCCGGGTGCCCGGTCAGAAAGCTGATTATTCCGTGATAAAGGACATTCATCAGCTAAATTCGTTACGGGGGTACCCAAAACATTATTCATTCGCTATCGGCGGACAACTCAATAACTACCTGCCGTATGAACTGCCCGCCCAATTGCCGGCCATATTACCTAACAACTCGCATCATGCCTTCAAACTGGCGATGTGTGCGGAGCCTAGCCAGGCCCGGCCTGACCAGGCCGGGATGGAACTGGTGATTCAGATCATCGTAAAGGCCGATGATGATGTAACGTTTCTGCCCGTCTCCTTCAATGGCTCCTGGCCAGAAACCAAACGCGAGTGCGTGGAAAGCCTGCTGTTTCCCTGCGGCCCCCTTACCCATTTCACCAGTCAACACGTGGGTCATAATTTTCGCTTCCCCGTTTCGCTGGTGCGGGATGGCTGGAATGAAGTCCTGGTGGAAAATGCCGGTAAAAACCCAGTTACGGTGGTATGTGTGGAACTCGCCATCCGGCCGAAAGCAGACTAACTTACCGGCCCCATTCAGCGGAGCCATACAAACAAAAAGCCTATCGCAGCGGCAGGCCAGAAACCTGTATTCGCTGCGATAGGCTTTACACGCAAATCCTCCAGACTTAATACCCCGGGTTCTGCGTCAGCGTGGGCGTACCATCGGGCCGTTTGGTGGCATCGATCTGCCGCTGCGGCACGGGGAACAGGACATTGTGGTCTCTGAACACGGCACCTTTCAGGTTGGCCCGCTTGGTGACTTCGTAGGCCAGGTAGTTGTTCAGTACCTCCTTGGCAATACCCCAGCGAACCAGATCGAAAAACCGCTGCCCCTCCATACCTAACTCCAAGCGACGCTCAAACCGAATGGCTTTCAGCGCCATGGTCTTATCGGTCCACGGTTCCTTATACTCCTGAATCACATAATTGGCAGCGGGCTTACCGTCCGGCATTTTCACGAACCCATCCGGGTTAGCCGCCCGACGCCGAATCTGATTGACGTATTCGCGGGCTTTCTCCAGATTACCCAACTCGGCTTCCGTCTCGGCCGCCATCAGAATTACTTCCGCGAACCGGATGATCCGCACGTTATTGGCGGAGATCTGCCGGCTGGTTCCTTCCGTCAGCACCCCCTCATCAGCTTTGTAGTAGACGTTTTTCTTCGGAGAGAACGGCCCGGCATAGTTCTGGTCACGAATCCAGGCTTTACCCGGATGCGGTCCCCAGTCCAGAAACGGAATACCCCGCCGGCCTATCGTCCAGTCCAGTCGGGGGTCCAGAGGACCCTGGTGCGGGGTGAACGGCTGATTGCTTTCGACACCCTCATCACTTTTTACTTCGGTTTTGTTGTGGTTATCCAGCAGGGGCAATCCGTTGGCATCCGTCTGGTAGGCGTTGACCAGGTCCTGCGAAGGCTGGTGGTAGCCGCAACACCCGCCCGGCTGGGTCGGAAGTCCCCCATGCGGAAAGTTCAGGTTATCACCCAAACCACCGTTGTAACCCCGGCCGTTGTCGTTGACCGAATACTGCGCATCCAGCACACTCTCCGAGTCGGCACTGGTGCCCTGAGTAGCAATCCGGAAATTGTCGTGGTATTTGGGGAGCAGCGCGTATTTGACTCCGCGCGTCGTCTTTCCGCTGGCGATGATGACATCCAGCAGGGATTTTGCATCCGCCCATTTTTTCTGGAAGACATACAGCTTCGCCAGCATGACTCCGGCCACCCACTTGTTTACCCGGCCCAGTTCCGGAAACGTTTCCGGCAGGTTGTCATAGCCGAATTTGGCATCTTCCTCCATTTCCTTCCACAAGACCCGCTCATTCGGTTGCAGGTAATCGGTGGTCTTCTCATCGACCCATGGCATCCGACCAAAGACGATTGTCCCGTGGAAATAATAGATGGCCCGTAAGGTACGCGCCTGGCCCAGGATGTTTTTCAACTCGGTTTCCGTAAAATCCTTCACCGTCGGCGCTACCCGGAGAACGTCGTTGCAGCGGGCGATACCGTCGTACACAAACCGCCAGCGGTCGTCGAGTTTGGTATTGTCGGCTGCAATTTCATACCGTTCAATATTGCTTCGGCTACCGCCCACATCGGCCCCTTTCTGGGCATCATCGGACGTCAGGCTGCCAAACACCCAGTTGGAGAACGTACTGACATCGGCTCCGGCACTGGAACCGCTTCCGTACATAGCCCCGTTGAGGCCGGTGTAGGCCGCAATCAACATACCCTGAACGCCGGCTTTCGTCCGCAGGGCCTCCTCGCTGAACACCCCAATAGGCGGCCGGTCCAGAAACTCTTCCTTGCAGGCATTGCTGAACAGCCCTACGAGGCCCAGCGTCAGGAGCAGACTGTATTTACTGATATTTTTCATAGTGGTTTAAGGCTTCGGATTAAAAGACAAGATTGATTCCACCCAGAATCTGACGGGGGTTCGGTACCCGGCCATGATCCACCCCCAGGCCAATGTCACCCCGGCCCACGTCCAGCAGATCCGGGTCCGGACCGGTGTATTTGGTAATGGTGAACAGGTTCTGCCCCTGGACATACAACCGGCACCGGCTCACGCCCAGCCGGCTCAGCATCGTAGCCGGAATGGTGTAACCGAGCTGAACCGTCTTGGCCCGGAAATACGATCCGGACTCAACATAGTACGAATTGGGCACGGTACTGGTCACGTTGTCGTTGGCATCCAGTTTGGGCAGGCTGGCGTTCATGTTCTCGGGTGTCCAGCTATCGTACAGCATCTTTTTGGACCGGTTACCCGCAAACGAGCCGTTCATATCCGTCCACCATTTGGTGTTGTTGTAGATCTGGTTGCCGTAGTTCCAGAAGAAAAACATGTTGATGTCGAAGTTCCGGTAAGCGGCATCCAGCGTATAACCCATCTGGAACTTGGGATGCGGGCTGCCGATGAATGTCCGGTCATTGGCGTTGATCACGCCATCACCGTTCAGGTCCTTGTACCGCCAGCGGCCCACCGACCGCTGCGCGTTGGCCTCGGTCGTTTTGTTGATACCCGGCTGCGTCGGAGCCGCCATCACCTCGGCCGTACTGTTAAAGAAGCCGTCGATGACGTACCCGTAAAACTGGCCGATGGCTTCACCCGACAGCGTGCGGGATACCTGTCCGTACCGGACGCTATTCGTAAAAAAATCGACACCCTGACTCACCACTTTATTGCGGTACGCGGAGAAGTTGGTCGACACCGAATACTGGAGATCATTGCTTAACGCTCTCCCTCTATACGTCAGCATCAGATCAACACCTTTGTTCTGGGTATTACCGATATTGACAAACGGTGCACTGAAGTCACCTTCTGCACCGGGCCGGGGCAGCTGCACCAGCAGGTCCGATGTTTTCTTGGAGTACACATCCAGGTTCATTTCGAGCGCGCCGTTCAACAACGACAGGTCGAGTCCACCGTTAAGCGTTGAGGTTTCTTCCCATTTAGACGCCGGGTTACCTTTGCGGTCAAGGTCGTAGCCGGGGGCGGTTGACGTATTGGCCCCGGTAATGTCGTAGAACGAGCGACTCGGGTCGGAGCGGTAGAAGCTGTACTGGTTGTTTCCGTCAATCTGGTCGTTACCCACAACGCCGTAGCCAGCCCGGAGTTTCAGATCGGAAATAAACTTGACATCCTGCATGAAAGGCTCCTGCGAGATGCGCCAGCCCACACTCAGCGACGGGAAGTTACCGTACCGCACGTCACGGGCAAACTTGCTGGACCCATCGCGCCGGAGCGTCGCATTCAGCAGGTACTTGCCATTATACGAATAATCGACCCGCCCGAACAGGGAGTAAAGCGCTTCGGTGCCAATTTGCGAAAAGTTATTCTGCCCGATTGGATTACCCCGGTCCAGCACCCAGAAGGACTCATCGGTAAATGGATAGTAGCCCGAGCGGTCACCACCCAGCTGTTCCCGCTTAAATTCGACAGACTCGGTTCCGGCCAGCAGTTTTACGTTGTGGACACCAAAGCTTTTATCGTAGTTCAGGGTATTGGTAAACGTCCAGCGGTACTGGTATCCACTGCGCACCTGGTAGTTGGTTTGAAAGTTCCCTTCCGAATGCTCGGGGTTTACGTGCCGGAACGCCATACTGTAGTTGTTGTTATAGTCAATACCGAAATTGCTGCGGAAACGCAGGTCTTTCAGAATATCCACTTCCGCATAGACACTTCCCAGCAGGCGAACATCCGTTTCCCCGTTATTGCGGTTCCGGTATAAGACCGCCACCGGGTTTTGCCCGTTACCGGTACCGGGTGCTTTGGAACCAGCAAAATTACCCATGATGTCGTACACCGGAATAATGGACGGCATCCGGTATGCCTGCGACCAGGGAGATCCCTCGTCATTATCGCCGGAGCCCCTCCGCTTACGGAATGAGCCAAAGAGCGTTTCGCCGAACCGGATGCGGTTGGTCAGTTTAAACTCCGAGTTCACCCGCGCACTGTACCGGTCGTAGAAGGTGTATTTTTGCAGACCGGCCTCGTTGTAGTAGCCCAGGCTCAGGCTGTACACAGAGCGGTCGGTGCCACCGGAGGCACTGATGTTGTGGCTTTGCACCGGAGCCGCCTGCGTCATCTCCCGGAACCAGTCGGTACCTTCCTTGTTGGCCCTGACGATCTGGTAAAACCCGCTTTGGTCGTAGTTGTAGCGGCTGGGATCGACCGCGGCATTTCCTTCCATTAGTCCACCGCTTGACCCGGCCAGCACATAATCCGGAATAACCGGGCTGGCCCCCTTTCCGTACTGCGAGTGGTTCGGTGTGATACCGGCGCCAAGCTGTTGCTTCCAGAGCAGTTCACCCAGTTCGCCGGTATTCAGCATCTCGGGTACCCGGCCCACTTTTGATTCCCCATAGAAGCCATCGTAGGCAATCCGGGTTTTGTTGGCTTTGCCTTTTTTGGTGGTAATGATGATAACGCCACCCGCACCCCGCGCCCCGTAAATAGCCGCCGACGACGCATCTTTCAGGATATTCATGCTCTCAATATCGTTCGGGTTCAGTGAGTTGGTACTGGTCGTCTGCACGCCGTCGATAATGATCAGGGGATTGTTGCTGCCGAAGGAATTAAGGCCCCGGATTCGGATATAGCCTTCACCACCCGGCTGGTTGGAACCGGAAGCTACCACGCCCGCCACCCGGCCCTGGAGCATATTGCTCACATCGGCTGCGGGTTTGGTCAGCATCTGCTCCACATCGACAGACGCTACCGAGCCCGTCAGGTCTGCTTTTTTCTGGGTACCATACCCAACCACGACGACTTCGTTCAGGGACTTCACATCGGTATTCATCCGGACGTTAAGGGTCGACCGGTCACCCACGGTTATCTCCTGCGGCTCGTAACCAACAAAGCTGAACACCAGCACGGCATTCCGGTCCGGCACAGAAATAGAAAAGCTACCATTGGCATCGGTAACGGTTCCCCGCATGGTTCCTTTCACAGCCACACTCACGCCGGGGAGCCCTCCGCCGGTTTCGTCGGTTACCGTACCGCTGACGTTCTGATCGGCCGGGACCATCGTCTCGGTCTGGGTCGTTTTGGGAGCCATCACTGGTAAGGAAGGCTGGGCCATCCGCTGTTTGCTGAGCAGGATCTGCTTCTTCCCGACTACTTCATACGCTACCTGCGAATTCCGGAAGATCTGATCCAGCACCGCCGATAAGGGCTGGTTGCTGACGGTTATTGATACCCGCCGGTCGGCCTGAATCTGCCGGGGTATATAGGAGAAGGTCACGTTGGCCACTTTTTCAATTTTCGTTAGTACAGCGCTGATCTCCTTGTCCTCAACGGACAGGCTGACGGGCTGCTCCAGAATGGCCTGGGCAATGGCGGTCCGGGCGTAGGTTACACCGGTAAACAGGACCGCACAAAGGAATTGAATTAGAGATACACGCATGATTACCAGCACGGCTGCGCTACAGGATCGGGTAAGGTTCATACATTTCACTGGTTTTGTTTTAAAGGGTTAAGGCAAAATACGTATAGCTTTTTCGCATCTGGCGGCTGCCAGGGTTAACGCCGGCAATGGAGTGTCATCATTGGCGGTTCCGGGTAGAGACTGGTCGGCATTTCTTCATAAGGTCAGGGTTAAAAGATGATACAAATTCGTTACGGGCAGCCGGTGCCGGTAATGACAACCTGCGCGTCAATTACCTTGTAACCGGCCCCCAAAAGCCTGCAAAGTATAGTTAGCGTATCGTACAGGTCCTCACTTTCGAGCGACGTGGTAATGAAGCAGTTGCTCATCAGCTCTTCATCGTAGACGATATCAACGCCATACATTTTTTCGAGAGCGGCAAAAATCCGGGCTACGGGCGCATTCTGAAACGTAAAGACAGATTGTTCGCCGGACGGAACCAGAAGGGCCGGCTTCTGCACGAGCGTTTTTACAAACCGTAGTTCTTCGCCCAGGTAGGTAACCTGCTGGTTAGGGGTAAGCACCACGCCGATTGTTTCGGGGTCGGAGTCTGTTTTGGTCGTCGTAGCCAGCTTTGGCGAGTAAACAGATACTTTACCGGTCCGGACCGTTACGGTAACATTCTTTTCTGCCGGTGAAGCCTGTACATAAAAACTGGTACCCAGCACTTTGGTGACCAGATCATTGGCATACACCAGAAAAGGGCGTTTCGGATCTTTCTGAACCTCAAAGAAGGCCTCACCGACCAGCGTTACCTCCCGTTTGTCGAGGGCAAATTCAGCCACGTACCGAAGTACCCCTCCAGGCTGCAGGGTTACTACACTCGAATCACGCAACACCAGCCGTAGCGGCCCCGCTGCGGTATTCACCCGCTCGATAACGGCCGGGTGATCCGCCGGACTGCTTTTCGTATGAGACAGCGACGGCCGGGCGGGTGTCAGCAGAAAATACCAGCTCAGGCTGAGGGCCAGCACCACCAGCGCAGCCGCAGCTACGGGTCGGAGCCAGTTCCGGCGACTATGATGAACCGGAGCCGGCCGGGTCGTCCGGGCCGCGAGGGCCTCCCAGTTGCTGGACAATAGCCGTTCTTTCTCCTCCTCGCTGGCGGGCAGAGGCACATCGGCATCCAGCGAATCGAACCACTGGTCGAGCAAGGCCCGCTCGTCGTCGGTGCATTCTCCGCGTAGGTATCGGGCTAAAAGCTCCTCGTATTTCCGGCTGTCCATCGGGTTACGTTATCCGTACAAAAGGCATAGACGGATAACCGGGAAAATTCCCTAAGGCCAACGTGAAAATTTTCAGAAATATGTTTAGAGCAGGTAAAACAAGACCCAGGCTGCGGCAAAGTCGCGCAGGTTCCGGCGCAGGAACCCCGTTGACCGGGAGAGGTGGTATTCGATCGCTTTTTCGGAAAGATTCAGCCGCTGAGCAATTTCCCGGATGGTCAGGTGCTCGAAACGATTCAGAATAAAGACTTCGCGGGTTTTGTCGGGCAGCTGGGCCAGCGCCTGCTGGAGGGCCTCGGTCAGCTCGTTCAACTGCACGGCTTCGATGGTAGCAAACCCCTCATCCGGAAAGAATTGCCGGAGCTGGTCGAGGTAATGCTCTTCCTGCATATGCCGCCGGATGTAATCGATCATCAGGTTACGGAGCGACACGCCCAGAAAAGCCGGCAGGTTGATCACCCGCAGCGAGTCGCGCTTTTGCCAGAGCATGACAAAGAGTTCCTGCGCCAGTTCTTCGGCCACCTCCTTTCGCCGGAGTTTGCGGTGGGCGATTACGTACATTTTATACCAGTAGCGGTCGTATAATGCCCTGAACGCCTGCTCATCGCCTTCGCGGAGCAGGCTTAACAAGGTATGATCACTAAGCGACTGGGGTAACATTTGGGAAAAGGTCTACCGACAAAAGTGCAGCAAAACCCTAAATAAGGCAAAATTTTATGGGTATATTTTTAAATGACGGCCTTACGTTCCCGCCCCTCTTAAACAATAACGGGAGGTACCGGTTGGGCAGGCATCAGCTCTTTTCCGAGGCCGCACCGCTCCATGAAAGCGTTGGTAAATACCGCCCGCGCCGGGGCATCCAGCAGTTTCTGCCGACTGCGCAGCCAGGTTTCAACGTTAGCCTGCCCGTACATTTGCAGCACCAGCGATTCGCTCAGGTTGAAGTTGGTCTTACCCCAGTGCAGCGTGTACGGAATCCGGAGCGCTTCGAGCCGGTTCCAGAGCCGCTGCAGAAACTCATTGGTTACTTTGGCCTGCACACCGTCCAGTTCCATGACACAGGTTACGGGAAAGCGGGTGAACCCCAGCGTAGCCGGTGTGCCCTTTACGAATCGCATACCGAGCAATCCCGGAAAAGCAACCTGCTGGTTCAGCTTTACAATCTCCTCCAGCACCCGGGGCGTATCGTGGCTGTCTACGCCAATAGCGGCACTGACGGCCTTGCCCCGAATATTGGTGCTGCCAAACACCTCACTGATGGTTCCGGCGGTGCCGTTGGTGTCTTCAAAGGCCAGCGGGTAAAGCTGATTGACCAGTTTGGGAATATGCTTCAGCGCCAACCGGCCCATTTTGTCGAGCACCGTCTGAATCAGACCCAGGGTATCGTCGCCGTACGTAAAGCCGCTGGGTTTAGGCTGCGGCCGGGGGTAATTGGGGCGGTACGGCGTTTTGTACCGGACCTGCACGTAAGCACCCCGGTTAAGATCAGCACCGGTCGGGTCAAACTGGTGGGGATTCACGACGACCCCCAGGTGGTAAGGCTCTTTGGTGGGATCGTTGACTGGCAGCGGCAGCCACGGCAGCAGTCCCGTCAGGTCCTGGTCCGTCATGGCTTTCTTCAAGGCAGAGGTATAAGGCACTTTTTGCGTGCTGTAATCCTCCAGGAGAAACAGGTTCTCAATTTCGAGCAGTACGCCGTGAATGAATCCGAAACTGCCGAAACTTACCACGGCCGAGTTAAACAAATCATCGTCCCGGTACACCTCCGTCACGCCCAGCCAGTCGGTGAACTCGGGCGCAGCTACCGGATTTGAGGCCCGCTCCAGCCATACATGGCGGTCGGGGGCCGTAACGAGATGCAGCCCCACCACGGAATCATGCACCGCTCCAAACCGGAAAGCGCCACCGTGGGTACCCGTCGACAGCGCCCCCGCGATGGTCTGCGCGTTGCTGGCCCCCGACGCTCGGATGGATTTACCGGCCGGCTCCAGGATCTGCTCCAGCTTGATGATGCTCATGCCGCACTCGGTAAAGTACAGATTGCCGGTCGACTTCCCGGCCGCCCGGTATGCCGGATCAACAAACGAGTCCCGCAGCGCAAACGACTGCCTCAGTGCCAAGGTGTCCACCAGCCCCCCATCGGTAGCTGCCACGTCGGAGAACGACCAGCCCTTGCCCAAAGCTCGCATCCGCAGGTTATTGTCAATAGCGTGCTGAATCAACCATTGGAAATTGGCGGTTGTCTGCCGGTACTGGGCCTGCGGACTTGACAGGTTGGGAATCCGAAGCTTAAATGAGGCATTCGGCTTCAAAGGCTGGGTAAAGTTTTCGTGGCCGTTCGTCCAGTTCGGCATAGGCTTTTGTTCGAGTCCGTTGGGGAGTGCCATAGTCAGGGAGAGGAAAGAGGTAAGAGACCGGATAATGCGTTAACGGGTAGCCAGCGTATCTGGCCGGGGGGTGAAAGGCGTGCAGCACCACTCCACCCGTTGTTTATTGACCATGCCCAGCGTTACGGCCGACAGCAGAAAGTAGCCCAGGTTGGATTTGACCGTAACGCTGTTCAGGTGATTGGATCGCGGGTCGCAGCCGGGCGTCAGGTTTACCGGTTGCTTCAGGCCCCAGAAGTACGAGGTTACGACCCGTTGGGTAGTGGGATCATTGACGGGCGTATCACAATCGGCGGTGGAGACAATGCGGGTAGTCATGCAGCCGGACAACAGCCAGACGGTAAGCGAAAGTAAATACAGCCCCCGCTGACAGAGCTGATCACGATGCCGATGAGAATGAACGATATCGGGTCTCATGTGACAGTAAGCGTTTGTTTATCAGTGAATTTATAAACAAAAAAGTAGTAAAACCAAAACCGTTTTAGGCAACGGTGCACCAGATGTTTTGAGCGGGTATGGTTTTAAGGGTTAGTCGCAAAAAGAGGTGTGCCCGAAAACAGCATTTGGCCAAATCTCCGTATTTTTGTCTGATGATTACCGAACAGCAACAACATACTGAGCGCCTGACAACTCTCCCTGTCATGGAAGCCTTTTACACCCTGCAGGGAGAAGGTACCCATACCGGCAAAGCAGCCTATTTTATCCGCCTGGGTGGCTGCGATGTGGGCTGCCACTGGTGCGACGTCAAAGAATCCTGGGATGCCGATAGCCACCCAAAATATGCTATCGATTCCATTGTGGGGGGAGCGCTGCAGTACCCTGGCCGTATGGCCGTCATTACCGGTGGGGAGCCCCTTATGCACGACCTGACCGGGCTGACAGCTGCCCTGCAAGCAGCCGGCTTCCACACTAATATCGAAACGTCTGGTGTGTACCCGGTTTCGGGGACGTGGGACTGGATCTGTTTTTCACCCAAAAAATTCAAGCAACCGCACCCCGACATTTTCGGCAAAGCCGACGAACTGAAGGCCATTATCTACAACAAGAGTGATTTTGCCTTCGCCGAGTCCTTTGTCCCGCATCTGCGCCCCGACTGCCGGCTTTTTCTGCAACCGGAATGGAGCCGCTCAAACGAAATGCTGCCGCTCATCGTTGAGTATGTAAAAAGTAATCCGCAATGGCAGATTTCGCTGCAGACGCACAAATACATGAATATTCCGTAGCGCAGAAGAAAAGAAGCTGGCACCTGGGCCGACTGGCTCTGGTCTGCTTTCTGGGGTTCTTTCTTTGCTCGCTTTCTCCCGCTTTCGCCCAACCCAAAAAGGCGCAGGAGTTATATAATCAGGCGATAAAGCTGTTTGGTGAACGGAAGGCTAATGAAGCCATTCCATTCATGCAGGAGGCCATCAAGGCCGACCCTACGTTTACGGACGCCCACCTGAAACTGGGACAGCTTTACGAGTTTACCCGTCGGCAGGAGATGGCCTTAGCTGCCTACCGGGAGGCTATCCGGCTACAGCCGGACAAACCCGCCACGGCATCCGCCTACCAGTCGGCCAGTATGATCCTGCTCCGTCAGGCCCGCTACGCCGAAGCCATTCCGTACCTCGAACGATTTGCTGCGTTCTTCGCCCCACAATCGGCGCAGGGCCAGCGTATTCAGCGCCAGCTGGAGAGTGCCCGCTTCGGACAGGAAGCCATTCAACACCCCCAGCCCGTAACGCCCATACCCCTGTCGGAATCCCTGAAAACGACACCTTCGCAGTATTTTCCGGTGCTGACCGCCGACGAACAGACACTGGTCTACACGGTTTTGAAACCGGAAGGCGACGAGGACCTGATGATCTCCAGCATGAAGGGTGAAGTCTGGAGTCCCCCCATTTCGTTGTCCGACAACATTAACACGCCCGAGAACGAAGGTACTCCCAGTTTGTCGGCTGATGGCCGGACGCTGGTCTTTACGGCCTGCCAGGGGCGCCGGGGTTTTGGGAGCTGTGATCTATACATCAGCCGGAAAACCGGCGATACCTGGTCGGCCCCGCAGAACCTGGGACCCGCCATCAATACCCGCTACTGGGAGTCGCAACCCTCCCTGTCGGCCGACGGGCGACGGCTCTATTTTGTCTCCGACCGGCCGGGTGGTCAGGGTCGGCGCGACATCTGGCGGAGCGATTTAAACGCCAGCGGAGAGTGGGTGGAGCCAGTCAACCTGGGGGTGCCGGTCAATACGCCTTTTAATGAAGCATCCCCTTTTATTCACGCCAATGGCCGTACCCTGTTTTTTGCCTCGGATGGACATATTGGCCTCGGTGGGTACGATTTGTTTGTGGCCGATAGTCTCACCAAAGGCTGGTCGGCTCCGGCCAATCTGGGCTATCCCATTAACAATGCCGATGACCAGGCAGCGCTTTTTGTAGCGGCTAACGGTACACGGGCGTATTATTCCTTTGAAGAGCAGAAAGAAGGTGTCTCCCAGAAGTCCCGTCTGTATGTTTTTGATATGCCCGAATCGCTGCGGGATCGGGTGAAACCGGTCAGTTACCTCAAGGGCGTCATCGCCGATGCCCACACGAAAAAACCCCTGGTCGCGACCGTCGAGCTGATTGACCTTAGTAACAATCAGGTAGTGACGCGCGTAACGTCCGACGAACAGACCGGCCAATACACCGCCGTGCTGCCAAGCGGGGGCGAATATGCCCTGTACGTGACCGTTCCGGGATATCTGTTCAAGAGTCTGTCGTTTGATTACACCCAGAAGACCAGGGGTGAAGGTATGTCGCTGAGCGTTCCGCTGGAGCCGATTGCGTCCGGCAAGGGCTCAACAGCCAAAGAAACGCTCAACAATATCTTCTTCGAATCGGGCCGTTTCGAGCTGGAAAGCAAATCGAAAACGGAGCTCGACCGACTGGCGGATTTCCTGAAATCAAATCCCGCTGTAAAGGTGGAAATTGCCGGTCATACCGACGATGAGGGCAGCGCAGCCACCAACCTCGAACTTTCTAAAAAAAGGGCTCAGTCTGTGGTAAATTTCCTTACCAAAGCCGGCATTGAACCAACGCGGATTCAGGCTACCGGGTACGGCGAAACGCGCCCGCTGGCACCGAACAGCAGTGACGAAAACCGCCGGATGAACCGCCGGATCGAATGGCGGGTGCTTTAGTACACCGGGCATAATTCCTCAAAATCTCTATGCTGAATGGGGTAATACGGCTTGGTTCGTTGGGGAATTTTTTTCAACTTTGCAATTGTTGTCCTGATGTAGGCCAAAACGGCCAACTTTTCACTTGGATCAGCAGTTACTGCTTTAACCAAGTGGGAGTTTTTCAGTCGACAACCTCACCGAACAACGATGACATCCGAACACGTTAAGTGCCTGATTATCGGCTCTGGTCCTGCCGGCTACACGGCAGCTATATATGCGTCACGGGCTGGCCTGAAGCCCGTCCTTTACCAGGGTGCTCAACCCGGTGGTCAGTTGACCATTACAACTGAAGTTGATAATTTTCCCGGTTATCCGGATGGGGTGCAGGGTCCGCAGATGATGCAGGATCTGGAAGCACAGGCCCGCCGGTTTGGTACTGACGTGCGTTACGGTGTAGTAACTGGCGTTATGCTATCGAATAATTCCAGCCTTGATAGTCCCCACAAAGCCATTGTTGACGAGCAGCACGAAATTACCGCCGACACTGTGATTATTTCAACGGGTGCTGCGGCCAAATGGCTCGGCCTGCCGTCGGAAATGCGGCTCAACGGCCGGGGCGTATCGGCCTGTGCCGTTTGCGACGGCTTCTTCTTCCGGGGTCAGGATGTGGCCATTGTGGGTGCTGGTGATACAGCCGCTGAAGAAGCAAGTTACCTGGCTAACCTCTGCCGTAAAGTGTATATGCTGGTTCGGCGGGGCGAAATGCGGGCCTCTAAAATTATGCAGCAGCGCGTAAAGACCTTACCCAACGTTGAAATTCTCTGGCATACCGAAACCGTTGAGGTATTGGGCGAAGAAGATGTAACCGGCGTACGGGTTCGCAATACGGAAACCGGTACCGAACAGATACTGGACGTTACCGGCTTTTTTGTGGCCATTGGTCACAAGCCGAATACCGATATATTTAAAGGCTACCTCGACATGGACGAGAGTGGCTATATCCTTACCGAAAAAGGAAGTACCCGCACCAACATACCCGGCGTCTTTGCCTGCGGAGACGCCCAGGATAATGTCTATCGTCAGGCCATTACGGCAGCCGGCACCGGCTGTATGGCGGCACTCGACGCTGAACGTTATCTGGCTGTGCTCGAAGTTGGGCACTTGCAGGAACAGTACGTTCACTAACCAAACCACCCCGGGTTCAGTGAGCAACCAGCGGCAAGCAGCTGGCAGACGTATAGTCTCAGCCAACTGCCTGGTGCTCCTTGTTTGCTGAACGTCGGCTTTTAGTGTCAGATGAGAAAATCGGCTGTAAAATGGCTAATGGCCATTTGCTGTCTGTGCTTTACCGTAACTGTACAGGCTCAGGAGCGTGGGAAATTTAAAAAAGACCTGCGCATTACCCCAAAAAATTCGTCGAAGCCAGCCACCTCCGGTCCGGCTACGCAGAAGGAGGATGTCTTTGAGACGGAAACCACCAATCTGCGTTTCAACAACCAGTTTGAGCCCAAAAAAGAGCTGAACCCGGTCGTCAGCGAAGACACCAGCATGATCGACCAGGGTGAAACCAGTGTTGTCGAAGTCATCGACTCGGTACTGGTCGGCAATGAATGGGTGAAGATCGCCGACTACTACGCGATCTGGGATTCCCGGCACATTGACCCCTACAACATTAATCCACTCGAGTTTAACGAAGTTATCGACATAAAACTTTACGATCCGACGGCCAACCGGTTCTGGTCGGCCCCGCTCAACCGGGGTGAACTTACCTCCAGCTTCGGCTTTCGCTGGGGCCGCTGGCATACCGGTGCAGACCTGGACCTGGATACCGGCGATCCTGTTTATGCAGCCTTTGATGGACTGGTTCGGGTGGTGGGCTTCGACGGTGGTGGCTACGGTCGCTACGTGCTGGTCCGGCATTACAATGGACTGGAGACGTTGTACGCCCACTTATCAAAGCAATTGGTAGAAACGGGTCAGTTAGTGAAAGCCGGCGACCAACTCGGTTTGGGCGGCAGTACCGGCCGCAGCACGGGTCCTCACCTGCATTATGAAGTTCGGTACGAAGGCAATCCGTTCAGCCCGCTCAACATTTATACCTTTCCGGCGAACACCATTAATTCTGACCACTTTCTGCTGACCGCTCAGGTATGGGACTACCTGCGTAATGGTCGCCCGTCGGACGTAGCCAGTATCAAGCCCCGTTTCAAAAGAACAGTTTTACACAAGGTTCGTTCCGGCGAAACTTTGTCAAGCATCGCCAGTCGATACGGTATATCCGTAAAATCACTGGCCAGCCGAAATCACATTAGTACCCGCTCCAAGATTCGGCCAGGGCAGAAGCTCAGGGTAAATTAGCCAGAATCAGGATAAACAGAAAGAGGCCAGTGATCACTGGCCTCTTTCTGTTTATCCTGATTCTGCTTACGGAAACTTCGGAAACTGCTGAAAATCCGGCTTGCGCTTTTCCAGGAATGCATTCTTCCCTTCCTTCGCTTCTTCTGACAGGTAATACAGCAGTGTGGCGTCACCGGCGAGTTGCTGGATACCGGCCTGCCCGTCGAGTTCGGCGTTGAAAGCGGCTTTGAGCATCCGGAGGGCGATGGGGCTTTTCTCCAGCATCTTCCGGCACCATTCAATAGTTGTCTCCTCTAACTGGTCCAGGGGCACTACCTTGTTGACCAGCCCCATATCCAGCGCTTCTTTGGCATCGTACTGGTCGCAGAGAAACCAGATTTCGCGGGCTTTCTTCTGCCCCACGATTCGCGCCAGGTACGAAGCCCCGAAACCACCGTCGAAGCTGCCTACTTTCGGTCCGGTCTGGCCGAAACGGGCGTTATCGGCGGCAATGGTCAGGTCACAGACCACGTGCAGGACATGGCCCCCACCAATGGCCCAGCCGGCCACCATGGCTACTACCGGTTTGGGAATCCGACGAATCTGCATTTGCAGGTCGAGCACGTTCAAACGGGGTACCTGGTCTTCACCGACGTAGCCGCCATGGCCCCGCACCGACTGATCTCCCCCACTGCAGAACGCCCGGCCACCTTCGCCGGTGAGGATAACGACGCCAACACGCTGGTCCTGACGCGCCAGTTCCATAGCCTCGCTCATCTCCTTCACCGTCAGCGGTGTAAAGGCATTATGCTTTTCGGGGCGGTTAATACTGATTTTAGCGATACCGTCGTAGTACTGAAACAGAATCTCGCGGTATTCTTTGATGGTCTCCCAGGGGTATTTGGTTTGCATAGCTAAGTTATAGAATGATTGAATGACAGAATGATTGAATAGGGCACATGGATGCGCAGCCGTTTATTCAATCATTCTGTCATTCAATCACTCAATTTTATTGTTCGTCAAAATCAATATCGTGGTAAGTAACATCCCAGGTATGGTCGGCCATCATCCGGACGGTGGCAAGGCAGCGCTCGAAAGGGAAGACGCGGCCCCATTCGTTCGGTGCGATCATAGAGAGCAGATCGGTACCGTTCTTGCGCTGGTAGAGGTAGTACGTATGACCGACGATGGGTTCAAAATTCATCTGAGCACCGTAGATACGCTCCGACACTTCCACGCGGTTGCGGATGGCGGTCGCCTGCTCGGCCAGCAACTGCATCTGGCGGTAAAGCTGAGCCAGTTGCAGATCTGTCTGCTCCCGCATGGCCATCACCGCCCGGCCTTTGATTTTACCCTTATCTTCCGGTTTGATTACGGCCCCGCCCACCGAGTGGGCATAGGCTAGTAAACCCGGGGCATCCGTCACTTTGTCGGCGGCAATCGGATTATGAAATTCAGCTTCTTCCATACGTTCGGATAACAGACAGTCAAACCGCTTTGTTTAACCAGTCTGCCCGGCAAAGGTAATGGGTTGACTAGTTACTTGGTTCATTGGTTGAATGGTTAATTGGAGGTTTAAACAGACGAGCTATTCTCTATCTGAACTGATTAACCAATGAACCAGTTAACCAATTAACTAGTCAACCAATGAACCAATTAACCAGCAACGAGGCCGAAGCACTGGCCTTCTGCCGGGCCTGGCAGAGTGGACAGGCGTTGTTTACGCTACAGACCTCCGGCTCAACCGGTACGCCGAAGCCTGTTCAGTTGACGCGGCCGCAGATGGTCGCCAGCGCCCGGCTGACGGGGCAGGCGCTTGGTTTACTGCCGGGCGACGCGGCTTTGGTGTGTCTCAATATACGTTATATTGCCGGGGTGATGATGCTGGTGCGCTGCCTGGAGTTGGACCTGCCGATGACAATCGTGGAGCCTTCAGCTAATCCGTTAGCTGATTTTGATCCGGCGCAAGCCCGGTTTGCGTTCACCGCGCTGGTGCCTCTGCAACTGCAAACCATTCTGGAGCAAGCGCCGGGTAAGCTGCCCATTCTGAACCGGATGAAAGCTATACTGGTGGGCGGAGCTGCTACCAGTCCTGCGCTGGAGCAGGCGCTACAGCAGATTGAAGCGCCCATTTATGCTACCTACGGTATGACCGAAACCGTATCGCACATCGCTCTCCGGCGGCTGAACGGCCCGGAGTCAGCCGACTACTTTACTGCCCTCAGTGGGGTACTGATCGGAACCGACGAACGGGACTGTTTACATATTACGGCGGCCGCCAGCAACAACCAGCGTATACAAACCAACGATGTGGTGGAGATGCTGGACCGCCGTCGATTCCGGCTGCTGGGGAGAGCCGATAACATCATTAATACCGGTGGTGTTAAAATCCAGCCGGAGCCGGTGGAGCGAGCGTTGCAGGAATTACTAAACCAATGGGAACTCAGGCCCCGGTTGTTTGTAGCCGGATTGCCGGATGAACGACTGGGACAGCGGTTGACCGCCTTCATCGAAAAAGAAGAACTTACCCCTGAGCAGCAAAAAGCCTTAAAAGAAAACCTGGCCCGGCAGCTTAGTCCTTATTCGGTGCCGAAACAATTTATTACCGTTCCGGCGTTTAGAGAAACGCCGACCGGCAAGATTGACCGGCTCAATACCATTCGTCAACTGTCCATCCAATCGTAATGTCTGTACTAAAAAACCTGCAAATTCGCTACCAGACGGCCCTGATTACGCCGGCTCCGTTTGCCCACTTCTATACCCTGAGCGCCCGACCGGCTTTTAAAAAGTTTCTGCATACCGATTTTTCCATCACTTATCCTGACCGCGAGGACCTGGATGAAGAAGACATCACCGGCGAGGGTTTTACGTTGAACGATGACTTTAGCTGGTCCGGACGATTATCGAAGGAATGGCTGAAAACGATAGAAGACCTGATTGGCCCGACAATGCTGAACGCCTTTGATGAGGATACGCTTCCGGACAACGAAGATTTCTTCGAGGTGAGTATTGAAACCGCCGACGGGCAGACCCGTAAAGGTACCCCAACCGACCGCGATACCTGGACCTATCTGATCCAGGAACTGATCCAGGCCATTTACGAAGCCGGTGGTAAAGAGCGGGCTTTTGAACTTACCTACCTCAACCGGCACAAAAATGAAGAGACCGAACTACGGCTGACGGCCTCCTTTGCTGAGCGCACGATAAAAGCAGAGTCCTCGCAGAATCGGCGTACCCGCTCCAGGTCCATTCCCTGGAGCGAGTTACCATCCCTTATGGAAACAATTTACGAAGTTGAGTATGAACCGGAAGAAGCGCTCTACGAACGGCCTGACAGCAACGGGCAGTTCCTGAACCTGGGCGGAGACGAGTGGTATGACATCAGCAACCAGCCAGCACTTCATCAATTGTTTAGTCGCCTGGTATAACAGATGGCTGCCGGCGCTCAACAGGCTCAAATGTCCAGCCGCTGACGGGTTCATCGTCCTGCCGGATGTACAAGGCCGCACCAATGGCCGTAGCCTGTGGTAACTGCGACCGGTAAACCTGCTTCTGCCGAAAACGCTCGGCCAGCAGTTGCATAAAAATAGCATTCCGGGCAAAACCACCATCCACATATAAGACCGGCACATCGTTATCGATCAGTTGGATCGATACAGTCAGCATATCGACCAAACCGGCCAGCAGGTGATGGTAGGCCTCCTCGGCAGAAGCGTAGCCGGCCAAATCCCAACTACCAGCCGACTGATCAGGAAATGGCCCCGTACCAGTCATGCAAGCCGGCATAAACGAACTCTTGCCCGGCGGCAGCAGGTCTGGCCGGTAGTTCACCTGCCGCGAAAAGTCGGGTTTTACCTGAAAGTGTTCGGCAATGCGCGCTACCTGGTGATCATGCTCCTTACCCATCAGCAGCCGGGCCGATCGGATGGTAATGCCGCCAACCGTCAGGAAGGACAGGCAATCGCGCTGAAGCTGTTCTTCCGTTAGCGGCTCTGTCTGAAACGGATTAAGCGTAATGCACCATGTTCCCGTGGAGAGTACCATAAACGGCCCCTGACACCGCGCCAGGTATGCCATAATCACCGACGAGCTATCGTGCAACCCTCCGCCAACCGGTACCTTCTCCCCACCGGCGGTTACGGCATATCCGGCAACGGGCTGCCCGACAATGGGTGCCAGCTTTTGATCGATGCCTTCGGCAATAACCCAGTCGTGGTACCGGTTCTGCTCGAAGTCCCACAGAGCGGTATGACAGCCAATAGAGGTAAAGTCACTGGTGATCTCTCCACAGAGCAGGTAAGCAATGTACTGCGGCAGGTGCAGCGACCACCGAACCCGCTGGTACACGGCTGGCCGGGTGTACTTCAACCAATAAATTTGAAGGCCGGAATTGAGCATGCCCAGGGGGGGCGAGTTCGTCTGGCGGGCCACGGTCATCACATCCCCGTAAGTCCCGTAAAACTGTTCAGCCAACGCGGGCGGAAACGGTTTCAGGTAGGAATAGAGCGGAGCTACCGGATTCCCCTGCGCATCCAGATGCACCAGACTAGCCCCGTAAGCCGCTACGTTGACCCCCTGTATCTGAATGTCAGTCCGCCGGGACAACGCGTCCCACTGGTCCTGTACCCAGCGGGTCAGTAGCGCCAGATCATCGCAGGGAACCCCATCCTCATCGGTGATTTCGGGCAGGGTTTCGCTGATCTCTTCCACGGCCCGGTACTGTTCGTCAAACAGCAGCAGCTTCTTGTTGGTCCGGCCAATGTCGAAAATAGCAGTAACGTTCATAGTCTTTAAAGACTGTTTCAGGTTTCAAGTTTCAGGTTCCATGTTGCTTACGCTAAACCGCCGGGCGGTCCCGTTTAAACCTGAAACATGAAACCTGGAACCTATTATTAAAGACCGGTTGCGACGGCAAGTTTGCCGCGTTTATCAATGAGTTGACGACGAATGTCGAGCTGGCGGTAAAGACCAAGCGGGTTCAGGGCTCCGCCATTACGCCGGATGGCTTCGGCCACCAAAGGCCGGACATCGGCCAGAAAAGGATCTTTCAGCATCTCTTCGGCTCGCACAACGTCGTTAGCCTCCTGAGCGGCAAACAAACCTTTGGTATTAACCAGCAGGGCTTTGGCGTAAGCCGTCATGATGGTCTGCACCGATTGCAGCAAATCTTCCAGCGGGTCTTTGGTGTTGTGGCTGGCATCAATCATGTAAGCAACCGCTGGGTTTTGCACCGCCGAATCCTGAGCCGCCTGCACCAGTTCGCAGAAGATCAGGAACAGCTGAAACGGCTTGATGCTGCCCGTCGTCAGATCATCGTCACCGTACATAGACCCGTTGAAGTGGAACCCACCCAGCCGACCAAAATGTAGCAGCCGGGCTACAATCTGCTCGATGTTCGTATTCGGCAGATGATGCCCCAGATCAACCAGCACCTGTGCATTCGGACCGCAATATTCAGCCAGGCGCAGGGAAGTGCCCCAATCGGGAATAATCATGGAATAGAAATGCGGCTCGTAGGGTTTGTACTCTACCAGCATCGTCCAGTCTTCGGGCATGGCGTTGTAGATGGCCTTCAGCGAATCAGCGGTACGCTGGTAGGCCCGCCGGAAGTGGTGCTGACCGGGAAAGTTGGAGCCATCGGCCAGCCAGACCGTCAGCGTATGGCAGCCCAGTTGCTTCCCATATTCGACTACCTCCATATTATGGTCAATAGCCTGCTGCCGAACCTCGGACTGGGTGTGGCAAAGTGAACCAAATTTATAGGAATGGTTGGCGTCTTTCTGATCCTGAAAAGTATTGGAATTGACGGAGTCAATGGTCAGGTGATGTTCATCCAGCAGGTTTTGGATCGCCTGTACATCCTGCGGGATATCCCAGGGAATATGCAGCGAGATAGAACCGGAAGCGCGGTTAAGGGCGTGCAACAAGCCTACGTCTTCAATCTTCTCTTCCAGCGACCGGGGTTCTCCTCCACCCGGATACCGCCCAAAGCGGGTACCACCGGTGCCCAGCGCCCAACTCGGGATGGCTACCTGATAAGCCTGCAACTGCTGAAGAATATGTTCGGCATCTATTCCTTTCCGATGCAGCCACTCCTGCATATACCCCCAGCGGAAGGCGTGGTCATCGGCTAGTTTTTCGTTATGCTCCTGAATACGTGAGTCGGTTAACATGACTGAGTTTTGGATTTATGCCCGAATAATACGGATTATCCGTTTATCCACCAACCTGTAGTCACCTGTCCACCCACCATTGTCTGCTGTTCGCCTGGCCGTAAACCGGCCTGCTGTAATAAACGGGGCCAGTCGGGCCATTGCCGGGCTTCAATGCCAGCTGTCAGCCTAAAAAACCGATACATTGCATTGAGCAGCCATTGCTGCCACCAGTTACGGGTCTGGACAAAATCACTCACCAGCCAGAGTCCACCCGGCTTCAGCGCCTGATAGAGCCGGGGGATAATCACATCTGCCAGTCGTTCCTCCGTAAACAGGTCGAGAACGAACGGAGTGATGACCACATCAACCGGCTGCTCCATCTGGATGGCCGTTTCATTACCCAACCGAAATGTTACCCGTGCATCTTCTCGAACGAACGCTCTGGCTTTGGTCAGCATTCGTGCTGAAGCGTCGATATAGATGACTTGTTGAGGCTGGCACCGGTGCAGGACCTCCCTGAGTAACCTGCCCGAACCCCCACCGATTATCAGCACTGTAGCCTGAACCGGAAGGCGATGCAGGAAAACGGTTTGCGCCATATGCAATCTGTCACCAAATACCAGCCGGGCCAGGGTATCGTATACCCCGGCTACCCGGTCGAATCCGGCGTCTGGTGATGCAGATTGCGTATATGTCATTTTGCCTGGCAGTTTACGATCAGGATGAATAGAGAACAAAAAAGCAAGGGTATCGATCAGTAGGTTTTCTCTACGAACTCGATACCCGGTCTGGCAAAAACTATTTCGTGAACTTACCCCGGCGACTGGCTGGTGTTCCAGATGTCGCGGTGGAGGAGCCAGCGGTCACCCTGGCGCTTCCAGACTACCACATATTTGCCGTGGTCGAGTTGGTCACCGGTAGCGCTGCTTAGCTCGTAATGACCAATCTCAACGGCGGTATCGCCATAGTCTTCGGCTTCCACGGTCGTGAGTTTGGCTTTAGCCACGCCTATATCCATGGCTCCCTGCCAAAACTGCCCAATCGTTTGTGGCCCTTTTTGTTCGGTGGCACCAGGCGGCAGCAAGGCAGCATCGTTCGTATACAATTTTGACAGTTCCTTGCTGTCCTGCCGGGCAAAAGCGGCTTCAAAAGCATCATTGCCCCGGCGGATCTGGTCTTTGATTGATTCGGTCGTTTGAGTTTGCATAGGAATAGAGGTTTACATTCAGGCAAATGTGCTGACGTTCAGTTCCTTTAGCAATACCACTTTTGGGGTAATTTATTTATCGGAAAGCACTGCGTAAAACCAGATCAAACAACAGAGCCCGGCCAGTCAGCCGGGCTCTGTTCAACATATTGTTTTGAAGTTACGCCAATACTTTCCGGTCTGCTTTCTTACGGCTTTCAGCTTCAATGGTCAGCGGCTCATCATACAACGTAATCGTAACGGGATGGCTGGAGAAGTTCTGCACGGATACGCCCGATTGCGTTACGCTGATCTGGAGTAACGCTCCCCGGAACCGAATCTTGAAGGCCAGTGAATCCCAGTTGTCAGGACAGTACGGATTCAGCCGCAACTGATCGTTTTCCACGCGCAGGCCGCCAAAGCCCTGCACAACCGCCATCCAGGTACCGGCCATGGAGGTAATGTGGCAGCCGTCTTCAGTATCGTTGTTGTAGTCATCGAGGTCAAGCCGGGCGGTACGGAGATACATCTCGTACGCTTTCTCCTTCAGGCCCAGTCTGGCCGCCAGTACGGCGTGAACGCAGGGCGACAGCGATGATTCATGCACGGTCATCGGCTCGTAGAACTCGAAGTTGCGCCGGATAGTCTCCTCATCAAATTCGTCTTCAAAGAAGTACAGGCCCTGCAACACATCGGCCTGCTTGATAATGCACGAACGCAGAATGCGGTCCCACGACCAGTTCTGGTTCAGCGGGCGCTGGCCTTTGGGTATTTCGCTCACCGGCATCAGTTCCTTATCCAGAAAACCCTCCTGCTGCAGGAATACCTGCCGGTTTTCATCGTACGGGAAGTGCATATTATCGATGATCTGCCGGGCCGTCGCCACTTCTTTATCCTCACGGAAGTGAATCCTATCACAGAGGGCGTTGAACTTTTCGGCGTCTAGGCGCTTCGCAATCTCAATGGCTTCCAGCGTATAGCGCAGCGTCCAAACGGCAATGTAGTTGGTGTACCAGTTGTTATTGACGTTGTTTTCGTACTCGTTCGGGCCGGTAACGCCCAGCATCACGTACTGCTGCTTCGCTTCTGACCAGTTGACCCGCTGGCTCCAGAACCGGCTAATGGCAATCAGTACCTCCAGCCCATAATCGACCAGGTACTGCTCGTCGCCGGTGTAGCGCACATAATCATAAATGGCGTGGGCGATGGCTCCGTTGCGGTGGATCTCCTCGAAGGTAATCTCCCACTCGTTGTGACTTTCTTCCCCGTTCATGGTGACCATCGGGTACAGCGCGGCTCCGGCCCGGAAGCCCAGTTTCTGCGCGTTCTCAATGGCCTTGCCCAGATGCCGGTACCGGTACACCAGCAGGTTACGGGCCACTTTCTGGTCGGCGGTAGCGAGGTAGAACGGAAAACAATAGGCTTCGGTATCCCAGTAGGTACTGCCGCCGTATTTCTCGCCGGTGAAGCCTTTGGGGCCGATGTTCAGCCGCTCGTCTTCGCCAGTGTAGGTTTGGTTCATTTGGAAGATATTGAACCGGATGCCCTGCTGCGCGGCAATGTCGCCTTCGATGGTGATGTCGTTCATCTTCCATTTATCCGCCCAGGCCTGCTTCTGCTCAAATTCCATCTTTTCAAAGCCTTTACGCACCACCTGCTTCAGATACTGACGGGTCTCCCGCATCAAGTGGTCAGGGTCGTAGTTGAGCGACGACAGATTGACGGCATACTTGAAGATAACCGTTTCCTGCCCCCGCTGGCAGTCGAGGGTCATGCGGTTGGCTACGTACTTTTCGTACTTGATGGGCTGCGACTGGAAATCGACCCGCTTGCCGTCCTGCTCAATCTCGACGGCCATGCCCGTACACACGTGGAAGCCAGTTTTGCGGGTACGCATTTCAATGAAAGCTTCGCCGTAACCGGTTTCTTTCCGGACCTCATCCCAGAATTTTTCGTCGTAGTTGGCGTCGCGGTTACGGATGTCGCCGTCAATGTACGGCGTGATGGTAATCTTGGCGTCGAAGTTCAGGGGGGTGATGCTGTAGCGGATCGCGCCGGCTTCATCATCAACGATGCTGCAAAAGCGCCTGGCATTGACCTGGAGCTCTTTACCGCTCTTCAGCACGGCCACAAATGACCGCTCCAGGTATCCTTCTTTCATATTCAGCATCCGGCGGAAGCTGCGTACCTCGCAGGTGTTGAGGTCGAGGGATTCGTACTCAATGTCGATGTCGATACCAATCCAGTTGGCAGCATTCAGGACTTTGGCGAAGTATTCAGGGTAGCCGTTTTTCCACCAGCCGACGCGCGTTTTGTCGGGATAATACACCCCGGCCACGTAGTTACCCTGTAGGGACTTGCCCGTAAATTTTTCTTCAAAATTGCCCCGCTGGCCCATTCGCCCGTTGCCGAGGCTCATTACACTTTCGGTAATTTCATTGTACTCGCGGTGAAAGCCTTCTTCGACAATACACCACGGGTCATGCTTCAGGTATTGCTTCATTTCATCACAGGTTATTATATACACATAACGAGAACCCCACGGTTCTCGCATGCTCATTGATACACGTTAACAGATTAGGCTGTTTTGACAAAGGTACTCATTTCTTCTTTTACGCGAAGAGCCTGCCGGATGTGGCGTTCGGTGTGTAAAACTAACATAATCAATGCATCGCCGAGCCGGATTTTTATCCAGTTGCCAAACAAAGACATCATCCGGGTCTTATTCCAGTCGAGGTAAATGGCCTTATCCAGCAAGTCGTGCAGCAATTGTTGCAGTTCAACAAACTGGCTCAGTACGCTTGGCTCATCCAGGTCGGCCCGGGGCCGGATAAGACTTGGAGCCGGGAGTTTCAGGTTGGTATTCGGATCAACCGAATAGCGCAACGCCCGCCCCACCCAGTCCGATTCAATAAGCTGATCAGTTGGCATAGCCTGAATCAGCCCGAGGTCATCTATTTTTTTCTGCAGGTTCCGGATATAGAAACGCTCAGCCAGGTTTAGATGCTGAAGGCATTGACCAATGCTCCAGCGATCAGGTGCCGGTCTCCAGCTCAACTGATCAGGACTAAGCGGCCGGAATTCCGTCTCTACCGTAATCAGTACGGCACGCAGACGATCCTGCAATTGATATGCGGTTTCCAGCTTTTGCATTTTTTTATTGTTTGATGCCCAAGCCAGACGCCCGGCTTAAACAATTCAGTACACATCCAGCCCGGCCGTTCGGTCGAGGCTTTTGAGCAGTTGCGGAACAGTCAGGTGCTCCAGTGAGGGCACCACTATGTCCGCCTGCGTTAACACATCCGGGGAACCAATACCCACGGCGATCATATCCGCCCGTTTGGCTGCGTCGATACCGGCAACAGCATCTTCAAAAACGACACAGTCGGCCGGCGAAACCCCCAGTTCGTCGGCTCCTTTCAGAAACACCTCCGGGTCTGGTTTGCCCCTCGTAATTTTATTACCGTCAATTACCGTACCAAAGGCATCGCTCATGCCGATGCGGTCCAGAATTAGCCGGGCGTTCTTGCTGACGGAGCCCAGTGCCGTTTTGATGCCGGCGTCCCGGACCTGGCTGAAAAAAGCCGGTACACCAGGCAGAATGTCGTTGGGCGTCATGCGGCTGACCAGATCCAGGTACCACTGATTTTTCTGAGCCGCCAGTTCAGCTTTGCGCTCCTCCGGGAGCGTGAGGCCACCATGTTGCAGAATGATCTCCAGCGACTCAACCCGGCTTACGCCTTTTAGCTGTTCGTTAAATTCTTCCGAAATATCGAAGCCCAGTTCGTTGGCCATCCGGCGCCAGGCCTGGTAATGAAAAATAGCGGTGTCGACAATGACACCATCGAGGTCAAACAGAAATGCTTTTATTACCATTATGCGTTTAATTCAGATTGTAATCGGGTATGATTTGGTATTAGAGCAAATTTCGTAACGTCCCTCAATGGCCTTACCATCTACCTGCACACGTTCAATACCCCCGTAGCCTTTGCAACAGCCTTTGGTAGCAAGGTTGTACGTAACATTGATCTCCTTACTGATGCCGTTACCCAGATCTAACCGATAAAGTCCGGATTTGTAAAAAAGGACGAACATAAAGCTTTTATCCGCGCAGCTTTTTTCCATCCGTACGGGATCTCCGGGCGAGTTGAGATACGTTAGCTTAACATTTTTAGCATCAAACTGATCGGTGATATCCTCACCTTTCGCATTTAGGATAGTGAACACAATGTTCTGCTCAAAGAGACAGTCGCAGGCTGGTTTTTCGCAGGACACCTGCATCAGACAGATTATCAGAAATGATAACCAAACGTTTCTATGTTTCATGTGTGGATAGTTTTAGCTCCAATATAAACTGATTCTACTGCTCAGGAGCCATTAATCTTGTAAAGGGTTGTATTTCATCCCTGGTTTAACTTTAATTGTTTTGCGGCAATCAAAAGCCACTCGTCTTCAGCGCGTCAAATAGCTGCCGCACCTGGGTAATACCAGCCTCACCGTTGAGCGCGAAATACCAAAATGTTTCTAAATCGCCCCGGTGCATAGACGAGTTCATGTCGCCACTCTGCGATTTGTGTTCAGCTTTGACCCAGTCGGCCACAATCATGTAGCTATGCTTGTTGTCTTCGCCGAAGGTGCGGGAGCGGTCATATTCAAAAACGGGAGCCGATGCCAGAATCCGCGTTTCCGGAAACCCTTCTAGCTCCGCAAACCGGAAGGTATATCCCTTGTTCATGGCCTGCCCGCCCAGCACTATTGGTTTGCGGCCGGTCATCTGCTGCACCGCCCGCAGGGCCAAAATGGAAGCCGCTTTATGATGAGCATGCTGACCATCGTGCGGGACCATACAGAAGACATAGTCATAATTACCTCTGGATAGAATCTCGTCCAGCCGTCTGGCCACCAGGGCCGCATCCCAGCGCTGCCCGCTCAGGTAAGGCTTCGGGTCCCGGTTGTAGAAGTCGTCGCGCTGGTCGAGAAAAAAGAAGTTGCCAATGCCCATCACCTCGCCCGCCCGCATCATCTCCTTCTTCCGAATGAGGGGCAGATGCTTCCGGCCAATCACCGAATCCAGCATGTTCATGCCATAGTATTTGGAAGCTAACATGCCGTTGAAACCACCGGACGCATCGGTCACCAGCGCCAGATCTGCCGAGCCTTTCAGCTCGCGGGTAATCTTGAAGACCGTAACCGGAAACACGGTTTCGTCGTCGGGGTGGGCCGTAACAATCAATACTTTTGGTCCGGTCTGGGCCAGTACAGGCAGGCAGAAAAGCAGTTGAAGCAGCAGTGCTTTCATACTTCTCATATTCTATTTCATCAACTCCAGCACCACAGCGGTTTTGGCAGGAAGCTTTATGAGCTTCAGGTCACTTACCGTTTCATCGGTCAGCACGTTGCGGCCTTTGGTGAACCCTTTCATGCTGTCAGTAAAGCGGCCGGTATCGAGTCCGATTTCCTTATCGGTTGTATTGGTCGCCACCATCACGGTCTTGTTGTTGTCGTACCGGAAATAGGTATAGAGCCCATCCTGCGGAATATACTGCATCAGCTTTCCCGAGTGCAGCGCGGGGGTCGCCCGGCGGTAGTTGGCCAGCTTCCGCACAAAATCAAAGGCTTCATTTTCCCGCCTGGAGCGACCGGCGGCCGTAAACTTGTTCTCCCGGTCACCCGGGAAGCCCCCCGGAAAATTACGGCGCACTTCAGCATCGGTAGGGTCCTTGAAATTCTTCATCAGGATTTCGGTGCCGTAGTACAGAGAAGGAATACCCCGCGTGGTCAGCAGCCACGTCACGCCCATTTTATACTTGTCCAGATCATCGCCGATAACCGACAGGTAGCGGTTTTCGTCGTGGTTATCCAGATAGGTTACCAGTTTCATCGGGTCGGCATACACGGCGTCCTGCGCCAGCGTCTGATGCACCCGGCTGACCCCCGTATCCCAGCCGAAGTTCTGTTGCAGACCGCCGTTGATGGCGTTGAACAGCGGAAAATCCAGCGTGCTCGGCAGATTGCTTTTGAACGGATAGTTGAGATTATTTTTGACAAAGTACGATAGTCCAGCCGGCGTACTGACCAGCGACTCCCCGAACAGAAGAAGTTTCGGGTATTCGGTCAGCAGCGTCTGGTTGCAGCGATTCATAAACGCCATGTCGTTGTATTTATAGGTATCAATCCGCCAGGCATCCAGGTTAAACAGCTCCGTCGACCAGATGGCGTGCTGAATCAGGTAGTTGGCCAGATACGGATTCCGCTGGTTCAGGTCGGGCAGAAACGGGGTAAACCAGCCATCGAGCATTACCTTCAGATCGGCTGGGGCCGCGTGCGGGTCATAGAGCGACTGCTCTTTGTGGGAGGTATTGGTATAGCTCGACCAAGTATTGAACCAGTCTTTGGTGGGCTGGTCTTTGTAAAACCAGTGGTCGTCGCTGACGTGGTTGTACACGGCATCCTGCACCAGTTTCATCCCCCGCTGGTGCAGGGCCTTGCTAAGCTGCGAATAGGCTTCGTTGCCGCCAAACCGGCGATCAATTTTGTAGTGATCCGTAAAATGGTAGCCGTGGTAGCCCGCCTGCATCCGGTCGGGGCCTTCTTTTTTGAGTAACTCATCATTCTGAATCACCGGGGTCATCCAAAGGGCCGTTACACCCAGATCCTGCAGGTAATCGAGGTGATTGATAATGCCCTGAATGTCCCCGCCATGCCGGAGATACGGATTGTTCGCATCGGCATTCGGGTCGAGCATGTCGGCAAATTTGTCGTTGGCTTCACTGCCGTTGGCAAACCGGTCAGGCATGATCAGGTAGATCAGATCGGCGGGGGTTACACCCAGCGGCTGGTGCGATTTCCGGCGCAGTTCGTAACGGTAAGGCGTCCGGTTGTTGCCGTTGGCAAACGTTAACACCATCGTGCCGGGCTTAGCCGCCGGGGTAATGTCCAGGTCAACAAACAGGTAGTTGGGGTTCTCAACCTTATTCACTTTTTTAAGCCGCACACCCGGATAGGTGAGGCTGACGGTAGAGGAACCGATGTTTTTACCGTATACCAGCAGTTGCAGGTTCGGATTTTTCATGCCGACCCACCAGTTGGTCGGTTCCACCCGCTGAATGGCCGGTGCCTGGGCAAATACAAGTTGCGGCAGAAACACTGCCAGAAAGATAAAAGGAGGAAAAAGGTGTTTTTTCATAGATTATAGGTCATCATAGGATTTACTGAGGCAAAGTTGTCAAAATAAACTAAACGGATTGTAGTTTTGACGCACTCCAGAGGACTTTCATGGTTCGTTTGTAACTTATTTAGTACGAAGAGGTTTGGCTTTTTATCGTACCAAGTTCTATTTTTTCGCTGAATAAGTAAATTCGTACCAAAACCTATGATCTGTATGCCTCCCGGAGCGTTCTCACTTTTCCGCTGTTTATGTATCACGAGCCTGTTGCTGGCCGGCCTATCGGCCTATGCCGGGCCCAGGCCCCGAACGCTTATGAATCCAACGCTTGCCGCTCCTTCCGACAAGATTGTCGTTTACCAGATTTTCACCCGCCTGTTCGGCAACCAGAAAACAACCAACAAACCCTGGGGCACCCGCGACGAAAACGGGGTAGGGAAATTCAACGATATTACGGATAAAGCCCTCAGGGAACTGAAGACCTTCGGGGCCTCGCATGTGTGGTACACGGGCGTGATCGAACACGCGCTGATGACCGACTACTCCGCCTACGGTATTCGAAAAGACCACCCGGCGGTGGTCAAAGGCCGGGCCGGTTCACCCTACGCCATCAAGGATTACTACGATGTCAATCCGGATCTGGCGGTCGACGTAAAAAACCGCATGAAGGAATTCCAGGCCCTGCTGAAGCGGTCGCACGACAACGGGCTGAAGGTGCTCATTGACTTTGTACCCAACCACGTGGCCCGCCAGTACTACTCCGACGCCAAACCCAAAGGCGTGGTGGACCTGGGCGCAAAAGACAATAAAACGAAGGCATTCAGCCCAAGCAACAACTTCTACTACATTCCCGATAAATCGTTTCAGGTGCCGGAGGGGGTCAATCTGCCCGATACCCCGGAGAAGCCTTACGTCGAAAAGCCCGCCAAAGCCACCGGCAACGATGTTTTTTCGGCCCAGCCCAATATCAACGACTGGTACGAGACCATCAAGCTGAACTACGGCGTCGACTACCAGAACAACCGGCAACTGCATTTCAGACCGGTACCGGATACCTGGACTAAGATGCGGGACATTCTGGTATTCTGGGCGAAAAAGGGCGTCGACGGCTTCCGCTGCGACATGGCCGAAATGGTGCCGGTCGAGTTCTGGGGCTGGGCCATTCCGCAGGTGAAGGCCGCCAAACCGGGCATTGTTTTCATCGCCGAAATCTACAACCCACAGCAGTACCGCAACTATATCTTCAACGGTAAATTCGATTACCTCTATGACAAAGTTGGCCTCTATGACTCCGTCCGGCGGCTGATGGAAGGCAAGGGCAATGCCGAAGAAATAACGAAGGTCTGGCAAAATGAATCGGGCGACTTCGCGCAGCATATGCTCCGCTTTCTGGAAAACCACGACGAGCAGCGGATTACAGCCAAAGAATTTGCCGGCAGCCCGTGGGTGGCAGTACCGGCCATGACGCTCTCGGCCACCATGCATACCGGCCCGGTTATGATCTACTTTGGGCAGGAAGTGGGCGTGACCCCTACCAAGGCAGAAGGGTTTCAGGGCGACGACGGCCGCACGACCATTTTTGACTATTGGGGCATTCCGGAGTTTCAGGCCTGGGTCAACGGCGGTAAGTTCGACGGGGGTAAGCTAACCAAAGACCAGAAAGAACTGCGGGCCTTTTACCAGCAACTGCTGCAACTGGTCAACACCAGCGACGCCATCCGGACCGGCGGCTTTTACGACCTGCAATACGCCAACAACAATAACCAGAGCGCCGGCTACAATGCAGGCCGACTGTACAGCTACCTGCGGCATTCAGGCAACCAGAAGCTGCTCATCATCTGCAACTTCGATCGGGATATAGCCGCAAAGACCAGCATCCGAATTCCGGCCGAAGCCTGGCAGGCGATGAAAATGGACGGTTCCAAAACATATCAGTTCAACGATATATTTCGGACCAAAACCAGGTTACAGGCGAAGGCCGATAGCCCCATTCCGGTAGAGTTGCCCCCGCTGGGTGTGCTGGTGCTGGAGATAAAATAACTATTAACTAAACCTATATGGCATCTCCTACTTCAACCTCAACCCCCGCCGGGACGCGCCGGAAGCCGCTGCTCAGCTTCTGGCAGATCTGGAACATGAGTTTTGGCTTTCTGGGTATTCAGTTCGGCTTTGCCCTTCAGAACGCCAACGTCAGCCGGATCTTTGAAACGCTCGGTGCCAACATTGACGATATCCCCATCCTCTGGGTAGCCGCTCCGCTCACGGGTCTGATTGTGCAGCCCATCATCGGTTATTTCAGCGACCGTACCTGGACACGATTAGGTCGTAGGCGGCCCTATTTTCTGGCCGGGGCAATTTTGTCAACGGCCGCGCTGTTTTTCATGCCCAACTCGCCGGTGCTGTGGATAGCCGCCCTGACGCTCTGGATTATGGATGCATCCATCAACATTTCGATGGAGCCGTTCCGGGCGTTTGTGGGCGATAATCTGCCGTCGGAGCAGCGTACGGCTGGTTTTGCCATGCAGAGCTTCTTTATTGGTACCGGTGCTGTGGTGGCTTCGGCACTCCCCTACATGATGACGAACTGGTTTGGTGTCTCCAATGAAGCCCCGGCCGGCATTATTCCCAACTCGGTGAAGTGGTCGTTCTACATTGGTGGAGTGGTATTCCTGCTGGCAGTACTCTGGACCGTGTTCCGCTCCCACGAATATTCGCCGGAGGAGCTGCAAGCCTTCGGGGAGCATGCTGAAGACCACTCCGATGTAGCCGCGTACGGCGATCCGGCCATGTATGTTGCTACCGGTGGCCGGCAGATTCGCTACGGACTCATTGCGGTGGTACTCGGTCTTGCGTTAACCTACTGGCTCTCTACCCAAACGCTGAATAAGGAGTTATACATCTTTTCTTCCGGAATGCTCATTATCGGATTGCTGTTTGCCATTGCCGGTATGCTTCAGCGAAGCGGGAATCACCAGAACAGCTTCGTTACCATCATCAACGATCTGGGCAATATGCCCGCGACCATGAAGCAACTGGCGGTGGTACAGTTTTTCTCCTGGTTCGCCCTGTTTGCCATGTGGATTTACACCACAGCGGCCGTCACCAGTTACATCTACGGCACTACCGATACTACGTCCAAAGTCTACAACGACGGTGCCGACTGGGTAGGCGTTTGCTTTGCCGCCTACAGCGCTATTTCGGCGCTTGTGGCTTTTGCCATTCCGGTGATGGCCCGGCGCACGAGCCGGAAGTTTACCCATATGATCTGTCTGTTCTGTGGAGGCCTGGGGCTGCTCTCGTTCTTTGTTATCAGCAATCCTAATTACCTGCTGCTGTCGATGGTAGGTGTGGGGATAGCCTGGGCCAGTATTTTGTCAATGCCGTACGCCATGCTGGCGGGAGCCCTGCCGGCCAACAAAATGGGGTACTTTATGGGGGTATTCAACTTCTTCATTGTTATCCCGCAGATCGTAGCCGCGGCCCTGCTGGGTTTTCTGGTTACCGCCTTTTTCAACGGACAGCCGATTTACGCGCTATTGCTGGGCGGAATCTCCATGATCCTGGCCGGTTTGCTCTCGCTGCGGGTTACCGACCGCGACGATGTGCGGGTTAAGGCGTCCGTTTGAAACCAGAATAGCTTTCTGAACAGTTTTGCTTAAGAACAGGTTAAAATACGACCATATGCGCAGAAGCGGGCGAATTTTTCAGTCCGCTTTTGTATTTTCGTGGGCTTCTATGCTTAACCTGACTAAGAAAAATGGCCAAAACGTTTGGTACGCTTTTCCTCCTTTTCCACCTGTATTTTACTGCTTTTAGCCAGGAGCCCATCGTTTCTGATATTCGTCAGGTAACGGTCACTGTCGGAAAAACGCCGGCAGAAACCGCCGTTACCATTGGCAAAACATTGATCGGACGGCCCTACGTAGCCCATACCCTGGACCGCAGTCCAGAGGAGAAACTGGTCGTTAACTTCCGGGAGTTTGACTGCACCACCTTCCTTGAAACGACGCTTGCGCTGGCACTTGGCTGGCACGAACTGAGCGACAAGCAGAACCTTAACCAGTACGACGAGCTTTTTCAGAAAAACCTGACCCGAATCCGGTATCGCAACGGCGTTATTAACGGCTATGCCAGCCGGCTACACTACTTTTCGGAGTGGCTGATGGACAACGAACGGCAGGGCCTGATCCACGACATTACCGGCGAAATTGGCGGCATCCAGGTATCAAAACCAGTGTCGTACATGACCGCCTGCACCTGGAAGTATCCCAAACTGAGCGACTCGACCGTGTACCGGCAAATCGCCCAATGCGAAGCAGCCATTAGCCAGCAGTCATTCTGGTTTATCCCCAAGAAGCAGATTCGCGCCATTGAGAGCCGGCTGAAGGATGGCGATATTGTGATGCTGACCGCGGCCCGGACAGGTCTGGACATGAAACACGTTGGCTTTGTGGTGTGGCAGAACGGTCGCCCCTACCTCCTGCATGCCTCCTCCGAATACGGCGAAGTGATGATTACGAAGCAACCACTGGCCGATTATGTCCAGGCAAATAAATCCTTCTCGGGCATTCGCGTAGCCCGGCTGAACGAGCAGGTACCGGCCATGTCGGCGCGGGCGCAGTAAGCAGAATTGAAACCTTTTTTGCTACCTTCCGTTCCGGTAATACACAATACTGACAACCTGTTATGAAAGCCATCTGGAACGGAACGGTTATCGCCGAGAGCGATGATACCGTCGTGGTCGAACGCAACCACTACTTCCCCAAAAACGCCATTAAGTCGGAGTATTTTCAAGCCAGTCAGACGCATACCACCTGCCCCTGGAAAGGAGTGGCGTCGTACTACACGCTGGCGGTGAACGGCCAAACCAACCCCGACGCGGCCTGGTACTATCCCGAGCCTAAAGAAGCGGCCAGGGAAGTCAAAGACCGGGTGGCGTTCTGGAAAGGTGTTCGCGTCGAGGAGTAGCCCATGCTCACGGTCCAGCACCTGACCAAGCGGTATCCTAACCATACTGCCGTCGATGAGGTATCATTTTCGGTCCGCGAGGGCGAAACGCTGGTTCTACTGGGCACCAGCGGCTGCGGCAAAACAACCACCCTCAAGATGATTAACCGGCTCATTGAGCCTACCGCCGGCCGGGTTGACCTGAACGGCACCGACATCCGCCGGCAGAACGTTCATGACCTCCGGCGTACCATCGGCTACGTCATCCAAGAAACCGGGCTGTTCCCGCATTACACCATCGCCCAGAATATAGCCGTAGTCCCCCAACTGCTCGGCTGGGCCGACCAGCGCATTCGGCAGCGGACAGCGGAGTTGCTTGCCATGCTGCACCTGCCGGAGGCCAGCCTGCACCAGTACCCCGACCAGTTGAGCGGTGGTCAGCGGCAGCGGGTCGGGCTGGCCAGGGCGCTGGCGGCCGACCCACCCGTGGTACTGATGGACGAACCACTGGGCGCGCTCGACCCCGTTACCCGCGCCAGCATCCGGCGGGAGTTCCGGCACCTGGACGCCCTCCGGCAAAAAACCATTGTGATGGTTACCCACGACGTGCAGGAAGCGTTTGAACTCGGCGACCGCGTCTGTCTGATGGATAAGGGCCGTATCCAGCAAATCGGCACGCCCAAAGAGCTGCTGCTCCGTCCGGCCAATGACTTTGTCCGGCGTTTCTTCGATGACCAGCGCCTGACGCTGCAACTCCAGACCGTTACGCTACAGGACCTGCTGCCCCTGCTCGCTACTTACCAGCCGATGCCGTCCGATACCCTACTATTACCGCCGGACACCAGCGTATCGGATGCGCTTAAAGCGATGGCTGAAGGCCAGACCGCTGCGGTTCAACTGGCCGATGTCGTTGGGCCGCTAACCAGCCAGAACCTGCTGAGTGCCTTTGGGCAATGGCGGCAATCCCCTCCCTCCTGACCTGTTCTCATCCCTCCCACCGTGAACGACTTTCTGACCTTCATCTCCGAACAAGCGGGCAAGCTGGCCGAGCAGACGCTGATCCACCTGGGCCTGACGGGCCTGTCGCTGCTGATTGCCCTGCTTGTCGGCCTTCCGCTGGGTATTCTTATCACCCGCTATAACCGGGCCGCTACGCTGGTGCTGGGCATTGCCGGCGTTCTCCAGACGGTGCCAAGCATTGCGCTGCTGGGCTTTCTGATTCCGGTACTGGGCATCGGCGTCTGGCCCGCCATTGTCGCCCTGTTCCTTTACGCGCTGCTGCCCATTATCCGCAATACCTACGTCGGTATACGCGAGGTCAGTTCTACCTTGAAAGAAGCGGCACTGGGTATGGGCATGACCGACTGGCAGGTACTGACCAGGGTAGAATTACCGCTGGCCCTGCCGGTCATTTTCGCGGGGGTCCGCACGGCGGCCGTTATCAACGTGGGTGTCGCCACGCTGGCGGCCTACATTGCGGCCGGGGGCCTGGGAGAGTTTATTTTCGGCGGCATTGCGCTCAACAACGTCAACATGATTCTGGCCGGGGCCATACCGGCTGCGCTGCTGGCGGTACTGGTGGATGCGGGACTGGCGCGGCTGCAACGGCTACGGCTGGCTCGTTTCCGTCGGGCTGCGCTGCTTTTTGGCTTGCTTTTGCCGGTGCTCTCGGCATTTTACCTCATTCCAAAAGCCAGTCAGACAAAGCTGCTGGCGGGGTTTGCGCATGAGTTTATCGGACGGGCCGACGGGTATCCGGGGCTTGTTAAAACCTATGGTCTCAACGTTTCGACGCGGCTGCTGGACCAGAACCTGATGTACGAGGCCATTCACCGGAAGCAGGTCGACATCATCAGCGGCTACTCCACCGACGGCCGGCTCAAAGCGTATAACCTGCGCGTATTGACCGACGACAAAAACTCGTTCCCGCCCTACTATGCCGCTCCGCTCGTGCGGCAGGTCACCCTACAGAACCATCCCGAGCTTCAGTCGGTGCTTGACCTGCTCGCGGGAAAGCTGACCGACTCCGTAATGACCGGGCTAAACTACCGCGTAGACTACCTCCACCAATTGCCAGAGCAGGTAGCCATCGATTTTCTGAAGCAAACCAGATTATGGAGCGAAAAGGCACCCGGCTCCCGCACCGGCCAGCTTGTGGTCGGATCAAAGATCTTTTCGGAGCAGTACATCCTGGCCGAGATCATTCGCCATCTGGTAGAGGGGCATACGCGTTTACAGGTCATCACCAAAACCGGTTTGGGCGGTACCAAACTCTGCTTCGACGCCCTCCGCGCCGGTGCCATCGACCTCTACCCGGAGTATATTGGCACCGGGCTGCTGGTCATTCTACAGCCTAATCAGGCTACGCTTGATTCGCTGAAAGGCAACCCAGAGGCCGTGTACCAGTACGTAGCCAGGGAATTTCGTAAGCGCTACGCCCTCAACTGGCTACCACCCCTTGGCTTCAACAACACCTACGCGCTGGTGATGCGGGATCAGCAGGCTGGTGTGTTAGGCATCCGGACTATTTCGGAGTTGAAGGGATATTTAAAGAGTGAGAGAGCGAAAGAGTGATAGAGTGATTGGCTTCGCCAGGGTAACGCTCATTCACTCATTCACTCTTTCACTCTTTACAGCGAATTCCGCCGGATCAATTGAAAGGGGTTCTTAATCTTCTCCTGCCGGTGCTGCTGCATCAGTTGAGCGGCCGTAATCCCCATCTGCTCGTGATCGGTGGAGATAACGGTAATGCCATCGGCCAGCACTTCCTTTAAGGGGGTATCGTTGAACGCTAAGACACCAACATCCCGGCCCAGTTGCAGCTTACGCTGCTTGGCCTGGCGGACCAGTTCGGCCAGGTCCGAATCTTCGAGGACTGCGTATACAGTTTCGGCTTCCAGCAGGGTCCCGGTTAAGGTATCCAGTTGCCGGAATTCCATTTTGTTGTGGACGCAGAAGTTGCGAAACCCCCGAATGATTTCCTTGGGGTAATACACATCTCTGGGAAACACCAGTGTCATGTTCCGGTACTTCTCCAGCAGATCACGGCCCGACTCCAGCGCCTTGTACGCATCTCGGTCAAACTCCTGATAGACAGCCGAATGAGAAGTCTTCAGATCAGGCAGATCTTTATCCAGCAGCACCAGTTGATTGGCCGGAATCTGCTCCAGCAGCCGGAGCACGTTCACCTGCTCGGTATCCTCGTAGAAATGCGGCATGACCACGTAGTAGCTGTACTGCCCCAGGTTCTCTTCGAGCAAGGTCTTGAACCGCTGAGCACTGTGGTGATGCAGCCGCAGATCAATGATGGCGTTCGAGCCAAGGGTATTCAGCAGCGCGTAATACACCATTTTCTTATACGCACTCAGTTTGTTGATCAGCAACAGCACCCGTATCTGGCCCGGACTGTCGAGCCGGACAAAAAAGCCCTTACCCCGAACCGCCTGGATAATACCCTCCTTCTTCAGCACATTATACGCCTTCTCAACGGTATCTCTGGCCAGGTAATATTCTTCGCTGAACTCGTTAATCGAGGGTAATTGCTCATTTCGCTTCAGGGTACCCTGTTCAATACCTTTCACCACTGCCTCCACAATCTGCCGGTATTTGGGCACGCTCGATTTTTCGTCAACGGTGAATAGCATAGCGGTAAAAATTTATTACGCAGTTTTTGGGGCTGCTATATACTTGTTTCGGGTTTAATAGGAAACTTTACAGCCGTAAAAGACAAAAAACAGACCGATTTAATGAAGGTAGACGTACTGGCGATTGCTGCCCACCCCGACGATACGGAAATGAGTTGTGGCGGAACAATCTTATCACTCATTGCGCAGGGGAAAACGGTAGCGGCCGTTGACCTGACCCAGGGCGAACTCGGTACCAGGGGTACGCCCGAGATTCGATTGCAGGAAGCCGCCGAGGCCAGTAAAATTCTGAAGCTGGCCGCCCGCGAAAACATGGGATTTTGCGACGGCTTTTTCCGCAACGATGAAGAACACCAGATGGCCCTCATCCCGATCATCCGCCATTACCGACCCGATATTGTGCTGACCAACACCGTCGACGACCGTCATCCCGACCACGGCCGGGCCGCCGAACTGGTCTACGAAGCCTGTTTTTACGCTGGATTACGACGTATAGAAACGACCGGGCGCGATGGGCAGCCGCAGGAAGCCTGGCGACCGAAATTCGTCTACCATTTCATCCAGGACCGATCCCTGAAGCCCACTTTTGTGGTGGATATTTCCGACTATTGGGAAGGCAAACTGGAATCCATTCGGGCGTTCAGGAGCCAGTTTTACGACCCCAACAGCGATGAGCCGGAAAGCTATATTTCCAGCCGGGATTTCTGGGATTTCCTGGAAGCCCGCGCCCGCGAGTTCGGGCATCAGATCGGTGCCAAGTTCGGCGAAGGCTACGTGAGCCACCGGATGCTGGGGGTGAAGAATTTGTTTGAGCTTTATTAGCGTGGGGTTTTCATCAGGCAGTTTGCAGTGAGCAGTAGGCAGAAAATGAGACCCGGCATATCTGCCTACTGCAAACTGCTTACTGCCCACTCCCTTAGGGTGCCAACCGCTCAATCACCCACCTGGCTTCGCCGTCGAGACGGTAGCGGATGCGGTCATGCAGGCGGCTGGGACGGCCCTGCCAGAACTCAACGGTATCGGGCATGAGCCGGAAACCGCCCCAGTGAGGGGGACGGGGCACATCCTGCCCGGCAAATCGTCCTTCCAATTCGCGCCAGTTATCTTCCAGCACCTGCCGGCCGGCGATCACTTCGCTCTGGTGCGACACCCAAGCACCGATCTGGCTACCCCGTGGCCGCACCCGGAAATAGGCATCGGATTCTTCGTCGCTCACCTTCCCAACATGGCCCTCAATGCGCACCTGCCGCTCCAGCTCCGGCCAGAAGAACGTCAGGGCCGCAACCGGTTGGCCGGTCAGCTCACTTCCCTTGCGGCTGGTGTAATTGGTATAGAAGACAAAGCCGCCTTCGCTGAGCTCTTTCAGCAGCACAATACGACCCGCCGGACGCCCATCGGCCGATACCGTACTCAGGTGCATGGCGTTCGGCTCGGGTACGCCCGCCTGCAACGCAGCCTCAAACCAGCGGGTAAATTGCGGCACCGGATCGGGTAAAACATCTGCTACATCGAATCCGTTTAATGTATATTCCCTCCGTAAATCAGCAAGTACGGTCGACATATTATTCTATTTAAGTGCCATTCAGGCATAAACCTACCAGAGAACCGGCTTTTTTTTTACTTTTGCAAAAGTAATTGGTACGCTACCACATGGCAAACGAAGAACAGGAAATTAACCAGCAAAAGGATTTGACGCCACCGCCAACCGATATGCTGGATCCGAATGCAACAGAGGACGCTGCTAACGCATCTGCCGAGGCTGGGGAAAACCCCACCGGTTCGACAGACGTGGAAGCAACGGAGGAAACCACTATGCAACCAACCCAACCCGAAACCGATACAAATTTACCGGAGGATGTAACGCCGGCAACTGCTCCCAACGCGGAGACAGACAGCTCCGTTACAGCCGACGAAACTACCCCAATAACGGAGGAAGCAGCTGTGCCCGAAGCGGCTGATGTGACCAGTACCTCCGAGGATAGTGCCCCACTGGATAGTGCCACACTGGAAAGTGCTCTCCAGGAACAGGACGTTACTGCTCAGGAAGAAACAGCGCCGGAAGCCACCGCACCGGAGAGTGCCGCCCAGGAAGAGACAGCGCCGGAAGCTGCCGCACCCGCGCAGGTGGGTGATGAGCCGACAGCCGAATCCGAATCTGATGCTCCGTCGGCCGATAGTGAAACTCCTGTTCCAGCGGCAGCCGCCGAAGCACCATCCGGCTCGACGGACGAACCGGCAGAGCCAGGGACGGAGGCTCTCGATCCGGCCGTGGCCGAAGAAATTACCGCCGATTATTCGCAGGCAGACATGGAGACTGCCGAAGAGACCACCGCTGCGCCTTCGGAAGATTACAGCCACTATTCGAAAGAAGACTTTGTGGCGCTGCTGGAAAAGCGGCTGGACTCATTGAAAGGCGAATCGGTAACCCCATCCGACTACAAGAAAGCCGATGAGGTGCTGAAAGAAGTCCGGCCGCTGTTTGACCAGATCAAGCAGGCGGATCGGGAATCGGCGCAGCAGAAGTATGTAGACGAGAACGGCTCCGAAGAAGGATTCGAATTCAAATACGATGAAACCATCCAGCGCTTCGATAGTCTGTATAAGCAGATTAAAGCGCAGAAAAATAACTACTTCCAGCAGCTCGACAAAGCTAAGGACGCCAACTTCGCCACTAAGACCGAGTTACTGCGTCGCCTGCGCGAACTGGTGGAGGCCGACGAAAACAATGCCGGTGATCCCAAATCGAGCTGGAACGAGTTCAAGCAGATCCAGGAAGAATGGAAATCGGCGGGCAATATCAACTCCCCGCACAACGCTACGTTATGGGCTACCTACCACGCGCTGGTAGACCGGTATTACAGCAACCGCAACATCTACTTCGAACTGAAGGAGCTTGACCGGAAAAAAAACCTGACGCTGAAGACCGAAGTCATTGAGAAGGTAGAGGCCATGGCCAAAGACTCCTCGGAGAAGCCGGTTACCCGCCAGACCATCGACGAAGCCAACGCCCTGTTTGAAGAGTACAAGCACATTGGTCCGGCCCCGAAGGCCGATCAGGAAGCGCTCTGGCAGCGCATGAAGCTGGCCCTCGACACGCTGTATGACAAGCGTCGGGAGCAGTCAGAGGAGCAGCGGAAAGAATCGGCACAGTTGTACGAAGAGAAATCGAAGCTGTACGAAGACCTGGTGCCGTTTACCTCATTTACCTCCAACAGCATCAACGACTGGAACGACAAGACCAAAGAGGTCATGTCCATTCAGGAGCGCTGGAACAACTTGCGTGGCCCGATGCCCCGCGAAGAAGGCAAAGAGCTGAGCAAGAAGTTCTGGGCGGCTCTGAAGTCGTTTTTCCACAACAAAGGAGAGTTCTTCAAGCAGCTTGAATCCAAGCGGGAACAGAACCTCCAGCAGAAGGTGTCGCTCTGCGAGCAGGTAGAGGGCATTCTGGAGTCGGGCGACGAATCGCCGGAAGCTACCCAGAAGGTCATTGAATTGCAGCGTCAGTGGAAAACCATCGGTCAGGTACCCGAGAAACAAAAGAACAGTATTTTCGAGCGATTCAAAACGGCCTGCGATGCCTTCTTTAATCGGAAGCGGTCGAAGAACCAGGCGGTAGAGAAAGAGTTTGAAGAAAACCTGGCGAAGAAGGTAGCCCTCTGCGAGCGCATTGAAGCAGCCGCGAAGGAAGGTGCTGATCTGTCGAACCTGAACGAGTTCAAGCGCGAATGGGCCAGCATCGGCTTTGTGCCGAAGAAAGATATGCAGACGATCCAGAAGCGGTACATCAACGCTATCAACGCGCTGGTGGGCTCGACCGGTAAGCTGTCGTCGAAGGAGAAGGAGCGCGTGATGCTCGAAAACGAAGCCGAACTGGCCCGCGAGGGCGGAGGTGGCGGCCGCGAGCTGTACAAGCGGGAGGGTGACATTCGCCGGCGTATTACGGCGCTGGAGAACGACATTGCCACGTACCGCAACAACATCGAGTTTTTTGCCCGCTCAAAAGGAGCCGACAAACTCCGCGCCGACATCGATCGGAAGATCGATGCCGCCCAGAAGCAGGTCGACGAATTACGTCACCAGCTCAAGGTAATTCAACAGGCTCAGTAACAATACTTTTAGTGGCCACTGACGTCAAAAATGTGATTTTTAGCCGCCAGTGGCCATTTTATTTATCCGAATACTTGCGCAATACAGGCCAGCCGTCTATATTTGCACCACAATTCGGAAACGAATAAGCCTCCATAGCTCAGCTGCGGTTCGTCGCACGATAGAGCAACTGATTTATAACCAGTAGGTCAGCCCGGAGTAATATAAGCCTCCATAGCTCAGCTGGTAGAGCAACTGACTTGTAATCAGTAGGTCGTTGGTTCGATCCCGACTGGGGGCTCTTAAAAATCAAGCACTTAGCAGGAATGTTAAGTGCTTTTTTGTTTTGGTTTACACTTTTTCGGATGCTACCACTTGTTAAGGTATTGATTGCTGAAATAATTTCTTTTTTCTGACCGTCATTTTTGTCACTTTCGTCATGGCTCAGAAGTTAATCGGCAAAAGCGGCATGAGCATGGAACTACTTGAAGACATTAACCTGACAGACTTGGACACTAAACCCGCAGGGCCATGATCGAGGCATACAAACTACTGAATCAGGCTCTCATAGAGGAAAGGGGTCTTACGCAAAGCGGGTACCGGGCGACAGCCGTGGAACTGAATGAAGTCTTGATTGTCCGGCTTTCTCATTCCAGCAAACCGGATCTGGTTATTGCTGTGCGCCAGCGCCTGGGCTCGACCATGGAGGTAAATTTCTATTCTTACGATGGTCATGGCACCACCGAAACCTATGCCAACGCCCGGCTGGCTGCGGATGCTGTACTGAATTTGTAAATTGCTTTTGTTTGAATTATAAGACAGGCCCCGGCGATGCTGGGGCTTTGTATTAAGTAGGACAATCTCACGCATATTAAAAAAGCTTTCAATCTCCCTACCAATCCCGCATGCATTCGACTTATCTTGGCCAAGTAACCAATCACATAAACACCAATGAACTTACAGCCATTTCACCAGAAAATCCTTAAAGCCCTCACTGATTCGCCCCGGTTGTATCTTGAGTCGTTGGCCGAAAAAACGGACATGCCTAAACAGGCGTGCAAAGAAATATGCCAGTAATATCCCTTCCGCCAATACGTTGACGAAGAGCGTGAACTAGCCCGAGGCACAGATACCTGGATATATTCCTTAAACGATAACGGTAAAGCACTGGCCAAAACCCTGGAGATGTAAGCCAGTCCATGAAACATTTCCTCAAACTCCACCGCGAGGGCCCCCCGCCGAACTGTTGATCCAGGCGGATCACATCCTCCCCGTGGAAGACGTTGACGGGCAGGCGGCTATCCACGTGGCCGGCATTCCCGGCCCGATCCTGAGGCAGGAATCTTACGCCGATGTCAAGCTGAGGCTAATGGCGGTGTTTGGCAACGATGCGATTGCGTAGGGCAGGCCGGCAACATTTATTGGCCAATCGGGGTTAGATAGGCAATAAACATAAACTAAGGCATTAAGGCCGGCTGCACCCTGTAGCTGGCTTTTTTGTACCCTGGCCAGAAGGCAGCTCATGCAACGTTTGTGGCAGACAGGCACTCTTTGACCCATTAGAGTAAAGGAAAAAGATGGATTACGAAAAACCGGCTGCTGTGTGGCCGGTTTTTTTGCGAAAGCCCTGGCCACTCGCTGGAAAAAGCAGTAAGCCGGGTAAGCGCTCAGACGCGGGTTATTGCCGTCTGGATGCCTAACACAGACATTGTCGGTGAAGGCAACTGGTTTGACTATCGAGTGAACGTGGAGGAACTGACCAGATACCCACGCTGCTTTAACTCCCTCCACACTGCCAGGAATGGGTTATCCTTTTCCAAAGCGGCAAGGTCAGGAAAAGCTGTTATTAGTAGCCCACATTTCAGAAAGAGGTACCGTAAGGTGGTACGAATTTGTATGACCATTGTATTCAGCCTTGTGCTTCTGGTGTCGGGCTGCTTTGTTTCCGTAACAGTCGGCCAATAACCACAGCAGTACGCCCATTCTCAAACTGAACCAGCATTGAGCCGTTTTTGCCGCGAATAGTCTTGCCATCAGCCCGGCGAACGGCTGAACAGGTTGCGCCCTTCAGATCCGGATCAGTCATTCGATCACCTAAATACGTGTAGATCATAATAATCCGTGTATCTTTAAAGAGGTTCCTTCGGTTTTCTACTGAACAACGGTTACGGCGTTGGGCGACAGGACAGGTAGGAGTTAAGGATTAATTAGCATAAGATCATCGGTAATAGCTTGTTCGTCGGAGGTAGTTAGTTGACCGTTCCGCAAAAAACGGTAGTAGGCCTGGCCGGCTCGTAGTGCAGCGCCCCTATTGCCACTGACCAGAGCCTCCGCGTACCGGTGGCGCAGGTGTTCCAACTGCGCCGTACGCTGCTGCCGGAGCTGGGCAAGCTTCGAGATTTGATTGTCTTCGTACAGGATCAGCAGGATGACAGCTGCCTCCATCACTATAAAAATGATGTTCATGGTCATTGCTTCCTCATATTGCCAGTAAAGCCTCTGCCAGCACTCCAGGCTGACAACCCTGCAAAAAAGGTGAAGTAATGCCAAACATAGAAACGAATAATGACCAGCGGTTTAAAGGCGGTGAAGACCGGCCGCCCTGTTTATTCAACTACCGTTGGTCTACTTACCGTGCCATCCTTACCATATGCACACATTCAAAGAGTTTTTCCCGGTTATACTTGTTGGTGATTCGTTTGTGGTTGATCAGGTCTACAATGGTCCCGATCAGCAAAAGGCCACCGGTGAAGAAGTAGAGGAGTCCCATCCAGATATGACCGAGCACAAAGCGGTGAACACCGGCCACCCCTACAAAACCCAGTAAAGCCAGAATCAGGGTCAGTGTAGGGTCCCGGCGCTTACTCTGATACAGCATGACCAGTTGCCGCTGCTGGTTTTCGGTCATGTCTTTCGTGGCACCCTGAAGCATCATCATCTCTTCGGGCTGGAGGCCGGGAATCATCAGAAAGTCCTGAGTCATAGCAGTAGCAGTTTGATTGTCCTGATAAATAACAAAAAACAGCCCCGCTGTGCCTGTTGACCAGACGAGTTTTTTATCCATTCCGGCGGATTAGACGAATCGCCCGCTGCCGGATGCGTCAGTCTCTGACCAAATGCTTATCGTAACCGGCCTCTACCAGTGTCTCGTAAGCGGCCCAGACATCATCGGGAATCTCCTGAGGTATCTGAAACCCTTTGGTCGGATACAGCCGGATGCGCTGTAAATCGCCAACCATGATGCTGATAACGGCATCAGGCGGCAGATCCGGGTTGGAATATTCACTGAGATACTCATCAAACGTGGCCTGGGGAGACGTAACAATCACGTGCTTCTCAGGCCATACTTTTCGGAAGGTGACATAGCTCCGTCGCTCCATATACGGCTTTTGCACCACAATGAAGGTCTCCGGGCTCAGGTTCCGCTCTGCCAGAAGCTGCCGGGTAAACTGAACGTTCTCCCCCGTATTGGTCGATTGGTTTTCGATCAGAATATGTTCGGCCGGCACGCCCAATTCCATGGCAATGCGGGCAAACTGGTCGGCTTCGGGTTCGGTCCACATAGAACGGGTAATCACCCCCAGACCCCCCGAAAAAATCAGCAACGGGGCCCAGCCTTCCAGAAACAACCGGGCCCCACGTTCGGCCACCCGCGTGTCGTAGCTGCAGAGGACCAGAATGGCGTCGGCCTTTTCGAGGGTATGATTCAGATGGTGATAATGCCAGAGCTTTTCGGCCAGATCGTGTATGTACTGGTTCATGGTGCGTGTTAAACAAGGGCTTTAGCTGTCCAAAAACTAGATTTCTGCGATAAATAATACGACAAAACGTAATCACTTATCCAACGGTAAAAGGATGTCTTGCATCCTATGTAAGAATCGTTTCTTTTTGCGCCCTATTTGACAAATTTCTAAAATTTTACGCTTTTCTTTTCATCTATTCATGACTAAGTATATACATTTTTTAATACTTGGGCTACTTTTTGCTGCATCAGCAATGGCTCAGGTTACGGTTTCGCGTCCCGTGAGCCGCATCGTCTACCAGCGAAATACGAGCAACACCGCAACGGTTCCCGTCAGCGGTCAGGCCGACCCATCCATCACTGTTATCAACGCCCGACTGGTTTCCCGCCAGGGAGGCAATCAGGTTAGCAGTACCTCCCTGACGGTGAGTAATGGCCGATTCTCGGGTGCGCTCACCAATGTACCCGGTGGCTGGTACGATCTCCTGCTGGAGACCAGCAACGGTACCTTCCGCGTGGAGCGGGTGGGCGTTGGCGAAGTTTTCATCGTGGCGGGTCACTCCGTGGCACAGGCCGACAACACCTATTCGATTCCGTATTCCAACGATGACCGGGTCAATGCCGTGCCGCTGCCCTCCGACAATCCGCCGTATCAGCCAATACCAGACCCAGCCCAATTGCCCAATACCTTCGGACAATACGGCAACATCAGGCCTGCTCCTTTTGGCGTACAGCCTTTTTTCTGGTCCCGCTTCGGCGAAGTACTGGCGCAGCGGTTTAACGTTCCGATCCTGATTTTCCAAACCGCTTACCAGGGAACAACCCTGGAGATGTGGTGGAAATCCTCGCAGGGCATCTACTTTGAGCATTATTTTGTTGATGCCTCAATCGGCATGCCCTACGCCAACCTGAAAAACACGCTGACCAAATACATTCCCCAGACCGGGGTAAGAGCTGTGCTGGTGGACCACGGGCAGAACGACTATCCGTTTACAAATGTGCAGGAACTAGTCAATTGGTACAATGGCTTTCTGGAGAAAGCCCGGCAGGATCTGGGCTTCCCGCTTAAAGCCGTGATCAACCGCCACACACCTTTCCTGTACTCCAATCCGCAGCACCACATCCGTCAGGTGCAGGAGCAGGTAGCTCAGTCCGCCAATAATTTTCCGGGACCAGATTACGACACAGGCCTGACACCTTCTGACCGGTATGATGAAATTCACCTCAATAGCAGCGGGCAGGAGAAGGCCGCCCAGTTGTGGGCTAATGTCATGACAGACGCTTTTTGGGCAACGGCTACGCCCTACCAACCGTCCTTTTCGGTGGATGACAATCAACCACCGGTAGCCGGTGGCAGTGGTACGGGTTTGCAGGGCAACTACTTCAACAACACCAGCCTGTCGGACGCTGCGGTGCTGAGCCGGATCGATGCCACCATCAACTTTATCTGGGGCATGGATTCGCCCCAGCCTGGCGTGGTCAATGCCGATGAGTTCTCGGTCCGCTGGACCGGTCAGGTCGAAGCGCCCGTAACAGGCACCTACAGCTTCCGCACTAACAACGATGATGGCACTCGGGTGTGGGTCAACAACCAGCTGCTGATCGACAACTGGACTCCCCAGGGGCCTACCCCCAGAGAAGGCTCCATCAACCTGACCGCCGGCCAGAAGTATGACATCAAAGTTGAGTACTTCGAAGCTTATGGCGGGGCACAGGCCCTGCTTTACTGGGTGGTGCCCGGCAGCGGTTCAGCCATCGTTGTACCCAGAGAGCGGCTCTACCCCAGTGCTTCAACCGAAGGAGGCAATCAGCCACCAACGGTAGCCAACGGCATTCCCAACCAGCAGGCCTCGGTAGGCACCGCCTTCAGCTACAGCATACCGGCTAACACCTTCAGTGATCCTAACGGAGATGCGCTTACCTATCAGATCACGGGGCTACCCGCTGGCTTATCGGCCAACGGGCTGAATATCTCCGGCACCCCTACGGCGGAGGGTACCGCGACGGTCACGGTGCGGGCCAGCGATCCGGCCGGGCAGGCTGCCACTACCACCTTCAGTCTGGCCGTCAGTGCCGCCCCGGTGGCTGGTGGCGGTACTGGCACAGGCTTGCAGGGTAACTACTTCAACAACACCAGCCTGTCGGGCACAACGGTGCTGAACCGGGTGGACGCCACCATCAACTTCCTCTGGGGGACCGATTCACCCCAGCCCGGTGTGGTCAACGCCGATGAGTTCTCGGTCCGCTGGACCGGGCAGGTCGAAGCGCCTGCCACCGGCACCTATAGCTTCCGTACCAACAACGACGATGGTACCCGCGTGTGGGTCAACAATCAGCTCATTATTGACAACTGGACTCCCCAGGGGCCTACCCCACGTGAGGGTAGTATCAATCTGACAGCCGGCCAGAAATATGACATCAAGGTGGAGTATTTTGAAGCTTATGGTGGCGCACAGGCGCTTTTGTACTGGGTGGTGCCCGGCAGCGGTTCAGCGGCCATTGTTCCCAGAGAGCGGCTGTATCCCAGTGCTTCAACGGGAGGAGGTAATCAACCACCGGTGGTGGCTAGCAGCATTCCCAACCAGCAGGCCACTGTCGGCACCGCCTTCAGCTACAGCATACCGGCTAATACCTTCAGCGATCCAAACGGAGATGCGCTCTCTTACCAGATCACCGGCCTACCGGCTGGTCTCTCGGCCAATGGGCTAAGTATTTCCGGCACCCCTACGGCAGAGGGTACCGCAACGGTGACTGTACGGGCCAGTGATCCGGCCGGACAGGTTGCCACCACCACCTTCAGTCTGGCCGTCAGTGCCGCTCCGGTGGCCGGTGGCGGCAATGGCACAGGCCTGCAGGGCAACTACTTCAACAACATGAATTTGTCAGGTACTGCCGTGCTGAGCCGGGTCGATGCCACTATCAACTTCCCCTGGGGGAACGACTCGCCCCAGCCTGGCGTGGTCAATGCCGATGAGTTCTCCGTAAGATGGACCGGCCAGGTCGAAGCGCCCGTAACAGGCACCTACAGCTTCCGTACCAACAATGATGACGGTACCCGCGTATGGGTCAACAACCAGCTGCTGATCGATAACTGGGCCCAACAGGGCCCAACCCCCAAAGAAGGCTCTATCAGCCTGACAGCCGGCCAGAAGTACGACATCAAGGTGGAGTACTTCGAAGCCTATGGCGGGGCTCAGGCGCTGCTCTACTGGGTGATGCCCGGCAGCGGCTCAGCCGTGATTGTGCCAAGGGAGCGGCTTTACCCCAGTGCTTCAACGGGAGGAGGTAATCAACCACCGGTGGTGGCTAGCAGCATTCCCAACCAGCAGGCCACGGTAGGTACCGCCTTCAGCTACAGCATACCGGCTAACACCTTCAGCGATCCTAATGGGGATGCGCTCTCTTACCAGATCACCGGACTACCGGCTGGCCTTTCGGCCAATGGGTTAAGTATTTCCGGCACCCCTACGGCAGAGGGTACTGCGACGGTGACTGTACGGGCCAGTGATCCAGCCGGGCAGGCTGCCACCACCACCTTCAGTCTGGCCGTCAGCTCGGCTCCGGTAGCCGGTGGTGGCAGTGGCACGGGCCTGCAGGGTAACTACTTCAACAACATGGATCTGTCAGGTGCTGCGGTACTGAGCCGGGTCGATGCCACCATCAACTTCCCCTGGGGCATGGATTCGCCCCAGCCTGGCGTGGTCAATGCCGATGAGTTCTCCGTAAGATGGACCGGCCAGGTCGAAGCGCCCGTAACAGGCACCTACAGCTTCCGTACCAACAATGATGATGGCACTCGGGTGTGGGTCAACAACCAGCTGCTGATCGACAACTGGGCCCAACAGGGACCCACCCCACGTGAGGGTAGCATCAACCTCACGGCAGGCCAGAAATATGACATCAAGGTGGAATACTTCGAAGCTTATGGAGGGGCCCAGGCGCAGTTGTTCTGGGTCATACCCAGTGGTGGCTCAGCCGTCATTGTGCCCAAAGAGCGGCTCTACCCCAATGCTACGGATGGCGGCAACAATCAGCCACCAGTAGCCGGTGGAGGTAACGGTACCGGTTTGCAGGGTAACTACTTTAACAACATGAACCTGTCAGGTGCTGCGGTGCTGAGCCGGGTCGATGCTACCATCAACTTCCCCTGGGGGAACGACTCGCCCCAGCCTGGCGTGGTCAATGCCGATGAGTTCTCCGTAAGATGGACCGGCCAGGTCGAAGCGCCCGTAACAGGCACCTACAGCTTCCGTACCAACAATGATGATGGTACTCGGGTGTGGGTCAACAATCAACTCATTATCGATAACTGGGCCCAGCAGGGACCTACTCCCAGAGAAGGCTCCATCAGCCTGACGGCAGGCCAGAAGTACAATATCAGGGTCGAGTACTTTGAAGCTTACGGGGGTGCTCAGGCGCAGTTGTTCTGGGTTATTCCCGGCAGCAGTTCAGCGGTCATTGTGCCCCGGGAGCGGTTGTACCCCTCCACCCCGAGTACCCGCGCCGGGGTCTCCTCGGCGGAATCCATTAGCTGGAGCGTGTATCCAAACCCAGCCACAGACGTCGTTACCATAGCGGTTCCGGCGGGGGCAGACCTATCCCGCCTTTCTGTGGAGTTTATAACCCCAAGCGGTCGCCGGATTCCGGCTGAACGGATCGAAGCAGAGATGGGAACTATCCGGCTCCCGGTTCATCATCTGGTCCCTGGGCTCTATATCCTGACCGTCAGCTCCGACGGCCGGATACTAAGTACAAGCAAGCTTCTTAAAAGATAGTCAAAAAGGAGTAATACAGATGAGGCACTTTGAATTCTGTTCAAAGTGCCTCATCTGTATTATTGGTTTTCGGTCAGTATGATCTACTGTTTTACGGTATCCTGCGGCACTTGTTGTGAAGGCTGCTGCGGTGTTTGCGGCTGCAGACAGTTCCGGGTGGTACCCAGCGTGGCGTTCAGCCGCAAATAATCCATGGCGTTGATTCTGGGCGTGGGCGTATAGTAGAACTGATTCAGCCAGCCCTGGTAATCGTTCAATTTCTGTACTGCATCCGACGTGTTTCCCTGGCCATACGCGTCCAGGGCCCCTCGTAACGCCCGGCTCAACGTAGTTTTGTCGGTTGTGCTTAGTGATGCTGACTGTTGCGTCGTATACAACAACAGGTTTAAGCTGGCCTCGCAGCCATCGAACTTGCCGGCTTTAGAAACCGGCCCGACAGCCAGAAAACTCGCCACAACCACCATCCATATAAAAGCCTTCGTTCGCATAAGCCTGTTTTTATTGGATAAACAAACAAAAGCCCCGGTCCGTTCGTCTGCCCCCTCCTGCTCCTGCCTGGCATGGGTCAGGCGGGTGTTGACCCCGTGGCACGCCGGTGTTGCCGGATGAAATCGTCGAAGTGATGGTCCACCTGAAACCCCAGGCTTAACGCCCGGCTGTTGTCGATGGCCCCCGGCCAGCTGCTGACAATCCGGCTGATGGCTTCATTGGGTTCAAAGCGGACACGGGCAAGGGTTTCGGCATTGGTCGCCCGCCCGAGCGCGTCCAGCATCTGTTGTACCGTTACCTGAATACCCGGCAGGTTTACGGTTCGCCAGTTGCCCAGGCTGGCGGCTGGCAGCGTAGCGGCATGGATCAGGTTCTGCACCACCGTATCCGGACTTGAGAGCCAGAGTGGCAGATCGGGCGATACGGGACAAACGGCCGGTTCACCAGCCAGGGGTTCCCGAATAAGGCTGCTGACAAACGAAGAAGCAGCCTGATTGGGACGACCTGGCCGCACACAAATGGTAGGCAGCCGGACTACCCGGCCATCAACAAAGCCTTTGCGGGCGTAATCATTGACCAATAGTTCTCCCATTGCCTTCTGCGCACCGTACGACGATTGGGGTGTTACGACCGTGGTGTCGGTTACCAGAGCCGGCAGCGCACCGCCGTAAACGGCCACGGAGCTGGAGAATACAAATCGAATGTCCGGGCGGGTATGGCGGCAAGCCTCCAGCAATTGGCGGGTAACATCCAGGTTCACCCGCCAGCCCAGATCAAAATCGGCTTCGGCATGACTGCTCACGATTGCAGCCAGGTGAAAAATCAACCCGGTCTGGGGAGTTACCAGGGCGGTAGCCGCTCCGGTCTCGGTCAAATCGGTCTGCTGGCAACGCACCCGCGCATCTGGGCCGGGCTTAGCCGGCTCGACCAGATCGACCAGCAGTAAGTCGTCAAACGCTACGGAGCTGCTCAGCAGGGTGCTGGCCAGCCGCTGCCCGAGGAATCCTCCCCCTCCGGTTATTATGATCTGCATAAATGGTTTTCGTCTACTATGGTAACAGCAATAATTCTTAGTAGGTAGCTCGCCCGCCCGAGAGGTCAAAGATAACCCCGGTATTAAAACTGGCCTCTGCCGACACGATCCAGGCAGCGAGAGCGGCTACTTCCTCTACGGTTCCGAGTCGCTTCATGGGTATTTTGGCAGTCATATACGCCAGTTGCTCCGGAGCCGTATTTTCGTTCATAGCCGTCCGGATGACCGCCGGCGCAATGCCGTTGACAGTAATGCCCGTTTCGGCGTATTCTTTACCAATTCCCTTAACAAGGCCAATTACGCCGGCTTTGGTGGACGAGTAGCCGGCCATAAACGGGTTTCCTTCCTTGCCGGCAATGGAAGCCAGGTGGAGTATGCGCCCATAGTTGCGTTTCTCCATGGCTTTAACAGCGTATTTGGTCATCAGAAACGCTCCGCGCAGATTGATCCCGTAGATCCTGTCAAAATCCGCTACGGCATAGTCAGTGATTTTGGTACTGGTAGGCCCTACAATGCCGGCCGAGTTTACCATAATATCGAGCCGGCCGAAAGTTCCGTCCACGGCACGTATAGCTTCTGCCACTGGCTGCTCCTGCGAAATGTCTACCGCATAACCCGTTGCGGGGTAGCCTTGCTCATTAAACTCAGCTACCGTCTGCTGGAGGGAACGCTCATTGATGTCAAATAAAGCAAGCGTAGCGCCTTCGGAGGCCAATCGGCGGGCAATGGCTTTACCAATGCCATCGGCTCCACCCGTAACAATGGCTACCTGATCTGTAAACCGGTCTGACATGATGTTGTCGTAAAACAGTGCGTATAATCCATATAAGAGGATTAATTGCCGCGCTTACTCAAACTCGGTTTGGTAACCGGCAATGCCATCTTACCAAAGAGACCGTCGCCGGACGCCCTCTTTCCTGCCTATGCTCAACTACATCCGTAGGGAGCCTGCGCTACTTCTTCCGGAATGTAGTTACGTTGTACAGCAACCCAATCGCTAAGGTCTGCTGAAGCTGGAGGCCGGATGAGAAGTCTTCATCGTACAAGCCGATCAGGCTAAAGGTGGTGCTGAGGTACCGGCTTATTTTGGCGGTCAGCATTAAATCCAGGCGATGATCAATCGCGTTCATCGTCTGATAATTGGCGTACAGCAGGTAGCGGGCACTCACGTTAAAATTATCGCTCAGGTTCCGGTTCAGCATGGCCTGAAGTTGCAGGGCCAGCCACTCCGTTCGGACGTGCCGGCCGGCTTTAACCCCATACGCTTCCTGGGTGGGATCGGGCACATAGGTACCATTGGCCAGTTTCCGGACGCGAACCGCATCATCGGTCACAAACGTAAACCGGGGCGCAAAGGGGCTGATACGCACCGAAAACCAATCAGCAGGCCGGTAGGCCAACCCCCAGGCCAACGTCAGCTGCGCCGGCGAGAAAAACGATGAAACAAGTAAGCGATTCCGGTCGGCAGCCAGATTTTCGTAACGATAGCCGGGCGCGAAGAACGAACTCAATGTCGCCGACACAAATGCCTCCCACTGGGGCGTAAGCTTACGCCCCAGTACAGAATTCAGAAAGAGCAGATCGGCCGCTTTGCGGGTAATACCCCGCTGGCTGACGTAGCCCAGTTGCAGATCGGCGCTGTTGTCCCACGATATTGTTCCTTTTTCGTACAGGGCCCGGGCAACTATCACCGAGCCCAGGGCCAGTGAATTAACTCCGCCACCTGCCCAGTTGCTAAACGAAGCCTGGTTGACATTGACGCCACCGCTGAACGACCGCTGCCAGTAGGTGGTATCTATTTTTACGTTGATGGTGTCCGCAAAATTTTTGGTCACGGTGAGCGTATCCTGTGCCACAGTAAAAAAGGTCGGAAAAACAAGGGATACAAGGAATACAAGTTTTTTCATATAACCGGCGATTGTGATTGACTATACGTTGCCTTTAGACGATAAAGCGCAAAAGCAGGTAACCAACTGAATTAATTCGGTTCATTGGCGATTGTAAATTTTAGAGATCATTTAGCAGTATTTGCAGGCTATCAGGCGCTTTATCGTAGCAAAGAACGGTGTTTCATGCGTAAGCCTGCTTTATATTTTTGCCTGATCAGTATTAGCCTTGGGAGCCTGTTAAGCTGTGTTGTCAATCAGAACAACACGGCAAAAAGAGACGAAGGCCCTTCTCCCGCCAAAACCCCGGCCGAAGAATTAACTACCTTCCAACTGGAACCAGGCCTGAAGATACAGTTAGTGGCGGCAGAACCCATGGTGCAGGACCCGGTGGTAATTACCTTCGACGCCGATGGCCGGCTCTGGGTGGTGGAAATGCGGGGATTCATGAACACCATCGACGGCGCCAACGAAAAGGACCGGATCGGCCGCATATCCGTGCTGGAAGACCGTAACGGCGACGGTAAAATGGACGCGAGCACCATCTACCTCGACAGCCTGATCCTGCCCCGCGCCATGTCGTTTGTACCCGGTGGCGTACTGGTAGCCGAAAATGAAGCGCTCTGGCTCACGCAGGACCTCAACGGTGATCTGAAAGCCGACACAAAAGTTTTGATCGATAAGGATTACGCCGGCAGTGGCCTGCCCGAACACTCCGGTAACGGACTCTGGCGCGGGGTCGATAACTGGTACTACAACGTTAAGTCCCGGTTCCGGTATCGGCTGGCGGACGGGAAATGGCAGCGCGACAGCACCGAGTTCCGCGGACAGTGGGGTATCAGCTACGACGATAAGGGCCGGCTGTTTTACAACTACAACTGGTCGCAGCTCCACGCCGATCTGGTGCCGCCCAATTACCTCTCGCGTAACAAAAACCATACGCCCACTACCGGTATCGACCACGGCCTCACCGTCGACCGGCGCATTTACCCCATCCGGCCCAACCCGGCGGTGAATCGCGGGTACATACCCGGTACGCTCGACGAGCAGGGGCGGCTACTGGAGTTTACGGCCGCCTGCTCCCCGCTGGTTTACCGGGGCAAAGCACTGCCCGGGGACTACTACGGCAATGCGTTTGTTTGTGAGCCGTCGGGTAACCTGGTCAAACGCAATGTCGTGAAGGAAGACGGGCTGCTACTAACGGCCTATGACCCGCATCCTGGTAAGGAGTTTCTGGCGTCGACCGACGAACGGTTCCGGCCGGTACACATGACCACCGGACCAGACGGAGCGCTCTACCTGGCCGATATGTACCGCGGACTGGTGCAGCACGGGGCCTACATAACCCCTTACCTGAAGGAGCAGACACTGGTGCGCAAACTGGTGCTGCCGGTCCATCGCGGTCGCATCTGGCGGATCGTGCCGGAAAAATGGAAACCATCAAAACCGAAAAAGCTGTCTACCGCATCTTCCGAAGAGCTGGTCGGCTACCTCGCGCACCCGGACGGCTGGTACCGCGATATGGCCCAGCACCTGCTCATCGACCGGCAGGATAAAAGCATCCGGCAGTCGCTGACGACTGTGGCTCTCAATGGGCAGCAAGCGTTAGGCCGATTCCATAGTCTCTGGACGCTGGATGGGTTGGGGCTGCTCAGCCCCGATGTCCTGCTGGCGCTGATTCAGGACCGCGACCCGCTCGTCAGGGCAACGGCAGTACGGCTGCTGGAGCCGATGGCGAAAGCAGATAAGCAGGTTAACGCCAGATTTGGTGAAGCGCTGCTGACAGCCTGGGAGAAAGCGCCCGCTGAGCAGATTCTCCAGATGGCACTATCGGCCCATGTGCTGGACCCGGCGGTATCGCATCCCTTGCTCGATGGTATCGCCAACCGGTATGGCGAGTTACCGTTACTGCGCGACGCGGTGCTAAGCAGCCTGCAGAACCAGGAATTTGCCTTTTTGCAGCGGTTGTGGAAATCTCCGCAATGGCAGAAACATGAACCGGGTAAAGAGATTTTCCTAGAGATGCTGACCACGGCTATCGTCCGGAAGCGTGACCCGAATGAGTTGACAGCGCTATTGAACCTTATTGATTCAGATAAGGAAACCCTTGGCTGGCAGGAAAAAACGCTGCTGACTGGCATGGCCATTCAGGGCAGCAGCGGTAAGCAGAAGCCCATCCGGCTGGCTGCTGCACCGGGTATCCTGAGCCGGGCAAACGGCAGGATCGAACCGGGCCGGCTGGCCGCACTGACTTCTTTGTTTGAATGGCCGGGACACAACACCGAGGTAAGCAATGCGCCTAAGAAAAGCCTGCTGAACGAAGACGAACAAAAGCAGTTTGCCCTGGGCCGGAAGCATTACCTCACCACCTGCGCCGGCTGCCACGGTACCGACGGAGCCGGCCTGAACCGGTTTGCGCCCCCGCTCATCGGCTCCGACTGGGTTTTGGGCGACGAAAAGCGGCTCGCGCTAATTGTACTGCACGGCATGGAGGGGCCCGTTGAAGTAGCCGGTAAGCTGTACAATACGCCCGAAATACTACCCGTGATGCCGGCCCACATGACTATGGACGATGCCGCCATTACAACCATCCTGACGTACATCCGCAACGAATGGGGCAACAATGCCGGACCGGTCAGCCGGCGAACGGTCAGCGCTACCCGAAATAGCTCACAGGGCCGGGTCATGCCCTGGAAGGCCGAGGAACTGAACAAATACGTTTCGGAGGCTAAAGTCAGTGCCGGAAAATGACCGGTGCGCCTTCTCAGGAAGGCTTTTTTCATTATCATCCTAACCCGATAAAACATGAATCAACCCGACAAAAGCCTTGCCGGCTCACGCTTAGACCGGCGAAGCTTCCTGCAAAAAGCGTCACTTGGCGCAATGGCGCTGTCGTTTCCGACGATGCCCGAGTTCCTCAAAGATAAACCGATGGGGATTGTGGTTCACTCCTACGGCAGCCGCTGGAACTCAAAAACGCCCAGCAGCAACTATCCCGCCTTCACCAACGCCATTGACCTGATCGAGCACTGCCACCAGATTGGAGCCGGTGGAGCGCAGGTAGTCGTCGGCAACTGGACAGCCGACTTCGCCAGGAAAGTCCGGGAACGTCGGGAGAAACTGGGGCTTTACCTCGAAGGCTCCATTGGTGTACCCAAAAATGCCGGTGATGTATCGCGCTTTGAGCAGGATGTCTTAAATGCCAAAGAAGCCGGAGCTACCATTCTGCGCACGGTTTGTTCGAGTGGCCGGCGCTATGAATCCTACCACTCTGCCGAAGCCTTTCAGACGCTGAAGAAAAACGCACTGGCCTCCTTACAACTGGCGGAACCGGTTCTGAAGAAGCACAAGGTCAGGCTGGCGGTTGAGAACCATAAAGACTGGCGGGCTCCCGAACTGGCTGCCATGCTGAAACAACTCAACAGCGAGTGGATTGGCGTTACCCTGGATTTTGGCAACAGCATTTCGCTGCTCGAAGATCCGATGGACGTGGTGCAGACGCTGGTACCTTATGTATTCAGTACACACGTGAAAGATATGGGCCTGGAAGAATACCCCGACGGGTTCCTGCTGTCTGAAGTGCCCCTGGGACAGGGTATGCTCGACCTGCCCAAGATCGTAGCGTTGTGTAAGCAGCACAATCCGGCCGTTACCTTTAACCTGGAAATGATCACCCGCGACCCGCTGGAGATACCCTGCCTGAAACCGGAATACTGGGCTACTTTTGAAAACCTGCCCGGTACCGAATTAGCCAAAACCCTCCGTCTGGTCCGGCAGCATAAATTTCCTACGCCACTCCCCAGAGTCTCTCAGCTAAGCCCTGAGGGGCGGCTTGCGGCTGAAGAGCAGAACATTCTGGCCTGTCTGGCGTACAGTAAGAATCAATTAGCGCTTAAATAACCGAACTCCACCCTTCCAACTATGTCCACAGAACTTCTTCCCGGCGTAAAACAATTCGATCTCACCGGCCGGGTCGCCATTATTACCGGCGGATCCAAAGGCCTCGGCCTGGCGATGGCCGCCGGCCTGGCTTCGGCCGGGGCTAATGTGATGCTCGTCAACCGCAACGCCGATGAGGGTGCCCAGGCCGCCCGACAGCTGAATGAGGACTACGGAACACAAGCCCTTTCGTTCCCCGCCGATATTACCAGTCAGCCGCATACCGAGGCTATGGCGCAGGCCGCTATGGATGCCTTCGGCCGAATCGATATTCTGATCAACAGCGCAGGCATCAACATCCGGGGCCCCATTGATGAACTGACGCCGGCGGATTTTGGCAAGGTGATGGACGTAAACGTGACCGGCACCTGGCTCTGCTGCCGGGCCGTAACGCCAATTATGAAACAGCAGAACAGCGGCCGGATCATTAACCTGGCCAGCACCCTGGGGCTCGTTGGTCTGGCCAACCGCACGCCCTATACCGCCAGCAAAGGCGCTGTCGTGCAGATGACCCGCGCTCTGGCCCTGGAACTTGCGCCGTTCAACATCAACGTCAACGCCATTTGCCCCGGCCCGTTCCTGACCGAAATGAACCTCCCCATTGCCGACACCGAAGAGGGTAAAAAATTTGTGGTGGGTGCTACGGCGCTGGGCCGGTGGGGGCATATGCGGGAAATACAGGGAGCCGCCATCTTCCTGGCGAGCGATGCGGCCAGCTACCTGGTCGGCTCCATGCTGACCGTCGACGGCGGCTGGACCGCCCGATAAGCGAGCGTGTAAACAGATAATCCGGTACGGTAGATAAATTGACGGCCGGATTATTTAAAAATTCATCTTTATGATATAATAATTCAACTGTAAAGTTAGATTTTTTCCTACCTTTCAAGCCTGTGCAAGCAATCTGGTAACAGCTTCTTGCCGTATGCATTATCCAAAGCCCATAACTAACTGATTTATGCAGCTTACAGGTAAACAGGTCTTGAATGCCCCTCCTACCAAAGTCTGGGATATGCTGATGGATACCGACACATTGGCCAAAGTGATTCCCGGCATTACCTCCCTGGAGCGGGTCGGCGACAACGCCTTTGTCTCCAAGCTCCAGATCAAACTCGGCCCGGTGAATGGCTCTTTCTCGGGTAATCTTCAGTTGGAAGATATTACGGAGCACAAAAACTTCACGCTGAAAGTACAGCAGAACAGCAAGATCGGGAATACCAACGCGGCCGTTAAAGTAGACCTCACCCCCGTTGATGATAATCAGACCGAGGTGACCTTCGACGGCGACGCCAAACTGACCGGCATCCTGGCCGGCATGGGCCAGCGGGTCATTGGCGGGGTAGCCAACACCCTCACCAAACAGTTTTTTACCAACCTGGAACGGGAACTCGACAACAGCGGCTCCTGATCTGGCTTTGTGTCGACAGCATTCTGTTCATAGCTCTTAATCAACTTACAAACCCCCAATTTCACGACTATGCAAATCCACGTAAAGGTCAACGGTGTGGACTACACCCACGACGTTGAACCCCGGATGCTGCTGGTGCATTACCTGCGTGATGTGGTCCGCCTGACGGGCACCCACGTTGGCTGCGACACCAGCATCTGCGGAGCCTGCACCATCCACCTCAACAATCAGCCGACCAAAAGCTGCACCGTATTTGCCGTACAGGCCGATGGCTGCGAAATCACGACGGTTGAAGGCCTGGCCGGCGAAGAGCTTCACCCGCTCCAGGAAGGTTTCAACGAAAAGCATGGGCTGCAATGCGGCTTCTGCACGCCCGGCATCATCATGACCATGGCCGATTTCCTGGATCATAACGAGAATCCGTCCGAAGAAGAAATCCGCCACGCGCTGAAAGGACACCTGTGCCGCTGCACGGGCTATCACAACATCATCAAATCGGTGCAGTACGCGGCCGATAAGAAGAAACAATCCACAACCCAAACACAGGAGGTACCCGTATGAGCGCGCCGAACGGAAGCAACGGAGACGGCCGGCTGATCGGAAAGTCCATCAAGCGGGTCGAGGACAAACGGTTTATTACCGGCAAGGGTAAATATACCGACGACATTATTCTGCACGGACAAACGTACGCCCACTTTGTACGCAGTCCCTACGCCCACGCCCGCATCCTGAACGTGGATACCAGTGAAGCCCGGAATATGCCCGGCGTCATCGCTATCTATACCGGTGCCGACGTAGCGGCACTCAACGGGGTACCCTGCGGCTGGCAGGTAAACTTCAAGAATGGCGATACCATGAAGGAGCCCAAGCACCCCCTGCTGGTGGCCGACAAAGCCCGCCATGTGGGTGATGCGGTGGCAGTGGTCATTGCCGAGTCCCGTAACCAGGCTAAAGAGGCCGCCCTCGCGGTGATGGTCGATTACGAAGAATTGCCACCAATCGTCAACGCAGCCGAGGCCGTAAAGCCCAACGCTCCTCAGGTACACGATGATGCCCCAAATAATACCTGTTTCGACTGGGAGTTGGGTAACCCGAAAGAAGAGGTAGACCAGGCGATGGCTGCTGCCGCCCACGTTACGACCCTGGAGTTTATCAACCAGCGCATGGTGCCCAACGCCATTGAGCCGCGTTGCTACAACGCTTCTTATGATGAAACCAGCGAAAAGTACACACTTTACACCAGCACCCAGAACCCGCACGTTATTCGCTTGTTGATGTGTGCCTTTGTGCTGGGCATTCCGGAACATAAAGTCCGGGTAGTGGGACCAGATGTAGGCGGAGGATTTGGCAGCAAAATTTTCCATTATACGGAAGAAGCGCTGCTCACGTACCTTTCCAAACAGGTAAAGCGGCCAATCAAATGGACTTCGGAACGGACCGAAAGCTTTTTAACCGATGCTCACGGCCGGGATCACATTTCCAAAGCAGAAATGGGCTTCGACCAGGACGGTAAAGTGCTGGCCCTGCGGGTAAAGACTTATGCCAATCTGGGTGCTTACCTATCTACGTTCGGACCGTGTGTGCCTACCTACCTGCACGGTACGCTGCTGCAGGGCTTATACACAACGCCTAAGATCAACGTAGATGTGACCGGGGTATTCACCAATACAACACCCGTCGATGCGTATCGCGGAGCCGGACGGCCCGAAGCGACCTACCTGCTGGAGCGTATATTTGACCTGGCCGCCCTGGAAATGGGTGTGGACCCGGCCGAACTTCGGTTCAAAAACTTCATTCCGCCGTTCGATGGGGTAAACGAGCCGGGTTATCAAACCCAGGTAGCGCTACAGTACGACAGCGGCAACTATCATGGCGTACTGGAAAAGGGCCTGGAGATGCTGGGCTACGAAGATTTCCGGAGACAGCAGAAGGAAGCGGCCCATAACGGCAAACTGCTTGGCGTCGGGTTCAGCACCTACATCGAAGCCTGCGGTATTGCGCCATCAGCGGTTGTGGGGTCACTGGGTGCCCGCGCCGGTTTGTTTGAAGTGGGCCAGGTAAGAGTACAGCCAACGGGTAAGGTTAGCGTGTTTACCGGCTCGCACTCGCACGGGCAGGGCCACGAAACCACCTTTGCGCAGGTAGTGGCCGACAAACTGGGCATCCCGATGGATGATGTCGATATCATCCACGGCGACAGCGACACCGTAGCCTTTGGTATGGGTACTTACGGTTCACGCAGCCTCGCGGTCGGGGGTTCAGCCATTATGCGGAGCATTGATAAGATCGTGGAGAAGGGCAAGAAAATAGCCGCTCACAAGCTGGAAGCCAGCGCCGACGATATCGAGTTTGACCACGGCAAATTTACGGTGAAGGGCACCGACAAAGCCCTGAGCTTCGGGGACATTGCCCTGACGGCCTATGTACCGCACGTTTACCCGGCCGATCTGGAACCCGGTCTCGACTTCAGCAGTTTCTACGATCCCACCAACTTTACCTATCCGTTCGGCTGCCATATTGCTGTGGTCGAGGTGGATAAAGATACCGGGGCGGTGACGCTGAAGCGGTTCATTGCCGTTGATGACGTGGGTAATATCATCAACCCGATGATTGTGGAAGGGCAAATTCACGGGGGTATTGCCCAGGGTGTTGGTCAGGCCATGTTTGAAGGAGCCGAGTACGACGAGGACGGGCAGTTGATCAATGCTTCCTACATGGATTATTGCATGCCCCGCGCCGATGATCTGCCGATGTTTGAAACCGCCCACCAGGTAACGCCCTGCCCGCACAACCCGCTGGGCGTGAAGGGCGCCGGTGAGGCTGGTACGATTGGGTCGACGCCGGCGGTGGTCAACGCGGTCATTGATGCGCTTTGGAGCGGTGGTCATAAAGTGAAGGATGTCCGGATGCCGATGACCTCAGAGCGCGTATGGCGTGCCATGCAGACCAGCAGTAGCAGTTATTGACAAATCGGTAAGACACCCGTAAACCTTCAAGCACACAACTATGGTTACCGTTGATTTTGACTATAAAAAAGCCAGTACGGTAGAAGAAGCCCTGGAGGCTTTGGCGAGCCGTGAAGGCAAACTTCTGGCGGGGGGCTACAGCCTGATACCGTCCATGAAACTGCGGCTGAGCCAGCCCGAATTTCTGATCGATATTTCGAGCATCTCTTCCCTGAAAGGGATTCAGGAGGAAAACGGCTATATTGTGATCCGGGCGGGCACCACCCATGCCGAGATCCACGACAACGCGCTAATTCAGGAGAATCTCTCCTTTTTTCACAAAGCGGCCAGCGTAATCGGCGATGTGCAGGTCCGCAACCGGGGCACCATCGGCGGCAGCCTGGCCCATGCCGACCCGGCCGCCGACTGGCCGGCGCTCGTGCTGGCCGCCGATGCCGTCATTGATGTGGTCAGCCGCAATGGAAGCCGGAGCATCAACGCAACGGACTTTTTCACGGGGCTGTTTTCCACGGCGCTCGAAGAGAATGAACTCATCACCGCGATCCGCATTCCGGTGCCGGCCGAGGGTACCCGTACCGTGTATATGAAGTACGAGCACCCGGCGTCAAGGTTCGCCATTGTGGGCTGTGCGATTATGCGCTTCCCCGACGGCAAGACCAACATTGCCTTCACGGGTGCTGCGGAGTACGCCTTCCGGGATACGGCCGCCGAACAGGCCCTGGCGGGTAAAGCGCTGGATGGGGCAGCCATTGAAGCGGCCGTGAATGCCGCCCTTCAGGGTCAGGATGTCTCCTTTATGGGCGATTATTATGCGTCTGCCGAATACCGGCAGCACCTGGCGAAAGTGTATCTGAAGCGGGCGCTGGAAGCTGTGGTTTAGTTTTTTAGTTATTAACCTTTTAGCTATTACACAGAGACACACAGAGGAGACACAGAGATTCGCAGAGAATTAAAATAAACTCTGTGTATCTCCGTGTCACCTCTGTGACTCTCTGTGTAATAATTTTTTAAGCAAACAACCACATTGAATAACCATCAACAACCTACCCTAGCAGACATCAGCAACCTGTTGCAGGAGCAGGGCTACATTACCGACGCGTCAGTGTCTATGTCTGTGTTCCTGTCGCTTAAACTCAACAAGCCCCTGCTGATTGAAGGCCCGGCGGGCGTGGGCAAAACCGAAATTGCTAAAGTGATGGCCCGTGCTCTCCAGACGGACCTGATCCGCCTGCAATGCTACGAGGGTCTGGACGCTACCCACGCCCTGTACGAGTGGAACTACCAGCGGCAGTTGCTGCACCTGAAAATGGTGGAGAACCAGCCGCAGTCGGTGGACGAAAAAGAGCAGACCATCTTCAGCGACAGCTTCCTGATGAAGCGGCCGCTACTCCAAGCCATTACCCACCACCGGAAGCCGGTCCTGCTGATCGACGAGGTAGACCGCTCCGACGAAGAGTTTGAAAGCTTTTTGCTGGAAGTCCTCAGCGACTGGCAGATCACCATTCCCGAAACCGGTACCATCAAAGCCACCCACATTCCGCAGGTCATCCTGACCAGCAACCGCATCCGCGAGCTGTCGGAAGCCCTCCGCCGGCGCTGCCTGTACCTCTACATCGGCTACCCCGACTTTGAAAAAGAATACTTGATCGTGCGGAACAAAGTGCCCGGCATTGACGCCCGGCTCGGCGAGCAGATCTGCCGGTTTATGCAGCAGCTCCGCACCCTGAAGCTGGAGAAAACGCCTGGTATTGCCGAGACGCTGGACTGGGCACTGGCCCTGTCGGCCCTGCACATCGACCACCTTGATAAGAACATTGTGGAGCAAACCCTGGGCGTGGTGCTGAAAGACTGGCACGATACCCGGCAGGTGCAGCTGAGCCTCACCGAATTGATGGAAAAGACCGGCATCCACTCCAAACTCGATAGTCTTTGATTAGCCGCCAGACGTCCCTTTCCCGGAATATTGTGCAGTTCTGCCGCTTTCTGCGGCACAAAGGATTTGCGTTGAGCGTAGACGACGAAACCACCGCGCTGAACGCCCTGCAATTTATCGATTACCGCAGCAATGAGGTGTTCCGCCTGGCGCTCAGGGCCGTGCTGTGCCGCAGCCGCAGCCAGCTTGACCAGTTCGATGCGCTGTTTTTCGACTATTGGAAGGAACTGGAGAAAGCGATTGATGCCAAAGAAAAACAGCAGACGAAACCGGCGCTGAAACCCGGCGTCAACCAGGACTCGTTTAAAGCCTTAAAATCGTGGCTGGCGGGCAATAAGAACGAAGAGATTGAGCAGACCGCTTCCTACAGCACCCACCAGAATCTGGCGCAGCAGGATTTCTCTTCCGTTCCGGCCGACGAACTGGATGAGATCATGAAAAGCATTAAAGCGCTATCGCGACGACTGGCGGCCCAAAGTAACCGGCGCTACGAAAAATCGGCGAAAGTAAACCTGCCCGACCTGCGGCAGACGCTCCGGAAAAATATGCGGCATGGCGGAGAACTGATGCACATCATGTTCCGAAAGCCCAAGCGTAACCGCACCAAGCTGGTGGTACTGTGCGATGTAAGCCAGTCGATGGACCTATACTCGGCGTTTCTGCTCCAATTTATGTACTCGTTTCAGCAGGTCTTTCGCCGGATTGAGACTTTTGCCTTCAGCACCTCGCTGCAACCAATTACCAGCCTGTTGAAGCAAAATGATTTCACCAGCTCCCTGAAGGCCATCAGTGCCCAGAACCGGAGCTGGAGTGGCGGCACCCGTATCGGCGAAAGCCTGCACCAGTTTGTGACCGAATACGCTGCCAGACTGCTCGACAAACGGACCATCGTTATTATCCTGAGCGACGGCTGGGACACCGGCGATATTACCCTGCTCCGGCAGAGTATGGAAGTTATCCACGCCAGGTCAAAGAAGGTAATCTGGCTGAATCCCCTGGCCGGCTACACGGCTTACCGCCCGGCTGTAGCAGGTATGCAGACGGCCCTGCCCTTTGTCGATGTCTTTGCTCCCGTCCATAATGTTGATTCGTTGCGCAGGCTGGGCAGGTGGCTTTAGCACCTCGTCACCATTTTTCATCTCCTTTTTTACCTTTCTCCCCACTTGTTTGCCGCCCCCTCCTATTTTTGCGGGTATGATTGCTGCAGACCAACTCCGACACTTTACCCAACAGATATTTCTGGCCATCGGCTGCTCCGAGGCCGATGCTACCTTAGCCGCCGATGTGCTCGTCAGCGCCGACCTTCGGGGCGTCGACTCCCACGGTGTTGCCCGGTTGCCAGGTTACGTCCGGCTCTACGACCTCGGCCGGCTAAATCCTCAGCCCAACATTCAGATCGTTCACGAGAGCCCCTCCACCGCTGTGGTTGACGGGGACCGGGGGCTGGGCCTGGTAGTAGGTCCCTGGGCCATGCAGGTAGCCATTGAAAAAGCCCGGCAGGCCGGTACCGGCTGGGTAGCCGTGCGCAACTCCAATCACTTCGGTATTGCGGGATACCACGCCATGCTGGCGGTGGAGCACGACATGATTGGCCAGGCCATGACCCATGCCGCTCCGCTGGTAGCACCCACGTTCTCGCTCGACAAGCTGCTGGGCACTAATCCCATTGCGGTAGCGGTACCGGCCCTGTCGGAGCCGCCGTTCCTGGCCGACTTTGCCTCAACCGCCGTGGCCTATGGAAAGCTGGAAATCCTGCAACGCAAAGGCCAGGCAGTCCCGCTCGGCTGGGCGCAGGATGCCGATGGCCAGCCCACGAGCGACTCCAACGCCGTCCGCAACGGTGGTGCGTTGCTGCCGCTCGGCTCCGACCGCGAACACGGTAGCCACAAAGGGTATGGACTGGGAGCTATTGTCGATATTTTCTCGGGTGTGTTATCGGGTGCCAACTACGGTCCGTGGGTACCGCCCTTTGCCACCGCCGGTTTTATGAGTGCCCAGGAAGGTGTGGGTATAGGTACCGGCCATTTCTTCGGTGCCATGCGGATTGATGCGTTCCGGCCTGCCGAGGACTTCAAATGGCATATGGACACCTGGATTCAGCGGTTCCGCAACGCCCGCGCCGTGGACGGCCACCAGGTGCTCATTCCTGGCGACCCCGAGCGCGAGATGGAAGCCCGGCGTCTCTCAGAGGGTATTCCGGTGCTGGAACCTGTGGTTAAAAGTCTGGAAGACCTGGGAGAGCGGTTTGGAATTCGGTTGTAATGTTTAGAGTTTCAGGTTTCAAGTTCCACGTTTCAACAACGCACCAGTTAGCGGCAGCAACTTGAAACGTGAAACCTGAAACTCTAAACTACCTCCTAAACAACTTCCACTTCCGCTCCCCCGGTTCGTAACACTGGTTCGGGTTTTTGGGGCCGGGGCGGAAGAGCGGAATAAACGCACCGGCGTAAAAATTGGCTCCACGGGGCCGGCCAATTCCGAGCACGCCCGGCAGGTGATCGGTTCCCATATAAACAGGGCCGAGCCGGGCCGCCAGGCCAAAGGTAAGGTTCGTGTAATTACCCTGTAGCGAAACCGGCAGGGCTACCTCGGCCCAGCGGGTTTCGTAGCGGGGGGTTACGGCCAGCACCGCCGGTGTATAAAAACCGACGGATTTTACCGGCATCACCCCCTGGTACCAGGTAGCGCTGACGTAGACATTTTCCTGCACTTTATAATCTACGTTTACATTCAGCGCTGCGGGCAGGGCCGACCAAAACGACGTCTGGCGTTTGTCGGCGGGTAGCTCCAGCGTCCGGTCGATGGTAGCCAGGTAATCATCCATCCCGGATACACCCAGAAACATGGTGCGGGTCAGGCGTTTGTTGGTTATGTTCACGTCGTGTTGCGTTACGTAGGCCGGATTCCGGTACCGGATGGCCCCGATGTCGGTCAGCGCCACCGACACGCGGTACTGGTATTTGTTCTTCGTGCCGTCGTAGCGCCGTTCGCCCCGGTCGGTGTAGCGGTAGCGCCGGGCCTCGGGGCGGTACTCGTACACCACACCCAGATCAAGGCCCCAGCCTCCGCCCGCCGACTGCCGGCCGAGCAGCCATCCCGGCGTAGGGCGGGCCCCGGTAAATGCGCCCTCGGTGGTGTAGCCATAGGTAGCCTCGGCGCTGCGGATGTTCAGCGCCAGCATGTTGAACACCCGGCGATCCCGCACGAGCTGGTGAGAGGCATCATCGATAATCAGGTGGGTGTTATACATACCCACGACCCGCTTGGCGGTGATACCCACTTTCCAGAACTGCTCCTCATCCTCCTGCAACACATACCCAAAGGTCGCGGCCAGCTCACCGTACGCATTGGCGTTTACGTCCCCCGACTGATTTTCGTAGATTGTACCCGGCAGGTTTGCCTCCAGCGGCACGCCATTGCGCATAAAGCGGGCCGTCGGTTCATCAATCTTTCGGGCACTCATCCCAACCCGAACCCGGGAGGTCAGCCCCAGGCCCATGCGTCCGCCTTTCATGTTGATCAACAGTCCCGGTCCCCGTACCTCACCGCCCATAAACAAGCGTTTATCACGGCCATTCAGGGTCTCAGGCAGGTAGTTATACGGAAAAACAAGTTGGCCGCGGGCGTTCCGGTACCGGGCGGGTACGGTATTGGTCAGCAGGCTCACCAGCGAATACGGGGCTGCGTACCGCATATAGTTGGTGTGGACGTAGGTGTCGAAACCCGCCAGATTGATGAAGAGCCGGTAGCGGGAATCGGCGGCCTGCGCCGGCTGCTGGTAGAGCGCATTGGTACCGGCATAATTGCTCGATGCTATCCCCAGCCAGTGCTGAGCGTTTGCCGGACGGATGCCCAACAGGGCCAATAACCATACGCCGAAAAAGGTAAATTTCTGCATAGTCAGGTAAGGGTAGGTAAAGGTAACCAGATACCGCATTAAGCACTAGTCGTTTGATAAAATTTGCCCACCAGGTACAAATACCATATATTGTTCCAAATTAACCGTAATGCGTATGGCATTTCAACTGCAAACCAGCGGTTCTACCGCTCAATCTCAGACGCAACCATCGAGCAACTTCTCCTTTGGCGATTATCAGACAGAAGGCTTTTATGATGAAATGTTTCTGTCCGACAATCAGGTAAGGCCAGGTTATCTTCCTTTTTTCCAACGGGTCGAGCAGCTTACGCGTAACGAACTGATCAGCCGGCAACATGCCGCCGAGCGGGCGCTGATGTCGATGGGAATTACCTTCAACGTGTACGCGGAGGGCGAAGGCACGGAGCGCATTATGCCCATTGATATTATTCCCCGCATTATTGAAGCCCAGGAATGGAACCGACTGGAGCAGGGACTCATTCAACGGATCAAAGCCCTCAACCTGTTTATCGACGATGTATATAATGACCAGCATATCCTTAACGACGGAATTGTCCCCCGCGACCTGATCGAGTCCAGCAAATGTTATTTACCGGCCTGTCTGGGACTAAAGCCCCCCAAAGGCATCTGGTGCCACATTACCGGCACCGACCTGATCCGGGGCGAAGACGCCCAGTATATGGTGCTGGAGGATAACCTCCGCTGCCCGTCGGGCGTCTCCTACATGCTCGAAAACCGGGAACTGACCAAGCAGACGTTCCCGGAAGTTCTGGCCCACACGGGGGTCCGGCCGGTATCCGATTACCCTACCCGCCTGCTGCAAATGCTGCAGCACATCGCCGACCGCCCCGATCCGAACGTGGTGGTGCTGACGCCGGGCATTTATAATTCCGCTTATTTTGAGCATTCATACCTGGCCCAGCAGATGGGCGTCGAACTGGTCGATTCCAGGGACCTGGTCGTATCGGGCGGGTACGTGAAGATGCGCACCACGAAGGGCTTTGAAATTGTGGATGTGATCTACCGCCGGATCGACGATACCTTTATCGATCCGAAGGTATTCAACCCCGACTCGCTCATTGGGGTGCCGGGCCTTATGGATGTGTACAAGAAAGGCCGGGTAGCGCTCGCCAACGCACCCGGTACCGGCGTAGCCGACGACAAGGTAATTTATGCCTACGTACCACGCATCATCAAATACTACCTGAACGAAGATCCCATTATCCCGAACGTAAAAACCTATATCTGCCGGGAAGAAGAGGACTGCCGGTACGTACTGGAGAACATTGAACAACTGGTAGTAAAAGAGGCCAACGAAGCCGGCGGTTACGGTATGCTGATTGGTCCGAAGGCCACGAAGGCCGACCACGACCTGTTCCGGGAGAAGATCAAGGCGAACCCGCGGAACTACATTGCCCAGCCGACGATCTCCCTGTCGCGGGTACCGTGTATCGTCGACGACCATGCCGAAGGACGCCACGTTGATCTGCGCCCGTATATCCTGTACGGCGACGGCATCAACGTCATACCGGGGGGACTAACCAGGGTAGCCCTCCGCAAGGGCTCACTGGTGGTAAACTCCTCGCAGGGCGGGGGCGGCAAAGACACCTGGGTGTTGTATTGACCCCGCCTTTTTCGGATAAACAGTAAGAAAATATATACTTTTTACGGGCTTATCCGTTGATAAAAAAAATACACTATCGCATGAAATTTACCTATACTGCCTGGCTGGTTACCGTCCTGCTAATCGGGTCGTTGTGGCCGGCTGTCTCGTATGCTACCCACGTACGGGCCGGCGAAATTACCACCCGGCGTTTACCTGGCAACTCACTCACGTATGAAGTTACCCTCACTGTATACTTTGACATTGCCCGTGGAGCGGATGCCGCCCGCCAGCAGGAAACAGTAACATTCTGTTTTGGCGACGGTACCACCCAGGAAGTCAGACGACTGGCCCCCATTCCCTTACGTGGTAATCCTAACACCACTATCAACATCTACCGGACTACCCATACGTATCCGGGACCGGGTACATTTGGCATTTCTGTAGCCATTACAAACCGGAACAACGGCACCATCAACATGATGGACCCGGTTAACACCTCCTTTTATATTTCAACCACCATTTCGGTAAATGCCGCCCTGGGACTCAATAGTACGCCTGTGTTGCTGAACCCGCCCCTGGATTCAGCCCGCGTGGGACAGCGCTTCTGCCACAACCCGGCCGCCTTTGATGCGGACGGTGACAGCCTGGCTTACCGCCTGACTATTCCCCAGCAGGGCGTACCCAGTAACCCCTGCCGGGGTGTCGTGGTCAACGGCTATCGGGACCCGGCGTTGGGCATCAACCCCAGTGCCCAGAACGAAACGCAGAACGCACCGGCTACCTTCACCATCAATCCTATTACCGGCGATCTCTGCTGGGATGCGCCCGGTGCCGCCGGCCAGTATAACGTCGCCTTCATCATTGAAGAGTGGCGAAACGGGGTCCTCATCGGCGAGATTATCCGCGATATGCAGATTATTGTGACCGATAGTCCCAACCGAAGACCGCAATTGCAGGCACCCGCTGACCTCTGCGTGGAAGCCGGCACAGTCATCAACCAGACCGTCACCGCTACCGATCCCGATGGCCATCGGCTCGAACTCTCCGCTTTCGGAGGTCCTTTCAACCGGGGTCCCGACGGACAGCCTTACCCCGATGCGCTGGTAGCGCCCCAGGCGGCTACCTTCTCCACCCCCAACCAACCCCAGAACTCACCGGCCACCGGCACCTTCCGCTGGCAGACTAACTGCAATCACATTCGCCAGGAGCCCTACGACATCATCTTCCGCGCTATCGACTTCCCCGGCCGTAACGCTACCCAGCTGGCGACGCTGCAGTCCTTCCGGATCACTATCATTGGCCCCCGCCCCCAGAATCTCACCGCCCGAGCCACCGCTGGCACCACCGGTGAGCGCGCCGTGCTGCTCAACTGGAATGCCTACACCTGTGCCCCGGCCGGCTCCCAGATGATTATTTACCGCAAGGAGGGCTGCACCCCACTAACCCTTGATCCCTGCCAGACAGGACTGCCGGCCGGCTCGGGCTACACCGAGGTGGGGCGCGTACCCATTACCGCTACCTCCTTCACCGACACCCGTGAACTCAAACGCGGCATCCAGTACAGCTATGTCATTGTGGCGCAGTACCCACTGCCCCAGGGGGGCGTCAGCATTGCTTCCCAGCCCGTCTGCTTTGACCTGCCCCTGCTGGCTCCGGTACTCACCAACGTCACCGTCGATTCCACCAGCGAGACCCGTGGGGTAATTACCGTGCGCTGGACCCGCCCCCTCGGGCTCAACCCCGGTGACCTGGGCTCGCCTTACCAGTACCGCCTGCTGCGCTCTACCGGTTCGGGCACTACCAGCTTTACGCAGGTGGCTACCATCAGCACCAATCTCACCCCTGGTGTAGCCGATACCGTCTTTGTGGACCGGGGTCTAAATACCACCCAGAACGCCTACACCTACCAGCTGGAGTTCTACTTCACCAGCTCCAACGGCCAGCTCACGCGCCTGGATGCCACCGAGCCCGCCAGCAGCGTGCGGCTGAGCACCACCCCTGCCTTCCGCCAGATCCAGCTTAGCTGGCAGGCCCAGACCCCCTGGAGCAACGAGAACCAGCGCCACCGGCTCTACCGCAGCCGCACCGGCCCTAACGGACCGTTTAATCTGGTGGCCGAAGTAGCCGTGCAGGGACCAGCCACCTTTACCTATACCGACACCGGCACCGACACCTTCCTGGCCGACGGCAACACCAGTCTGCCCCTGTCGGCCGACAGCAGCTACTGCTACCGGGTGGAGACCGTAGGCCGCTATACCGATACCCGCATTCCGGTGGGGCTCTTGTACAACTTCTCGCAGATCATCTGCGCCAGTCCCATTGACACTACCCGTCCCTGCCCGCCCCAGCTCAGCCTGCAGCCTCTGGACTGTGCTGCCCTGACAGATGAGAGCTTCTGTAACCAGACTACCTTCAGCAACAACCTGAGCTGGATATATCCAGAGCGGAATGCCGGTAACCAGCTCTGCGACCAGACCGTCACCAGCTACAACATCTACTACAGCCGCTATGAGCAGGATGAGCAGTCGGAGAAGCTCACCAGCGTACCGGCACCGACTACCACCTTTGAGCACAATAACCTGACCTCGGTGGCGGGCTGCTACTACGTGACGGCGGTGAACCGTCGGGGCCTGGAGAGTGCGCCCAGCAACCGGGTGTGCAACGATAACTGTCCGGCTTACAGGCTGCCGAACGTGTTTACGCCCAACGGCGACGGGCGCAACGATGTGTTCCAGCCTATGGCGTGTCCTCGGTTTGTGGAGACGGTGGAGTTTGTGGTCTACAACCGCTGGGGAGCGAAGGTCTTCCAGACCAGTGACCCTACCCTGAACTGGAATGGGCGAAGCAGCGGAGGGCAGGAGCTGGCCTCAGGCTTATACTACTACCAGGTAACGGTGCGTTTTGCCAGTGTGAACCGCACGGCCCCTCCGGTGGTGCAGAAGGGCTGGATACAGCTGCTGCGGGATGGCGTGAGTATGCGGTAAAAATAAATGCTGAAGGGCAGACCCCTTCCGTACAAAAGGCGAACAGCCCGGCATTTGACCGGGCTGTTCGCCTTTTGTACGGAAGGCAAAGTATCAACGCATGTTGTGGTAGACGCTTTGTACGTCGTCGTCCTCTTCGATGCGCTCGATGAGTTTATCAACTTCGGCGGCTTCCTCTTCGCTGAGTTCTTTAGTATCGTTGGGGATACGCTCAAATTCGGCCTGCCTGATGTCGTAGCCTTTTTCTTCGAGGAACTTCTGGATAGCTCCGAAGGCGGTAAACTCCCCGTAGATCACCAGTTCACTGGCTTCTTCATCCAGGTCTACTTCGTCACCCCCAACGTCGATCAGTTCGAACTCCAGTTCTTCAATGTCAACACCTTCGGCAGGGATGCGGAAGACGCATTTGCGGTCGAACATAAAGTCGAGCATCCCCTGCGTGCCGAGGCTGCCGCCCAGTTTATTGAAGTAACTGCGAATGTTGGCCACCGTTCGGTTGTGGTTGTCAGTCGCCGTCTCGATAACAATAGCGATGCCGTGAGGACCGTAGCCTTCGTAGGTGATCTCTTTGTAGTCCTCCTGGTCTTTGGATGATGCCTTCTTGATTGCCCGCTCCACATTATCTTTGGGCATGTTGGCGGCTTTGGCATTCTGGATAACCGCACGCAGGCGGCCATTGGCGTGCGGATCGGGGCCACCGCTCTTCACGGCCATGGCTATTTCTTTGCCAATCTTGGTGAAGGTCTTCGACATTTGACCCCACCGCTTAAATTTTCGGGCTTTGCGATATTCAAAAGCTCTTCCCATTTTCTATGTTTCAGGTTTCACGTTCCAGATTTCAGCGTTCACGTTCCAAACCACAACGTGCAACCGCCGGGCGGCCCCGATGGAACCTGAAACCTGGAACAATATAAATTAGACAGTGACAGCATTTAGTACGGGAACATCGACCTGGTTGCGAATGAGATCGTCGAAGGTCTCACGCCGACGGATCAGGTAAGGCTGACCTTCATACACCAGCACCTCGGCCGGGCGGGGCCGCGAGTTGTAATTCGACGCCATCATGTACCCGTAGGCACCGGCGTTTTTAAAGGCCAGTATATCGCCGGGCCGCACCTCCGGCAGGTTCCGGTCGGTTGCAAACGTATCCGTTTCGCAAATATAACCGACAACGGTATAGTTTTTTTCGTCGCCGGTTGGATTTGATACGTTGACTATATCATGCCAGGCGTCATACATCATCGGCCGGATCAGGTGGTTCAGGCCGGAATTGATATGCACAAACGTCCGGCTGGGATTCTCCTTCACCACATTAGTCTGTACCAGCAGCGAGCCGCACTCACTGACCAGCAGTTTACCGGGTTCAAACCACAGTTCCAGCTCACGACCGTAGCGCTCACAGAATGCCTGGAATGCACGGGACACCTTGCTGCCCAGATCGGCCAGATCGGTCACGTGGTCGCCTTCTTTGTAGGCCACTTTAAAACCGCTACCAAAGTCCATAAACCGCAGGTCGGGGTAATCAGCCGCCAGTTCGAACAGCACCTCGGCCCCGCGCAGGAAGGCATCAGCGTTCTTGAAATCGGAACCGGTATGAATGTGCAGCCCTACCACGGGAATCCCGTATGTCTCGGTAACGGCTTTGATCTCCGGGCGCTGCAAAATGGAAATACCGAATTTAGAGTCGGCATGGCCGGTTTGAATCTTGATATTACCGCCTTCGGCAATATGCGGATTAATCCGGATGCTAACCGGAACCGCACGGCCGTACTGCCGGCCGATAAACTCCAGCAGCGGCAGGCTGTCGACGTTCAATTGAAGGCCCAGTTCAATCGCTTCTTCGATTTCGGCGAACGCTACCCCACTAGGTGTAAACAGGATCTGCTGCGGCTCAAAGCCCGCCAGCAGGCCCATCCGGGCTTCGTTAACCGACACCACGTCCAGTTCGGTACCCTGCTGGCGCATCAGCCGGAGAATGGAAATATTGGTCAGCGCTTTGGCCGCGTATTTTATTTTTAGGTTAACCCCGGTGAAGGAAGACCGGAGTTCGTTTACTTTTTCAATAATTTTGTCCGCGTCGTACACGTAGAGCGGCAAACCGAACTGCCCGGCTATATCGAGCACGTCAACCCCCTGAATCTGATATACCTGATTAGTTACCTGCATATTTCTTAAAACGAACCGCAAATATACGAATTCTGCCTCGTTGCTTCACCCCAATTTTACACATGAACGTCATTCGCATTCCACTATTTTTTCTTTGCCTGATCTATGTCTCCCACACGCTGGCTCAACTCCAATCTGGCCCGATGGTGGGCTACTCCGAAATGAAGGAGGTGATGCTCTGGGCGCAGACCCGGCAACCGGCCCGCGTACAGATTCGCTACTGGGAGCAGGGCAAACCGGCGACAAAATGGTCGACGGCCGAAGTAGTCACCGAAACCCGTGCCGCCCATACCGCTCACCTGCTCGCCGACCGGGTGCAACCGGGTAAACGCTACGAATACGAAGTACTGGTTAACGGTAAAAAAGTAGCCCTTTCGTACCCGACCCGCTTTCAGTCTCAAACGCTCTGGCAATGGCGCACCGATCCGCCCCCGTTCCGCTTCGGGTTCGGCACCTGTATGTATGTCAACGAGCCGGAGGTTGACCGGCCGGGCACACCCTATGGCTCCAACTACGGCCTGCTGACCAGTCTCACCAACCAGAAACCCGATTTTATGCTGTGGGGTGGCGACAACACGTACCTGCGGGAGGTCGACTGGAACACGCGCACCGGCGTGTTGCACCGCTACACGCACACCCGCTCGCTCAAAGAACTGCAACCCCTGCTGGCATCGGCCCACCATTACGCCATCTGGGACGACCACGATTTTGGACCCAACGACGCCGACCGGGGATTCTGGCTAAAACCGGTTACGCTGGAGGCTTTCAAGCGGTTCTGGGCCAACCCAAATTATATTTTCGACGAAGGCTGTACCGGCACCTTCCACTGAAACGATTGCCAGTTTTTTCTGCTCGATGACCGGACGTTCCGCTCCCCCAACAACGCTCCGGCCGACACCGCCCGCACGGTACTGGGTAATCGGCAGTTTCAGTGGCTGCTGGACGCCCTGAAATTCAGCCAGGCCACCTTCAAGTTTGTGGTCATTGGGGGGCAGGTGATCAACCCCGCCAGGGTCGCAGAAAACTTTGCCAACTACGCCAAAGAGCGTGAACAGCTTATTCAGGCCATTACACAGGCCAGAATTCCGGGTGTTCTGTTCCTGACCGGTGACCGCCACCACACAATTCTGCACCAGCTCGACCGCTCCGGTACCTACCCGCTTTACGACCTCACGGTTTCACCCCTGACCTCCGGCACCGCCAGGCCCGGCGACGAAGACCTGCGCCAGCCGACGGTGGTAAACGGCACGCTGGTTACGGACCATAACTTCGCCATCCTGGACGTAACCGGGCCGTTGAAAGACCGGGTACTGAGCATTAAAATCTTCGATGCCAACGGAACCCAGCGCTGGACCCGCGACATCCGGGCGACCGATCTGCGATGAAACGCCACCCCTTTCATGTGTTACCAAAACCGGCTTTTCCTCAAACTTTTCGGCTGAAAACCAGTTGAACACAAAGAGCAGGCACGCATTAATTTTTCTTGTTTTGACCTGCTACTCAACGACGTTATGAAACTGAAACTGAATAGAAGCCTGACCGCACTGGGAGCGGTGCTGTTGGGCCTGGCCGCTCAGGCCCAAAACCCGGCCACCCCCGCCGACCACGGTGGCAACGGCTCGACGCAAACCTATCCGCAAGGCGCACCAGCCCTGCGCCCGGACTCGCTGAATAATCCGAACTCAACCACAAACCGGGGCGACAAGCCCAATATGACCCGAAAGGAACGCCGGCAACTACGCCGGAACCGCGATACCAATCGCATGGAGCGTACGAATCGCAGCACCTCCAGCCAAAATACCCGGACAGGACAAAATGACGCCAACACCACAACCTATCCGATAGAGGGCAACGCCAGCACTACGCCCAGTGGCACGGGTACTCCCATGAAATCGACGGACGCCATGAGTACCGGCAGTTCAAACGCCGGCAATCAGAACGGTAACACCGGTATCAACACCATGGGAACCGCCACCGCCGGGTACACCGACACAACGAGTATGAACCGGACTACCACGACCGGCACCGCAGCCGGTATGGGTAATACCAGTTCCAATGCCGGCAACCAGAATGGTAATACGGGGATCAATGCGCAGGGCACGTCAACCAGCGGCTACACCGGTACAACTCCCGGTGCGAACACCTCCCGTACTACAGCCGGAGTGGCCAGTAATATTCCCGACATGCGATCGATGTCTATCGCGGATTTTACCTCTGCTTCGCCGGAGTACACGGTATTGGTGAATGCCCTGCAAACCACCGAGATGACAGAGTCGCTGAAGGGTGCAGGCCAGTTTACGGTCTTTGCCCCGTCGAACAGTGCTTTCAACAAACTGCCCAGCCGAACCCGCAGCAACCTGCTGAACGGGCAGAACCGCGAAACGCTGAAGCAGCTAATGGCCTATCATGTAGTTGAGGGTGTACTGGATTCGAAGGAAATTGCCCGTCGCATGAACGAAGGTAACGGCAAGACCCGCCTGCAAACGCTGGCCGGCGGTACGCTGACCGTAGAGATGGGGACCAACGGACGACTAAAGGTTACCGACGATCAGGGAGGAGTAGCCTACGTAGAAACGCCGGACAACGTGCAGTCGAACGGGATTGTTCACGGCGTCGATAAAGTCCTGCTGCCCAAGGGCATTACGGCCCGCTTCCGCTAAGCCCGTGATGAGTATATAAAGCTTAATAGTATATCAAAAGCCACCCCGGACGGATAATCTGTCCGGGGTGGCTTTTTGGCGTTATCGGATATCTGTTGTGCATTACATTGCTTTTTCGATATATTTGGCTGACACAAAAAACCCGATGTGAAAAAAGCGCAGTCTTTCGTACCGGAAGATGTCCTGATAGAAAAACTGGCCCGGCGCGATCAGCAGGCATTTCACTGGCTGTATGATCAGTATTCAGGTGCCCTTTATGGTGTGGTGTTGAAAATTGTGCGGGATGAAGAGCAGGCCAAAGATTTACTACAGGATATTTTTATTAAAATCTGGAAAAACCTGGAGGGTTACGACCCACAAAAAGGCCGGTTGTTTACCTGGCTGCTCAATATAGCCCGCAATTCAGCCATTGACGCCCTGCGGTCTGGCCGGTCAGGTGCTAATGCGACGAATTCGATATCAATCCAACCTGATGCCGAAAACGTATATATAGTAGACCGGCAGCACAATACCACCCAGCCTGATCCGGACTGGATCGGCATTCGGGAGGAAGTGAATAAACTAAGGCCGGAGCGAAAGCAGTTAATTGATATGGTCTATTTTGAGGGCTACACCCACGAAGAGGTAGCCAACCAACTAAATATCCCATTAGGAACCGTAAAGACACGTATTCGGTCTGCTTTGCAGGAACTGAAGCAGCTTTTTAAACTATGAATATCCCGGAATACCTGACATCAGGTATACTTGAATCGTATGTGCTGGGCGCGGTAAGCGACGAAGAGCGTCGGGAAGTAGAGTGCTTATCCTCTATCTACCCCGAAATCCGGCAGGAGCTCGACCGGTTATCGGCCGCCCTGGAGGACTATGCACTTTCGTACAGTGCGCTGCCTCCCATCGGCCTGAAAGAACAGATCATGGCGAAGCTCGATTTTGGTACCGAAGCTCCGCCGGTCGAAACCGAAACTCCCGTGGTGGCCTTACCTGCTGACTCGGGCCCTACCTATAAAATTACGTGGATCGCAGCAGCATCGCTGGGCCTGCTGGTGCTGATCTTTTCGTTTTTTCTGCTGAGTCAGCTCCGTCAGGCGCAGCGGATATCGGCCACTCTTCGGGATAGCAACGAAACGCTGCAGACAGAAATCCAGCGTCAGCGCGATATCCGGCAACGGAGCGAAGACCTGCTGGCTATGCTGCGACAGCCTGAAGTACGGATCATTCGCCTGAAAGGTAACGACAAAGCCCCCACGGGAGAAATGATGGTATACTGGCATCCGCACAGCCGGCAGGTGATGGTGGAGATTATGAATATGCCGCCCCTCCCGGCCAATCAGCAGTATCAGCTCTGGTCGCTGGTCAACGGGCAGCCAGTCGATGCCGGCGTATTCGACGTAACAGACGCTCCCCAGAAGATGGGTCGGGTAATTGCTCAGGCAGATGCGTTCGCCGTCACCATCGAAAAACGGGGCGGTAGCCCGGCCCCTACCCTATCGTCGCTGGTCATGATGACGCCGGTAACCTCCTGACACCATTTTAACGTTTTTTAACGCCGTACCGGAATCCTTCGGGGAGCATTCAGCGTATATACTATACAACCATGTTACTTATGAAACCTATAATAGCGCTGCTTATTCCTGTTTTTCTGCTTACCGGCGGACTCCTGGCCTGTGTAGGCCAAACCCAGCAGAACAGCCAGGTCACCGCCAGCCGGGAACCAAAGGCAACTGATTCGCCGGGGGGGCGCCGGGTGGTAAAAACCAACGCAGAATGGAAGAAGATCCTGACGGCCGACCAATACGCCGTTATGCGGGAGAAAGGCACTGAGCGGGCCGGTACCAGTCCGCTCAACCGCAACAAAGAAAAGGGAGTTTACGCCTGTGCAGGCTGCCGTAACCCGCTGTTCAGCTCGGCCGCCAAGTTCGAATCCGGCACCGGCTGGCCCAGTTTTTACGAGCCAATCGCCAAAAATGCCGTGCATGAAGAGCATGACCGCAGCTACGGTATGGATCGGGTCGAGATCCTCTGCTCGGTCTGTGACGCGCACCTGGGCCATGTCTTCGACGATGGCCCTAAACCGACCGGCTTGCGTTACTGCATGAACGGCGTAGCCCTTTCGTTCGAAAAGAAGTAAGAAACCATCCTGATAATCAAATTAATACCGGGCCGGGCTGCTATGCAGTCCGGCTTTCCGGCATTTTATCGAGAGATTTTGCGTTATATTTACAAGCCTTCACCGGGCCTGTTATCACGATAAAGTAAGCACAAATAGTCCTAATATGAGTGATTTTTGGGAGCGTCTACGCGCCTTCTTCCGTCGCATTAACCAGGGAATCCGTAATCTGCTCTATCGATTATTTGCGGCCATTGCCGGAGAAGAACGTGTGGATGGCTGGATCTCCTCATACCGCCGGTCCAGAGAAAACTTCCGTTCCTTTGTTCATCAATACATCGACCCTGATTCGCGATTTTATCCATTTCTGCGGGGGGCGGCCAAGGTCTTTTTGAACGGCCTGCTGCTCCTGGCTATCTATGTCTTTATGCTGGAAACCAACTTTCTGTGGCTGACCGGCGAAATACCCAGTGTAGAAGATCTTCGCAACCCGAAGCTAAATCAGGCATCCGAAATTTATTCGCTGGATGGGGTGGAAATCGGCAAGTTCTTTACCGAGAACCGTACGCCTATTGCGTTTAAAGATATTCCCAAACACGTAAAGGATGCCCTGATTGCTACCGAAGATATCCGCTTTTACAATCACTCTGGCATCGATACCCGCGCGTTGGGTGCTGTTGCCGTTTCGGTCATTACCGGCGGGGACCGCGGAGGAGGAAGCACCATTACGCAGCAATTGGCCAAAAACCTGTTTAAAACCCGGCGGACTTCAAAAGGGCTGCTGGGACGGATCCCCTTTGTCCGGACGGTTGTTGTGAAATCGAAAGAATGGCTGATGGCCAAAAAGCTGGAAAGCAATTTTACCAAAGAAGAGATTTTGACCTATTATTTCAACACGGTTGATTTCGGCAGCAACTCGTTCGGCCTGAAAACGGCCGCCCGTACGTACTTCAACAAGACCCCCGACAGCCTGAACGTGCAGGAAGGGGCGGTGCTGGTAGGTTTGCAGAAAGCGACAACGACATACAACCCGCTCCGGCATCCGAAACGCTCCACAGAGCGCCGGAATGTGGTGCTGAGTCAGATGGCGAAATATGGGTACCTGACCAAATCCCAGGCAGATTCGATCAGCCGGTTGCCGCTGGTAACGAACTACACACCCGAGAACCCTTCGTCTGGTCCCGCCAGCTACCTCAAGAACGCCGTGGCCGACTTTATGCAGGAATGGGGTGAACGCAAAGGGTACGACCTGTACACCAGTGGTCTGAAAATCTACACGACCATCGACTCGCGTATGCAGAAGTACGCCGATGATGCCGTAAATGAGAAAATGAAGCAGCTCCAGCAAACGTTTAACAACCACTGGAGCGGCCGCAACCCCTGGACCGACGAGAAAGGGAAAGAGATTCCGGGCTTTATCGATACCGTAGCCAAACGCACCGAGCGCTACCGGGGGCTCATCCGCCGTTTTCCCGACCAACCCGATTCGGTTCAGTACTACATGAAAGTCAAAAAGAACAAGATTAAAGTCTTTGACTGGAATAACGGTGAGCGGGAAGTTGAAATGACCCCCTATGACTCCATTGCCTATTACAAACGTTTTCTGCAGGCGGGCATGGTGGCTATGGACCCGCGCACGGGATACATACGCGCCTGGGTTGGTGGCATTGATCATACGTATTTTAAATACGACCACGTCAAACAGGCTAAACGCCAGCCGGGGTCTACCTTCAAACCGTTTGTGTACACGGCGGCCATCGACGACACTACCCTGAACCTGAGCCCCTGCGACCGGATACGGGATGAGCCTTTTCGGGTAGAAGTAGAGGAAAAAGGGGAGAAAAAATACTGGGAGCCCAAAAACTCTACCGGCTATTACAGTTATGCCAATCTGACGCTCCGCCGGGCGCTGGCGCGGTCGATCAACTCGATTACGGCGCGCCTGACCGACAGGGTCGGGCCGTCAAAGGTGGCGGACTATGCCCACCGGCTGGGCATCAAGAGCCGGCTGGCCGCGGTACCGTCTATTGGGCTCGGCTCGTCGGATGTATCGCTCTACGAGATGGTAGCCGCCTACTGCACCTTTGTCAACGAAGGAAAATACACCGAACCGCTCATCATTCAGCGGATCGAAGACCGCAACGGCAACGAAATTGAAGTATTTCAGTCGGAAAGCAAGCAGGTGATCAACCCTGAAACGGCCTTCCTGATGGTGCATATGCTACGGGGTGGTCTGGAAGAATCCGGTGGAACGTCGCAGAACCTGTGGTCGTTTAATATTTTCAGGAACGGACATCAAATGGGCGGTAAAACCGGTACTACGTCCAATAACTCCGACGGCTGGTTTATTGGTGTCTCCAACAAGCTGGTTATAGGCGCCTGGGTAGGTGGTGACGACCGCAGTATACACTTCCGGTCGACAGACCTGGGCGAAGGAGCCAAAACTGCCATGCCGCTGGTTGGGCGTTTTCTGGAGAAGGTGTACGCCGACGCTAAATTCAAGGAGTTACAGGGGCCGTTTCCGAAGCCTGCTATTCCAATTATTAAAGAATACCTCGACTGCGGGGGTGGCTACGAAGAGGAGCCTGTCGAAGAGGATACCCTGGAAGTAGAGGACGAGTTTGATGAACCAACCTTTGAGCCAACCGTGCCGACGGCACCGGAGCCAGTGCCGGATACAACGGGTAATGAGGGACAATAAATGCCGGAGACCGGGTCTGGCAGCATTTTCTCCGGTTATGCCTGAAACACCTCAGCCTGCTGTTTAGTTACTGAAATAACCAAACAGCAACGTATATGAGACATAATGCCCCAAGGCCTGAGGATATGGGGTCGGTTCCATCGGGTATGGATTTCGACCCCCGTGCGGATGAGGAGGTGATTGATCAGCAGGCTGGTGGCTCTGAATCTGAGAACCAGTATCCTGCCCCGGCCGACCAGCCGGTGTATGGATCAAATCAGACGTTTCCGAATACGGATAGCCAGACAACGAGTGAAGCCCTGCCGGGTGCCATTACGCCGGAGAATGATTTATCGAACGCCATTGCATATGCGTTGGACGGATCGGGTCCCGGCCCGACCGGCAATGAACCAACCGCTCCCGAACGGAAAGTGATAACGGAGGGCGTTACCGGGGCCGGCCCCGAAGAGGAAGAAGAAAATTTGCGGGATTCGGCACTGGTGGAGTGATAAGTTTAACAAAGAAGGGCCAGCAGAAATGCTGGCCCTTCTTTGTTAAACCATCTCTTTGTACTGCATCCGGTACAAATTGGCGTAAGCGCCTTCCTGCTGGAGCAGTTCTTCATGCGTGCCCTGCTCCACAATACGGCCTTTATCGACCACAATGATCTTGTTGGCTTTCTGAATTGTGGAAAGCCGGTGGGCAATCACAATGGCCGTCCGTCCTTTCATCAGTTTACCGATGGCTTCCTGAATCATTTCCTCTGTTTCGGTATCTACCGAGGAGGTAGCTTCATCCAGCACAATAATCTTGGGATCGTGCACCATGGCCCGCACAAACGAGATCAGTTGCCGCTGCCCGACCGACAGGGTAGCCCCGCGCTCCATGACATTGTACGAGTAATCGCCCGGCAGCCGCTCAATGAAGTCGTGTACCCCCACCAGTTTAGCGGCTTCAACCAGTTTCTCGCGGCTGATCGTGTGGTCTCCCAGGGTAATGTTGTTTTCGATGGTATCGGAGAAGAGAAAAACATCCTGCAGCACTACGCTGATGTGTCGGCGCAACGCGCCCAGTTCGTACTCGTGCAGATCTACCCCATCAACGCAGATATGACCTTTATTAATGTCATAAAAGCGACTCAGCAGATTGATAATAGAGGATTTACCGGCTCCGGTGGCTCCAACAAACGCGACGGTCTCACCCTCCTTTACGGTAAAGGAAATGTCTTTCAGTACGTAATCTTCGTTGTTGTAGGCAAACCAGACGTCCTTAAACTCAACCTCCCCCCGCAGTGTGTCCGGGTTATGATTGCCATTGTTAGCGGTATACTCGTCGCTGTCCAGCAGTTTCAGGATGCGGTCGGTGCTTACAATCCCCATCTGAAGGGTGTTGAAGCGGTCGGCGAGCATCCGAATCGGCCGGAAAAACAGGTTTATAAACATAATGAAGGCTGTAACCGTCCCGAAGGTCACCTGCTGCTGCAGAATCTCGCGGGCACCGTACCAGACCACCAGGCCCGTACCGGCTGCGGCAATCACATCGGCTACCGGGAAGTAAACAGAATAGTACCAGATAGACCGGATATTGGCTTTACGGTGCTGGTCATTGATCTCCCTGAATTTTTCGCTTTCTATCTTCTCACTGCCAAATATCTGCACGATACTCATCCCCGTAATCCGCTCCTGCACAAAGGAGTTCAGGTTTGAGACGGCCACCCGCACTTCGTTGAACGAGTCTTTGATTTTCTCCTTGAAAACATACGTACTCAGCAGCATCAGCGGGATCATGGACAGACTGATGGCAGCCATGCGCCAGTCGGTCCAGAACATAACCGCCACAATCAGGATGAGTTGCAGAATATCGCCCGCAATAGCGGCCATGCCTTCGGTAAATACGTTGGAGAGCGTCTCTATATCCGAAATGGTGCGGGTCACCAGCCGGCCGATGGGGGTGTTATCAAAAAACTTCAGCCGCAGATGCAGAATTTTGTTGTAGAGTTGAACCCGGATGTCGCGGATTACGTGCTGTCCAAGCCAACCCGACAGGTAGGTATTGGAAAATTGCAGAAAAGCCTGCACCACCAGCACTACAATCATCACCAGCAGCATCATGGTCAATCCCGGGTAGTCGCCGTTAGCAATCTGGTTGTCGATGGTGTAGCGGATCAGCAGCGGATTCAGCGGAGCCAGCAGAGCTGCCAGCAAAATCAGAAAGACAACCAGGTAAAAACGTCCCTGGTAAGGTCGGACAAAACTATACAGCCGCTTCAGGATAACCCAGTCGAAAATCTGGCCGCTTTTCTTTTCTTCGTTCACGGAGGTAATGAGAGTGAGAAATGGAAGGTTTGGTTTTGTAACAGAAATTTCTAACCGAAAGTTACAGTTTTGGGTTTGAAGTTTGTAGTTTGAGGGTAGGGTTCTTCGTCAGTTCTAGACAACTTCAGACTTCAAACCACTAACTTCGAGACTAAAATGAGTTGGGATTGGATACTTAGCGCCTGTATGGGCATCGGATTAGCAGCCTGTTGCGGTTTTCGGGTGTTTGTGCCACTGCTGCTGGCGGGGCTCGCTACCAAAGTTGGGGTGATTAGTCCGCTGAATGGTATGGAGTGGGTCAGTACCTGGCCGGGTATTCTGGGCCTCACGGTAGCCACGGCTTTTGAGTTAGGGGCATACTACATTCCCTGGCTCGACAACCTGCTGGACACCCTTGCCGCCCCAGCGGCCGTAGTTGCCGGTACCCTGCTCAGTACCTCGTTCTTTCATATCGACAGTCCTATCCTCGATTGGGGCCTGGGGCTGATGCTGGGCGGAGGAGCCGCCGGCCTGGTTCAAGCCGGCACCAGTCTGCTGCGGCTGGGCTCAACAGCCACCACAGGCGGTCTGGGAAATCCGGTCGTGGCCACAACCGAAAATGTAGCCTCCTTTGGCTTTTCTATTTTCACCTTATTGCTGCCGCTGATAGCTTTTGTGGTCATTGGCTGTCTTCTGATCTACATCGCCGTCCGGCTGCTAACCCGCCGGCGGTTCTGGTTTTCCCGCCCCAAGGCCCAGCCCGGCAACCCCATTGACCAGATACCACGGAGCAGCAACGGCAGGGCGTAGCAGCGTTGATACTGCCCCTTCTCCACCCCGATCAGCCAATCAGTCGTACACGTCCTGGCCATATAGCCACTAATCGTTTGTCAGCAAGGCTACAATATCAACCGGATGTGTAAACACTACTTTCGGCTGATACGCCCGCAACGCGTCAATGGTTGTGTACCCCCAACCAACAGCACCAAAGGCTGTCCCTTCTTCATGGGCAGCTTCAATATCACGAATTTCGTCACCGATGCAGAGCGTTTCGCTGGCAGCAAACCCGCTCTTTTTAAGCACTTTCCGAATTTTGGAACGCTTACCGAACAGTGACGAGCCGCACTCGATGTATTTCAGTAAACCCACGTTTTTCTCTCCCATTATCTGCACTACATTTTCGTGCGAGTTGGAGGTAACCAAAGCCAGGGTAACACCTGCCTGCGACAACTGTTGCAATACCCTGTCTATGCCCTCAAACAAAAAAATCTCATTAACATGCCGGGCCATTAGCCGCTTGGCATCACGGCCAATAAAGGGTATTTTCCAGTAGGGTATGCGAAGCTCCTGCATAATCTGCCGGGCTCCCATGCTCCGCAGTCGATCCACCAGGCTCTCGTCAACCCGGCGAAAGTGATGCAGCTCAGCCAACTCGTTGAGCACCTGCCCGAAAGCCGGCAAGGAGTTCGCGAGAGTTCCGTCAAAGTCGAATATAACCAGCTTATACATGGGGCAAAGAGCGAAAGAGCGGGGCGCGTAGTCCGGGGCGCGTAGCCTGAAAGAGCGAAATCCTTCCGTTCGGTTAGTGTTTAAGTGCCGGATTGCACCGATTTTTCCAGGTCGGCGTTGCCGTCGAGGTACGTCAGGTTGAACGTAAACTGATTGATGCGCCACCCTTTTTCTTCCCTGATTAACCTGAAATCGTAACTACCGGCATAGGTGCGAATGTTACGACCGGTTGAGTTTGGCAGAAAGTGGGTAGCCGTGGCGTAGCAGAAGGCTTCTGCCTGATCGCCGTCAATCCGGACCCGGTAATTGCCGGCCTGATGATGCACCGCTTTCAGCGGGGCCAGACCCCGCTCCCACCCGGTGGCAATCTCCTGCGCCGTCATTAAAGCCGGTCCTGAACCGGTCATTGAACTCATGTCAAAGAGTACGTGATCGGTAAAGCATCGTTTTAACGCATCCCAGTCGCGGCTATCGGTGGCGATGAACAGCAGGTTGATGGTGTCAATAATCCGGTCTTTCTCCAGCAGCAATTTCAGTTGGTCATCCATGTTGTCCGTTGGTTTGGCAAGAACGTCAGGCAGGCACCTGGCCTGATAGGCTCCGCAGCATTGGCGTTTAAAGTAAGGCAAAAGTCACCCAATAGCCACCCCACGAAATAAAAATACCCCTCAAACCCATTGGCAACATGAGTTTGAGGGGTATGTATTAACGTTTCTGTTCGCTTACGCCAGCGTCTCTACCGTCCGGCGCACAAACGCGGTCAGGTCGGCACCGGTCAGCATATTCTGCGACAGCAGCGCCAGATCGTAGAGTTGCTTGGCCAGTTTTTGCTGAGCCTCGCCTTCTTCGGCTGACAATACCTTCGCTGAAAGCGGGTGGTTGGCGTTAACCACAACATTGTACATGTTTGGCATATTGCCGTAGAACGACCGCTCGCCCGACAAGGCCGACATATCTTTCATCCGGCGCAGGAATTCCGGTAGGGTAATCGTTACCGGCAGTTCATCGGTCGGCATCGACTCGATACTTACCGTCAGTGACTTGTTGTCCAGCACCTTCTCAAACACCTCCTTTAGTTTGGTCTGATCTGCCTCCGACAATACGCTTTCGTTGTTCAGCCCTTTGTCGATCAGTTTGTCGAGGGTATCGGCATCTACCCGTTTGAAGGTGATTTTTTCGAGCTTTGATTCGAGCGTATTAATGAAGTGCGGGTCAATGACGTTGTCCAGCAGCACCACATCATAACCGCGCCGGCGCGCCGACTCCACATAGGCATCCTGCTGCTTCCGGTCGGTCGCGTACAGCACCACTACGTTTTCGTTCTTATCGGTCTGGTTGGCTTGTACGTGTTCGCGATATTCGTTGAAAGTATGAAAACGGTTAGCTCCGTCCACTTCCTCAACGCTCTTCAGCAGGCAGAACTCCTTTGCCTTCTCCCAGAATTTATCGTCGCTCAGGATGCCGTATTTGATGAACAGCCCGATATCCTCAAACTTCTCCTCAAAAGCTTTCCGGTCGGCTTTAAATAGATCATTCAATTTGTCGGCCACCTTCCGGGTAATGTAGCCGTTGATCTTCTTCACGTTGGCATCGGCCTGCAGGAAGCTCCGCGACACGTTCAGCGGGATATCCGGCGAGTCAATTACCCCGTGCAGCAGCATCAGGAAGTCGGGCACTACGTCTTTTACCTCATCGGTAATAAATACCTGACGGCTGTAGAGTTGGATCTTTTCCCGGCGGATCTGGAAGTCGTTCTTCAGTTTCGGGAAGTATAAAACGCCCGTCAGGTTGAAGGGGTAATCCACGTTCAGATGAATCCAGAACAGCGGTTCTTCGGAGAAGGGATACAGCTCCTGGTAGAACTTCTTGTAATCCTCTTCGGTCAGTTCCGACGGTGACTTGGTCCAGATCGGCGTCGTGTTGTTGATGACCTTGCCGTCAAACTCAATCTCCACGGGCAGGAACCGGCCGTACTTCTCCAGAATACCCCGGAGACGCTCGGTTTCCAAAAACTCCTCTGAGTCGGCGGCCAGGTGCAGGATCACGTCGGTACCGCGTTCACTGCGCTCGGCCGGGGTGATTTCAAACTCGGTGGAGCCGTCGCACACCCAGCGGGCGGCCGCAGTGCCCTCCTCCCGGTACGACCGGGTAACAATCTCTACCTGATCGGCCACCATAAAAGCCGAGTAGAAGCCCAGACCGAAGTGACCGATGATAGCCTTATCGTCGGCAGCTTTGTCTTTGTATTTGTCCAGGAACTCGGCTGCGCCCGAGAAAGCAATCTGGTTGATGTACTTCTTGATCTCGTCGGCGGTCATACCAATACCCCGGTCGCTAACGGTAATGGTCTTAGCCTCTTTATCGACCGATACCGATACCTTCAGGTCGCCCAGTTCGCCGTTAAAGTCGCCAAAGGACGCCAGCTTCTTCAGCTTCTGGGAGGCATCGACGGCGTTTGAGACCAGCTCGCGCAGGAAAATTTCGTGGTCGGAGTAAAGGAATTTCTTGATAATCGGAAAAATATTCTCCGTGTGGATGGATATCTGGCCTTTCTCGTTCTGTACAGCTTCCATAAGAAAATGTCAGTGATTGAGTGAATTTGCAGTTTATATATACTGGTCTGGCAGCGGTCAAACTTTGTTCCAGACCAGCCAAGGCTGACAGATTGGCAGGAAAGAATACGTCAACGTTTCACCTGTCCAGTCGGGCCGGTCTTTACCACGTTGAAACTAGACACCCGAAAGCTGAGTTTTTACCTGTATGACGACAAAAACGTACACCGACATAGATACGGCCGAGCTGGAACGTCTGCGGCAAATGCCGGATACGGCCGTTGTTGACGTGCGCGATGAATGGGAGTTTGACGAGTTCAATATCGGAGGGCTTAACATCCCCCTGCCCGACATCCGGTCGCGAAACGCAGAGCTGGCGTCTTATAATACCCTGATCTGTATTTGTACCAACGGGGTTCGGAGCCGGGTAGCCGCAAAGGATATGCTCCGCCAGCCGGAGTTGCAGGATAAAACCATTTATCACCTGAAGGGGGGAATACTGGAAACAGAGGAATAAAAAAAGGAAACTGTACCAAACAGTTTCCTTTTTTTATTCCTCTGTTTCCAGATTTATGAATTCTTCATGCCATCTTTAATGGACTTGGCAGATTCGTGGTGCTTGCGCAGTGTCGGCAGTGTCTTAGCGGCAAAGGCCTTCACATCAGCATCTTTGGCGTTGTTTGACATCTTTTCAAACAGCTCGATATCCTCATCGTGATCTTCCACCATCAGGTCCATGTAAGCCCGGTCGAAATCGGCACCCGATTTACTCCGCAAGTCATCAACATGCTTTTGGTGGTCATTGCCCATGGTGGTTGGCAGCGTCATATTTTTCTGAGCAGCCAGCGCTTTCAACTCATTGTTGGCTTTCGTATGGTCGTCCACCATCATGCGGGCAAACTCCTTTACCCGTGCATTCTGCGCTTTTTGTTGCGCCAGGGTACCCAGCTCAACTTCCATCATGCCACCACTGGCGGCCTTAACGGCAAACTCGGAGTCATCTTCCAAGGCATCAGCAGCCTGATCCCGATTCGCATCTTCGAGCGCATCCGCTTTCTGCTCATTAGCTTCTTCGGCCTGTTCGGTGCTATCCTCGCTTTTCTTCGTATCACAAGCCTGAAAGTTCCAGGCGGCAAACACCAGTAGTAAATACAAACTAAGTTTTTTCATGGTTCACTGCGTTCTGAGTTTAACGTAAAACACATTTCTCATCAAAACCCCAGTAATCCCATAAAGTTTATCAGGACAACACCTTGTTACTTAATGGGAAGGCGAACCAGCTATTTCTCAACCTGCCCACCAAAGACCCGCTGAGCCGGACCAATCAGGTATATATCGGTAAAACTCCCATCGTCCTGGGCGGTAAAGGCCACCCGCAGCATACCGCCCAGGGTACGGATCGCAATCGGGCTGCTCATACCATACTGCCGGTGGGCGGACAGCGCAGCAGCCGTTACGCCGGTACCGCAGGAGTAGGTCTCGTCTTCGACGCCCCGCTCGTAAGTGCGGACAAACAGGCTTTGCTCGTCAATTACCTGCGCATAATTAACATTGGTTCCGCCCGGCGCAAACGGCTCACTGTACCGAATGGGTCGACCTTCGGCCACTACATCCATTGTCTCCAGATCTTCGGTGAATTTGACAACGTGGGGTGAGCCAGTGTTCAGGAATGCGTAATCCGGGTGCACATCCATGCCGGTGACCTCATTCATCTTCAGCGACACGACCTCTTTACTAACATCGGCCTCGTGTTCTCCGTCTACGGCAATGAACCGCGTCTTGTCATCAAATACGCCCAGATCATGGGCGAAGCGGACAATACAGCGTCCGCCATTGCCGCACATGCTGCCTTCGGCTCCGTCGGCATTGAAGTAGATCATCCGGAAATCGTAGTCCGGATCGTTGCGGAGGAGAATCAACCCGTCGGCACCAATGCCGAAGCGACGGTGGCACAGGTGCGCCACCAGCGCCTGATCCTGCACCGGAAAGGTCCCGGCCCGGTCATCAATCATGACAAAGTCATTGCCGGTACCCTGGTATTTAGAGAAGTCGATCGTCATAAGCACAAAAAAAGCTGCCCTTCCAGACAGCTTCCTCGAAAATGTTGGTGCCGGAAAGGCTTATGCCGCTACCGTTGCTTTAGGCTTCCGCTCTTTTACGCGGGCAGCTTTACCCTGACGGCCGCGCAGATAGAACAGACGCGCCCGGCGAACTTTACCCAGGCGAACCACTTCGACTTTGTCGAGATTCGGCGACAGGATCGGGAAGATACGCTCTACGCCGATGCCGTTAGATACCTTACGAACGGTGAACGTTTCACCGTTGGTGTTCGGGTTCCGGCGCTGAATCACCGTCCCCTGATAGACTTGAACACGCTCTTTATTTCCTTCACGGATTTTTACGTGCACGTTGACCGTGTCGCCGGCGCGGAAATCCGGGATGTCAGTCCGACGCTGTGCGTTGTCGGCTTCCACCAGTTTAATCAGCTCACTCATGACCTATGTATCGTCAGATAAGAATTTGCAAAATGAGCCGCAAATATAGTGAATAATTTGGTTACCAGAAAATAGTTTTGCAAAATTACAGCTCGCTCTTATCAACGTATGAAGATTCTAAGCGTCGAACAAATTCGACAACTCGATCAATATACCATTCAACACGAACCCATTGCTCCGATAAACCTCATGGAGCGTGCCGCCCAGACCTTCGTCGACTGGTTTACGGCCCGGTTTACCACTTCATATCCCGTTAAAATCTTTTGCGGATTAGGCAACAACGGGGGCGATGGACTGGCGATTGCCCGCATTCTGATGCAGCAGGGTTATACCGTTGAGGTCAATATTGTTCGTTACGCCCCGCGTGAGTCGGATGATTTTATGCACAACCACCGGCGGCTCAAATTGCTGACCACGCTGAACTATATTGAGCAGCCCAACAATATACCCGCCATCCGGCACAATGAGATTGTCATCGACGCCATCTTCGGCTCCGGGCTTGACCGTCCGGTCGAAGGTATCGCCAAAAGCGTGATTGAGACCATCAACCGGGCACCGGCTAAAGTCGTTTCGGTGGATATTGCCAGCGGTCTGTACGCGGATAAGCCGAACAGTCTGGAAGACGTGATTATTGAGCCGGACTATACCGTTGCCTTTCAGTTGCCGAAGATTGGATTTCTGCTTCCCCGCAACAGCCGCTACGTGGGTCAGTGGCACCTCATCGACATAAAGCTGAGCAAGCGGTTTATTGACCAGGCAATTACCTCTTATTATTATACAACACCTGAGGAAGCCCGGCTGCTGCTGCGCCAGCGGGAGCGATTCTCACACAAGGGCTCGTTTGGTCATGCGCTGCTGCTGGTCGGTAGCTACGGCAAAATCGGTGCGGGGGTACTGGCAGCCAAGGCCTGTCTGCGCTCGGGCGTGGGTCTGCTCACGGTTCAGGCGCCCCGTTGCGGCTACACCGTCTTACAAACGGCCGTTCCGGAAGCGATGTGCCGCCCCGATACGCACCAGTATGTGCTGTCGGGGCAAAGTGAAATTGAGGGTCTCCCCTATTCCGAGTTCTCGGCCATCGGCGTGGGACCGGGTATTGGCAAAGCGCCTGAAACAGCCAATATGCTGCGGACTCTTCTGTCTGAATTCAGGAATCCACTGGTACTCGATGCGGATGCCCTCAACCTGCTCGCCGAAAACCGGGAGTTGCTGTCGATGGTACCGGAACATAGTATCCTGACTCCCCACCCCAAAGAGTTTGAGCGCCTGACCCAGAAGTGGGAAAACGACTACGATAAGCTGGAAATCCTGGGTGACTTTGCCCGCCGGTACCGGATCGTGGTCGTTCTGAAAGGGGCCCATACCGCCATTGCCACTCCAGAGGGTGATGTGCACTTTAATTCATCGGGTAATCCGGGCCTGAGTACCGGTGGCACCGGCGATGTGCTGACGGGTGTTTTAACAGCGCTGCTGGCTCAGGGTTATGACGCTATTGAAGCCGCTGTATTGGGTGTATACCAGCATGGGCTGGCCGGCGACAGAGCGGCAGAACAGCGGGGGCAAATTGGCATGACAGCCTCGGATATTCTCGAAACGCTCAGGTGGTCTTAGAACCGTTTAATAACTCATAAGGTGTAGAAATCTTGTCCTTTTTTGTGGAATACATTCCACAATCAACAGATTTACAACACTTTACATATGAAAAATTTTGCATATTCGAGTAAATTTTAATTTCAGCTATAAAACGTTCTGGTGAAGTTTTCGTTATAGAGGTAATCGCTCCACAAATAAGGGGCATTTGTTCCACAGGTTCGGGCAAGGAATTTGCATTAGAAAGCCTTACCAACTTAAACCGACGTACCTCATGAGAAACTTTGCACAGAAAGACTGGCGTCTGAGCCGGTCCGCTAAAAAATCAAGCGTTGACATGGATCAGACGACTGCCTTAGGCGGCTTATCATTAGCTCTGTTTGGTTACATTCTGTATCACTTTATCTACCCCTTAATCGAAAAAGGCCTTATTTTCTAATGGGTATACCCCAACAAAAAAGGCGCTATCTTTCAAGATAGCGCCTTTTTTGTTGGGGTAGGTCGATTATTTCATGATCTGGTAAACCAGAAAAGCCGACAGATACGCCAGGCCGCTCATGTAGGCTAACTGTACCGCCGGCCATTTCCAGCTTCTGGTCTCCCGGTATACCGTCGCCAGGGTACTCATGCACATCATGGCAAAAACATAAAACACCAGCAGCGAAAACGCCAGGGCCGGGGTATACATGGGTCCGCCGGTATCCGGATTACGTTCCGACTGCAATCGCTCCCGGATAGTCTGGCTGTCTTCGCCCGCATCGCCGATGCTGTAGATCGTCGACATGGTACCGACAAACACCTCACGGGCGGCAAACGAACTGAGTAAGGCAATGCCTATTTTCCAGTCGTAACCCAACGGTTTAATGGCGGGCTCGATAAAATGGCCAAAATGACCGGCATAGGAGTTCTCCAGCCGCTGAGCCGACACCTCATTCGCCAACTCTGCCTCCGGCATATTTGCTTTTTCCTGCCGGACGCGGGCCTCGGCCCGATCCATGGCATCGCCGGGGCCATAGCTGGCCAATACCCAAAGGATAATCGAAATCGCCAAAATAACCCGGCCGGCCTCCCACACAAAGGCGCGTACGCTTTCCCAGACCGTCAAACCAACGTGGTTCCAGCGTGGCAGCTTAAAGGTGGGTAGTTCCATGACAAACAGACTGCGTTCTTTGGTCTTCAACAGCAACTTCAGGATATAAGCCGCCACCAAAGCCGCCACGAAGCCCAGCAGGTACAGGCCCATCAGCGCCAGACCCTGCAGATTAAAGATGCCCAGCACCGGCTGCTCAGGCACCACCAGCGCAATCAGGATGGTATAGATCGGCAGACGCGCCGAACAGCTCATCAGAGGTGTTACCAGAATGGTAATCAGTCGTTCGCGCCGGGTGCCGATGGTGCGGGTTGCCATAATAGCCGGTACGGCACAGGCCACCCCCGAAATCAGCGGTACCACACTGCGGCCGTTCAGCCCAAATTTGCGCATGATCCGGTCCATCAGTACCATTACCCGCGACATGTAGCCCGATTCTTCCAGCACCGATACCAGCATGAACAAAAAGGCAATTTGCGGGATGAATACCAGAATTCCACCGATGCCGGCTAACACGCCATCGGTAAGCAGACTGGTCAGCGGAGTATCCGGTAAGCGCTCCTTTAGGGTGCCGTTGAGCCAGGCTACGCCTTCATCGATCGCGTTCATAAACGGCTCGGCCCAGGCAAAAATAGCCTGGAAAATGAGCAGCAGAATCAACAAAAAGATCAGATACCCCCATACTGGATGCAGCAAAATCCGGTCGACCCGCTGGCTCCAGGTCGGTTGGTCCGTTGGCCGCCGGTCGGTGACGGCCTCGGTAATAACGCCGGCCAGGCGCTGGTAGCGCTGAATGGTTTCCTTCGCCTGAAAGTCTGGTTCACTAAACTGATACTGGTTGATAAGGCCATCGAGGCCGGCCCGCTGTTGCGGGTCGAGAAACGAAAAGCCGTCGTGCTGCATGACGTACTGCAACGCGAGATAATTATTGCTGAGCTTGTAATTGGTTTTGGTATCTTCAATTAGTTCAGGGACAGCTTCGGCCGGATCGAAAAAGAGTTTCCGGACCTGGCTGGGCTGCTTCAGTTGCGCCAGAATGGCCTGTTTCAGGTTGCTGACGCCCTCGCCGGTCCGGGCGTTGATACGCACCACCGGTACACCCAATGTCATTGCCAGCTTTACGGCATTCACTTCCAGCTGCTGTTGTTTGGCAACATCAAGCATGTTCAGCGCCAGCACCACCGGCAGGTTCAGATCAGCAATCTGGGTAAAGAGCAGCAGGTTCCGGCGCAGGTTGGAGGCATCGGCTACGACCACGGCCACATCCGGGTAGTCTGGGTGGTGCGGGTTGGCCAGAATATCGGTAACGATCTGTTCGTCGAGCGACTTGGGGTAAATGGAATATACCCCCGGCAGGTCTACGACGGTAATGTCAACCGGAGCGTGACCATTCTGGCCGGGCAGGAAAGAGACACCGGATTTTTTGTCGACCGTGACGCCGGGAAAGTTACCGGTTTTCTGCCGCAGGCCCGTCAGCTGGTTGAACAACGACGATTTACCGGCGTTCGGATTACCGATGAGTGCTATTACAGGATGTGATTTCAAGGAGTTGAATAAGATAAAGAGCGACTAGCCTCAACTATTCGACCAAAATGGTAGCAGCCTCTTCCTTCCGCATAGACAGGCAATAGCCATCAACATTGAGGCAAATAGGATCACCCAGGGGCGCTTTGCAGTGCAGCGATACTTCGACGCCCGGCAGGCAGCCCATCTCCAGCAGTTTCAGTGACATCCACTGATCGCTGAACGAGCGGATGACCGCCTTCTCCCCTACCTGCAAATCGGCAACGCTCCGCTGGGCGGTACTATGCTGAGCGATAGTGGGCCGGGCTATGTTCGGCTGGGCGTCAATGGGCTGAGACATGACAGACAATCCTATTATTTAGATTAATTATAAACAAACGCAAGATTACTGCGTAAAGTTTGCAAAAGCAAACAAAAGCCGCTTCAAAACGGATGTTTACCGACTCATGACGAAAATCAGGAGATTTACCCATCTACGCCCTCCGAAGGAACGGCTTTCTGTCGTAATTTTGTATACTAATTAGGAGGGTTATGCCGGAGTCGATGCAACAGATCAGTGCTTTGATGCAAAAGGAGTTTCGCCTGGAGTGGCGGCAGCGGTACGCGTTGAACGGTATGTTGCTGTACATTGTCGGAGCGGTATTCGTCTGCTACCTAAGCTTCAACGCCCGGCGGAACCAGCTGACGCCTATTGTCTGGAATACGCTCTTCTGGATCATCCTCCTGTTTACGGCTATCAACGCCATCGCCAAGAGCTTTGTGCAGGAACGGGCCGGCCGGCTGCTGTATTACTACACGCTGGCCAGTCCGCAGCAGATCATTCTGTCGAAGATCCTGTACAATACCGTGCTGATGCTGGCGCTGGCGGGACTAGGGTTCAGCGTATATGCCTTTGTCCTGGGCAATCCGGTGGCCGATGTACCGCTGTATCTGGTCAGTCTGGTGCTGGGTGCGGTGGGCTTTGCAGCCTCGCTGACGCTGATTGCGGGTATCGCGTCCAAGGCCGATAATAGTGCAACCCTGATGGCGGTGCTGAGTTTCCCCATCATTCTGCCCTTGCTGCTGATGCTGCTACGGGTGTCTAAGAACGCCATTGACGGCCTGGACCGCAGCGTAAGCCTGGACGAAATCGGGACCGTGCTGGCCATCGACGCCATTGTGCTGGTACTGTCGTGGATGTTGTTTCCGTTTTTATGGCGGAGTTAATTAACTAAATTCTATTGACTGAAGAGACACAACCGATATGAAACAGAACTGGTGGAAAATTCTGGGAGTAGCCATCTTAACCTACGTCATTCTGGTGGGCCTGCTGGGCACGGTACCCCGGCAACCGATCCTGAACGAGAGCATCCGGAACGTGTACTTTCACGTGCCGCTGTGGTTCGGGATGGTGATCCTGCTGCTGACGTCGATGGTCTACTCGGTGCGCTACCTGCGGAACGGCCGTGCTGATGATGACATTATTGCTGTTGAATTTGCCAACTCGGCGATTGTATTCGGTCTGCTGGGCTGCGCAACGGGTGCGATCTGGGCAAACTATACCTGGGGCGAACCCTGGCCCAACGATCCGAAGCTGAACGCGGTGGCCGTGGGGATGCTGCTCTACTTTGCTTACCTGATTCTGCGCGGCTCCTTTGATGATGAGCAGCGCCGGGCCCGGATTTCGGCGGTGTACAATATCTTTGCGTTTGCTGTCTTTATTCCGCTCATCTTTGTGCTGCCTCGCCTGACCGACTCGCTTCACCCCGGCAATGGTGGTAACCCGGCATTCGGGCAGTACGACATGAACAGCCAGATGCGGATGGTCTTTTACCCGGCGGTAATCGGCTGGACACTGATGGGCGTCTGGATTACAGAATTACGGATACGGCTGCGTCGTTTGCAGGCCATTACGGAGGAATGATTCCTCCTCTTTTTATGTTACTACTTAGAATACTCACTGACTTATGCGCGTAATGCTCTGGAAAAAAGTCCCTTTGGCGGCCTTGTTGCTTATGACACAGACCCTGTTTGCTCAGGCCTCCGACCAGGTTGAAATGGCCGACCGGCTCCGGGCCGATGGTAAAATCTGGGTGGTGGTGCTGGTAATTGCCGTCGTCTTCGCCGGCATCGTCACGTACCTGGTCCGGCTCGACCGCCAAATTGGCAAACTGGAGAAAGACGTAAAACTTAAAAAGACGGCAGACATCCGATCATAAACCCTCCTCTCGTTTCTTATTCGTACTACTAATATGAAAATCTCGCACATCATCGGCATTATTGTCATTGCACTGGCTATCGGTATCATTGTGTCGACGGCCGGCGACGCCAGCTCGTACGTAAACTTTACGCAGGCCGAAGAGCTGGCCCGTAACGGCGAAAAGGATATGATCCACGTGGTAGGCAAGCTGAAGAAAACGTCCAGCGGCCAGATTGAAGGTATGCACTACCAGCCCGAGGTAGACCCCAACCACTTCGAGTTTACCCTCGTCGACAATGCCAACCGGGTGCAGCGCGTGGTGTACAACAGTCCGAAACCGCAGGACTTCGACCGCTCCGAACAGGTAGTGGTCATCGGCTCTATGCAGGGCGATCACTTCCAAGCCAACAAGATCCTGCTGAAGTGTCCATCAAAGTACCAGGATAACAAGCTGGAGGTTACGGAACACGAAGCGAAAACAGCTAAATTATAGTATAGTTTGGTTTTTATCATTCCTCGTCCCGCTCGGAATGACAAAAACCAGACGTCAAACCCAACAAAATGATACACACAACCGTCGGTAATCTGGGGCATTTGTTTGTGATACTATCGTTTGTCACGGCATTGGTGGCTACGGTTGCCTACCTGAAAACGGCTTTAGGCAGTAAGGATCTGGCTGAAACGGCGCAGTGGCGAAAACTGGCCCGCGTGTCTTTCTACGTTCACGGTGCAGCCGTGGCAGGGGTCGTGGTCAGCCTCTTCTGGATTATCTACAATCACTATTTCGAATACCATTACGCCTGGAGTCACTCCTCCCTAGCGCTCCCCACGCACTACATGATCTCGTGTTTCTGGGAGGGTCAGGAGGGCAGTTTTCTCCTTTGGCTGTTCTGGAACGCCATCCTGGGCGTGATCCTGACGCGCACCGACAAGCGCTGGGAGGCCCCGATGATGACGGTCTTTGCCCTGGTGCAGGCGTTTCTGGCCTCCATGATTCTGGGGGTAGTCTTTGGTGAATCGTTCAAGATCGGCAGTTCGCCATTCCTGCTGCTGCGCGAAGCAATGCCCAATACGCCCATCTTCGCGACGGACCCCAACTTTGTGCCCAAAGATGGGAACGGTCTGAATCCGCTGTTGCAGAACTACTGGATGGTGATTCACCCGCCGACCCTGTTCCTCGGCTTTGCGCTGACGATGGTCCCCTTTGTCTACTGCATTGCGGGTCTGTGGCGTAACCAGCCGGTGGAGTGGATTCGGCCGGCGCTGCCTTGGTCGCTGCTAGCGGCTATGGTGTTGGGTGTGGGTATTCTGATGGGCGGTTACTGGGCTTATGAGACGCTAAACTTCGGCGGCTACTGGAACTGGGACCCCGTCGAGAACTCAGTGTATGTACCGTGGCTGGTGCTAGTCGCGTCGATTCACACCATGCTCATTGCCAAACGCAGTTCGACGGGCCTGAAATCGGCCATTATTCTGTCGGTCGCTTCGTTTCTCCTGATTCTGTATTCTACCTTCCTGACCCGTAGTGGTATCCTGGGTAATGCCTCGGTGCACTCGTTCACCGACCTCGGTTTGTCGGGGCAGTTGCTGGTATACCTGCTGGCGTTTGTTGGCCTGGCCGTTGTACTGATGGTTCGTAAATGGAAACTGATCCCATCCGACGAAGAAGAGGCATCTGTCTACAGTAAAGAGTTCTGGTTGTTCATTGGAGCGACGGTGATCTGTCTGGCTAGTTTTCAGGTCTTGGCCACAACCTCGATTCCGGTTTACAACAAAGTAGCCGAATTGTTTGGTGTGGTATCCAACCTGGCGCTGCCCGCTGATCAGATCGCCCACTACAATAAATTCCAGGTCTGGTTCTTTGTGGTTATCGCGTTATTAACCGGTATAGGTCAGTATCTGTGGTGGCGCAAAGTAGAGAAGGGCAACTGGCGTGCCCTGATGGCTCCGGCCCTGCTGACTCTGCTGGTGAGTGCCGCGCTCATAACCTTCGGCGAAATCCGGAATCCGGTGTATATGGCGCTGCTGGTAGCAGCCGTTTTTGCCCTGCTGGCCAACGGCACGATATTGCTTGGTATCTTCCGGGGCAACTATCGCTTATCGGGCGGTGCGGTTACCCATATGGGGATGGCGCTGATGCTCATTGGGGTGCTGTTTTCCTCGGGCTTCTCGCGGGTTGTCTCGATCAACAACAGTGGTCTGATGATCTCCCGGAGCGAAGAGTTTACCAAAAATGACAACAAAGAAAATAAGGAAAACGTCTTGCTCTGGCTCAATCAGGCGGAGCGAATGGGCCCGTATACGCTCACTTATCGTGGTCAGCGCATCGAAATTCGCGATGTGCCGGGGTATGTACCCCGTAACTGGGTCGAAGTAATTGAAGGCGACTTCCACGGTGTTGCCCTGCGGGATATTGAGCAGAACGGTAAGCTTTACCATAAAAAAGGCGATACGCTGGCGCTGTACCCCGAGAACATCTACTACGAAGTAGAATACCGCGAAGCCAACGGTAAGATTTTCAGCCTGTACCCCCGGGCACAGGTAAACGAGCAGATGGGCCTGCTCTCATCGCCCGACATTCGCCGGAAGCCCGGTAAAGATTTGTACACGTTCGTGTCGTCTATCCCAGATCCCTCGTCGGAAAATCAGTGGAGCAAGACCGAAGAGTATAAAGTGTCGCTGAAAGATACGTTCTTCCTGAATGACTATGTGGCAGTTCTGGACAATGTAGCACGTACCAATGAAGTGGAAGGTATGCAACTGGGCGCAGATGATGCCGCCGTAAAAGCGATGATCCGCGTGCTGGACAAGAACCAGGAGTACACGCTGGAACCGGTGTTCGTGATTAAAGACCGGATGATTGGCCGTAAAGCCGACACCAGCGAGGAACTGGGCGTCCGGATTCAGCTGAACGAAATCAACCCACAAACCGGCCAGTTTACCTTTGCCGTCAACCGGACGCAGCGCGACTATGTAGTGATGAAAGCGATGGAGAAGCCGCTGATTAACCTGTTGTGGATTGGTACCCTCATTCTCGTTATCGGCTTCACCATGGCCACGGTTCGCCGGTACCGCGAATATCACAAAATGAAAACCAAAGCCGGCCGTCAGGCGGAAATGGTCTGATCCCATGAAGTTAGTTGACACGCTCCTGCTGGCAGCTGCCATTGGCAGTCTGATTCTCTGGATTATGGAGTACATGCGGGTGGGCTTTGTAGAAAGCTATTGGTTACTCTTGGTCTGCCTCGCTTTTCTGTTCAGCTTTCAGTTTATCCGCCAGAAGCGCCGGCAGGAGAATAAAGAGGTTTCTCCCACAATCCGGCAAATGGCCGAGAACCAGAAGAAGAAAAAGAAGTAGTTTTTTGTCATCCCGACGCAGGAGGGGTCTTTAATTTGGCTTGCTCAGCAACGTTTGAGATCCCTCCTGCGTCGGGATGCAAAGTTCCACACAAACCAAAATGGAATCCTACAGCCTGCTTTTCGGTGCCCTGCTTGCTCTGGTTATGGCCGGATTTTTTTCGGCGATAGAGATGGCGTATGTCTCAGTGAACCGGCTGTACTTTGAGTTGCACAGCAAGCAGGGACCGCTGGGCGAAAAGCTGGTCAGCAAGTTTCTGAAGAACCCGATTTTATTTATTGGAACTACCCTGACCGGCAATACCTTATTTCTGGTGCTGTACGCGGTGCTGGGTGTTACGTTCCTGAATCCGCTGCTGATGGCAATATTGCCGGATAATTACGACAATGCAGCCGCGCTGATTCTGCTCCAGACGTTTATTCTGACGCTCCTGTTTCTACCTGTTGCCGATTACCTGCCCAAGAGCTTAGCGTTAATTCACCCCGATGCGTTTCTGGAACGTCTGGCTGTTCCCATCTGGATTATTTACCAGGCCATTGCTCCGCTGGTTCGGGTTCTTGTTGGCATAGCCCGGCTGTTTATCCGTTACATTATGGGGCGCCAGTATTCAGAAATACGGCCGGTTTTCGGGTTGACAGATCTAAACAATTACCTCCAGCAACTCAACCAGAAGGTAGACCCGGAGGAAGAGATTGAGGTGGATACCCGTATTTTTAACAATGCCATTGAGCTGCGGGACGTCCGGGTGCGCGACTGCATGATTCCCCGCACGGAGATAGCCGCGGTGTCTGTTGATGACAGCATTGACGAACTCCGTCACGAATTTCAGGAGACAGGGCACTCTAAAATCATTGTCTACCGCGATAACATCGATGACATAATCGGCTACTGTCACGCGGTGGCTTTATTCCAGAGACCCTCCAGCATTGAAAGCATCCTGACACCCATACTGACGGTTCCGGAGACGATGCCGGCCCAGGATCTGATGCTACGGTTTATCGGCGAACGCAAGAGCCTGGCCCTGGTCGTTGATGAATTTGGTGGTACCTCAGGCATCATCAGCGTTGAGGATATTGTTGAGCAGATCTTCGGGGAAATTCAGGATGAGTACGATACCAATGAGGACTGGACCGAGCGGCAAATCGACGACAATACCTACCTGCTCAGTGCCCGTCATGAGATCGAATACCTCAACGAAAAATACAACTGGAGCATTCCGGAAGGTGATTATGATACCCTGGGCGGTCTGCTTCTGGCGATTAATGAAGACCTGCCCAACGAAAACGAGGTAATCGAACTGCCGCCGTTTGTCTTTACAGTAGTCTCCATGGACGGTACCCGAATCGATACCGTGAAAGTGCAGGTCAGCCAGAAAGGCGAAGACTTTGATACCTGACCGGATGGCTTACACAGGCAGATAGAGCCGGAACGTAGCGCCCTCCCCCATCCGGCTGCTGGCCCGGATATACCCCCGGTGATTGTCCATTACCTTTTTGCAGATCGCTAAGCCAATACCCGTCCCGGCGTATTGATTACGGCCGTGCAGCCGCTGGAAAATAACGAAAATACGGTCGAGGTAGCGTTCATCAAAACCAATACCGTTGTCGGTCAGGCAGATTTCATAAAACGCCTGGTGCTCGTCAGACAGCGCAACATTTGGTATGGCTGTACCGTCTACCCGTTGGGTCGTAATGTGGATGTAGGGCTGAACACCCTTTCTGACAAACTTCAGCGCGTTGGAAAGCAGATTCTGAAATACCCGGCGCAACTGAGACGGATCGCCTTTGATAACCGGCAAATCGTCGCTGTCGATGCAGGCCTGTTTATCACGAAGCGTTAACTCCAGATCGTTGATCACCTCGGCCAGGACAATATTCAGATTAACGCCCTGGTGCGGGTTGTGCTCCGTAGCCAGCTTGGAGTACGTCAGCAAATCCCGGATCAAACCTGACATTCGGGATGCCGCCGACTGCATCCGCCCGACCAAATCAGCGCCGTTCTCGCCCAGGTTGTATGCGTACTGATTGGCTAATACATCGCCGAAAGACTGAATTTTGCGAAGCGGCTCCTGTAAGTCGTGGGAAGCTACGTAGGCAAACTGTTCCAGACTTTCATTCGAGCGCTTCAGTTCCACGATGTACTGCTCCATCTGCCGGTGATACCGCCGGGTCATGGTTATGTCCCGGTAAATAGCCATGGTCATCAGGGTTTCGCCATGCTCATCCGTAACGGGACCGACAAATACTTCATACACGCGCTCCCCGATGGGCTGAATCAGCGTACGGGTCAGGCCGGTCATGGCATCCTCAAAATATTGCGTCATCTCCGCCTGAAGGACGGGATTCAGAGCCTGCCCGATTCGCCAGCCAATAATCTCTTCCGGCTCGGGCGTGGCAAACAGATCAGCCGGCAGTTCACCATTGGCCAGGATCACCCGCAGATCAGGGCCCACCACCAGTGCCCCTACATCGGGCACATTGCGCGACATGGTGTTGAAGAGGTACGCTTTCTTTTGCAGCGCCAGTTTGGCCTTCCGCATCTCGGTGATGTCGTTGATCGAAACAACAACATGTTCTCCATCGCCGGCGGGCGTCAGTGTGATGAGGAGCCAACCCGTGTTGCCCGTCCGTTCTATCGTGTAGTACTGCTCAAACTGCTCCGCTTCTCCTGTTTGCCACACCCGCAGTGCCACTTCCCCTAACTGCGCCGACCAATCATTGGGAAACAGGGTGCTGACCGACCGGCCAAGCAGCAGGTTCAGCTTTACGCCGGTCAGTTCACTCGCGCGCCGGTTGGTCAGGGCCAGCCGGAAATCCATGGCGTCGGTACTCGCTGAACTGAGCGCCTGAAGGACCATTATTCCACTGGCGGAGTGATCCAGAGCAAGTTGCCATAACGGAGACACGGTGGTTTTAGAAAGAAGAGGTACAGGTACATTCATGAGCTACTACACGTCAGGGTGTCCTGAGATAAGAACCTAAATTACCAGTAGTCCCATAGAACATCAACCAAGCTTCTTTCGTATCAGAAAATATTTATCGAACGGCAACGGTGTGAAACGTTACTTTTTGCCGGTTACTTTCCGGATAACTTCCACTTCATCGGCCAGGTACGGCTTGCCGTCCGGCGTCAGAATCTCATGGTGCCAGACCGAGGGCTGGCGACCACTGGCATACGGCTTTTCCCAGCTATCCCACGGCAGAAACGTCTGCGTCTTACCGGCTACAAAACCCCAGTTCATCATACCCACATTCAGCTTTTTAGCCACCGGCAAATGCGTCTGAAACTGGCTTTTCACGCTGCGGGCCAGAAACTCGGTACAGACAACCGGACGTCCTGTCTGTTGCAGCGCGGTCGCCATCTTCTGAAAGGACGCCACATCCGCGTAGTGGTGGAACGTGATAAAATCGGAGTTTTCCAGCTGGATCGTTTCAATTGGTTTCCAGGCCGCCGGATTGCTCCAGTCGCGGTTCTCCCAGGCAACCCACACGGCCGACGTCAGCGGCTGTATGGGCCTGGCCAACCGCGCCCACTGAAATACCTGCGGCAGCAGCCGGGCTACCAGATCGGCCTTGCCGGCCGGCTCGTGCTGGCCGTAGCTGCTGGTATTGGGATTATCGGGTTCGTTCCAAACGTCCCACGCCAGAATGCGCTTATCTTTCCGGAACGCCCCGACCACGCCTTTAACGTATGACTCCAGCCGGTGGTGCTCTCCATCGTCGGCCAGGGCCTCGGCCCCGGGACTCTGCAGCCAGCCGGAGTTATGCACGCCCGGCTTCGGGTCAAGCTGCTTCCCCATTTTGGGGAACGGGTCCCAGCACGAGTCAAACAGTACCAGCATAGGCCGGATGTTATGCTTCTCGCAGATAGACAGAAACGTATCCAGGTTCGTTTTAAACGATTTTTCGTCGCGCTCCCACAGCAGATCGTGCAGAAAGACCCGCAATGTATTAACCCCTATGGCCTCGGCCCAGCCCAGTTCCTTATCGATCGTAGCCGGATCGAACGTTTCGGGCTGAAACATTTCAAGCTGGTTAATGGCATTGGCTGGCACGTAGTTGGGGCCAAACAGCCACGGCTGATCACCATACCAGCTATTGGCTTTGCTGCGACTCCAGCGGCCGGGGGCATCTTTTTGCGCCCACGCCAGGGAGGTAATCAGCAACAGACCAAGCAGGAGAAGTCGCTTCATCGTAGTAAAGTTACGGTTTGAACATTAGTAACCGCGGCTAAAATCTACCACATTCTCCAGTGGCTCTCCCGCCCGGTACCGGTCTAAATTACGCAGAAAAACGCGTACCTTATCCGCATTCTCTTCGGCATACCCCCCACCCGTATGCTGGGTCAGCAGGACATTGGTCATCGACCAGAGCGGACTCTCGCCCGGCAGGGGCTCCTGGTAGGTAACGTCCAATACCGCCCCCGCCAGCCGGTTATGCTGCAGCGCATCGGTCAGCGCCGGTTCATCAATGGCCGAGCCCCGACCGACATTAACCACCACCGCCGACGGTTTCATCAGTGCCAGCCGCTGGGCCGACAGTGTATTTTTTGTTTCCTCCGTATCCGGCAGCGCGGCCATGATAATATCGGCTTCCGGCAGCAGTTCGTCGAGGTCTTCGACGGTCGGTGCCTGACTGCGCCGGACGAGGGTAACGTGGCAATCGAACCCGCGCAGGATCTTCATGATGGTTTCGCCGATGGCCCCGGCACCGAGTACCAGCACCCGCTTCCGGTACAGCAGGTTCATCTGCGGGCGCAATTCGCCACCTACCCACCGGCTCTGGGCCTGCAAACGGGCCAGTTCATCAATTTTCCGGTACAGGGCCATCACGCCGGCCACCGCGGTTTCGGCAACGGGCTGTCCGAAAAAGCCCCGCAGGTTGGTTACCGTGACGGATTGTAATTCAGGCCGGGTCCAGTCCAGCGCCAGATACGGATCAAAGCCGGCCGAGTACAGCTGCACCCAGCGAAGGTTCCGGCTCTCGGCCCACCAGTCGGCTGGTGGATTGCCAAATACGACTTCGGCTTGCAGAAAAGCTTCTTTGCGCTGCGCTGCGGGCAAATCCTGTCCCCACACACAGGTATCGGTATCAGTCGAAACGCCGGGCGACGAACTGTCGGGTGACGAAACGCCGGTCTGCAGCGCTTGCGTGAGTAAATCGCGTTCGGCCTCCGGCAGGGGAAAATGGATATAAATCATCATAAGTTTGATAGTTGTCTTCTAGCTTATTATTCGCCCGAAGGTGCCGGCATTGGCGTTTTGGGTAATGGTTTTCCAAAATTTGGCGTACCGTCGGGGTTCCAGCTGAAGCGCTGGGCGTGGGGAGCCCGTTTGTTGCCGCAGCCGTCGGTTTCGCTGGGGTTGGCGTGGTAGAGAATCCAGTCCTCCCGCCCATCGGGCGATTTGAAGAACGAGTTATGTCCAGGGGCAAATACGCCATTTTCCGGAGCCTGTACAAATACCGGCTGCGGGCTTTTTCGCCAGTTTACGGCCTTCAGCAGGCTACCGCTGCCGTCGTACTGCAACTGTCCCAGGCAGTAGTCGCGCCAGCAGGCATTGGCAGAATAGACGATAAACAGGTTTTTGTCTTTCCGCAGAAACTGTGGGCCTTCGTTCACCAGCACCTGGGGTACCTCACCGTTCTTCTGCCATTCTTCGGGCACATCGCCATGCATTTCCCAGGGCAGGTCAGGCTTGCTGAGCCGCACGCGGTCGCCTTTCATGGTCCAGGGATTTTTCAGCCGGGCGATGTAAATATCCTGCCGTCCGTTTATGGCTCCCTCCCAGCCCGACCAGATCGCGAATAATTTGCCTTTATGCTCAAAAACCGACAGATCAATTGCCCAGTGATCACCGGGATCGGCAAGTTTACCCTTCAGGACCCATTCGCCCTGCATCGGATCGGCCGACGCATTTTCCAGTACCCACATCCGGTGATTGACATTGCGGCCATCGTCGGCTGCGAAGTAGATATACCATTTACCGTTCAGGAAATGGATCTCCGGTGCCCATAGCTGCTTCGAGTACGGGCCCGACGCGGGTGGGGTGTACACGGTTTTCCGGTCGGCCGTGCCCAGGTCGGCCATGTGGCGGGTACGCCAGAGATCGAGCCGGTTACCCACGGTGTTCATGTAGTAGTACCAGCCGTCTTTATAGACTACCCAGGGGTCAGGCCCGGATGCTTTTAGGGGATTGGTAAGCGTGCGCTGCGCCCAGGCAGGGGTCAGCACCAGAAGAAACAGAAAGAGTGAGAGAAGGGATAATCGGCGCATACGTATAAAGCTATATTCTAAAGGCATTGGGCAGGCTTTTCTATCGCTGCACGGGGAGATAAAGAGTGAAAGGGCGAAAGAGTGAAAGAGCGGGTGCCGGGCAGACGGAAAATACTGTTTTTCAGCTCCTTCATAAAACCAGGGCAGGCAGCCAGAATACGCCGTCGCCGATCCAGCGGTACCGCTCGTTTTTGAGGAAGTACGCCGGGTGTCGCTGGATGACGTAGAGTACCAGGCTCATGATAGCTTGTATCAGCGCCGAGCGCTGGGCAAACCGGTCGGTTACGGTAAAACAAACAAAAAAAGAGGAGCCTACCACCAGAAATGTCAGCCAGCGCATAAGCTGGTCGCACAGCAGCGGCCCCCAGTAGGTTGCCAGGGAAAACTGCGGCACTGTCAGTTGCTCCTGCAACTCCAGCACCGAAAACAGCAGCAGATTCTGGAACGCAATGGCCAGAAACATCAGCGCCTGCGCCCACTCCACCGCACTCACCGACGGCCGCTGCACCCACACGCTGCCCCAGACCCCAGCCGTGAAAAACAGGGCTACCAGCGGTTCTTTAGCCAGCAGCGCCGGATGGCGGGCCGGCAGCCGGAACACCATCGCCACGTAAGCAGCACAGAGTACCCCCAGCACCAGGCCGAATTTGATGACGGAGCCGGGCAGCCAAATGGCCAGCAGCAAGGCCAGCCCGGCCGCTCCGGCTACTACTCGCCAGAGTACCGGCGCGTGCCTGCGGTGAAACGTATGCCGGGCGGTTGGCAGCATATCGGGTTTGCGGACGTCCAGCAGCCGGTCGACGGTGTAGATGATAAACACCACGAGCGCCAGCACCCAGGTAGTGGCCCAATGTACCGGCACCACAGCGTCCGACAAACGAACGGCCATGCGATTGGAAAAAACAGCGCCCAATACCACGGGTAAACTCAAAAAATACGCGTATCGAATAAATCTCATAAAACCGGGGTCCGGTGACTGATGATCTCCAGCTGGTCGCCAACCCGCACCACCCCCGCCGATTGGCTCAACACGTTCTGACCAAAATAGATCTTGTTATTTTTTTGCCGGTATGTACCCAGTGTTCGCAGCGGCTCTTTGCCCTTCTGGCCGGTGGCCGGGTCTACGGTAGTCAGCACACACCGGGCGCAGGGTTTGGCCGCGTAAAAGTCCAGATCGCCAATCCGAAACTGATCCCAGCCATCTTCCTGATGCGGCTCCCCACCGGCAACGACAATATTTGGCCGGAAGCGCAGCATTACCACGGGCACATCAAGCCGCCGGTTCAGTTCATCGAGCGACGCCTGGCTGATGAGCAGGTACGGGAACCCATCGGCAAAGCTGACGATCTCACCGTTCCGGGCGTAGGTTAAATCCGCCTGTCGCTGGCTCTCTTCGGGCATATAGACCAGCCGGCAGGGTACGCCTACAGCCGCCGTAAACCAGCGGTCGGCAGCCTCGCTAACTACCACCGAATCGATACCGTGGCTATCCCAGACGGTCACGGGGAGGTGTTCGCCGGTGTATTCGTCGAAAGCTATCTCCAGGACATCGTTGGGCCGGTGGCGGTGCCATACCCGCAGGCAGTGGCCGGTCAGGGCCACGTCAATAAGCGCCATCTGGTGGTAGGTACGCTGGGTAATAAACTGCCCGTCGGGCGTCACCAGCATCCAGCGACGGTCGTAGCGGAAGCCTTTCCCTTCCACGGCGGCTTCCGTCACCGAAATTCCGCCCAGCGACTTAATCGGGTAAATGCGTAGTTCGTTAATGGTGAGCATAGTAGAACTTTAAAACTCAAGCCTCGGCATGGGGCTTACTTCCTGGGAGGTAAACTCGTTCCGGAGGTATTTGTAGTGGGCCGCCATGGCAATCATGGCGGCATTGTCGGTGCAGTATTCAAAGCGGGGGATGTAGACGGTCCAGCCCTGCTCCCGGCCAAGTTGCGTCAGGGCCGAACGCAGGCCGCTGTTGGCGGAGACGCCCCCGGCAATGGCAATTTCGTGGATGCCCGTTTCGCGGGCGGCCCGTTTTAATTTGCCGAGGAGCATTTGTACCAGCGTATACTGAATACTGGCACAAATATCGGCCAGATTTTGTTCTATAAAAGCTGGATTGTCTTTGGTATTATCCCGCAGAAAATACAGAATAGCCGTTTTGATGCCGCTGAACGAAAAATCCAGACCGGGCATTTCGGCCAGCGGAAACCGGAAGGCCAGCGGATTACCCTGCTGCGCGTACTTATCGATCAGCGGACCGCCCGGATACGGCAGGTTGAGCAGTTTGGCCGATTTGTCGAAAGCCTCCCCGACGGCATCGTCGTGGGTCTGGCCGATGATTTCCATATCGAGGTGATCGCGCACGAGGACGATCTGGGTATGGCCGCCACTGACGGTCAGGCACAGGAACGGAAAGGCCGGCACGGGCGGTTCAATGAAGTGCGCCAGTACGTGGGCCTGCATATGATTTACCTCGATCAAGGGGATCTGTAAGGCAAGCGCGAGGGCTTTGGCAAAGGAAGCCCCGACGAGCAGCGAGCCTAGTAATCCGGGACCGCGGGTAAACGCTATGGCGTTAAGGCTGTTTTTCGATACTTTTGCGTCGGTCAGCGCCCGTTCAACTACCGGCACAATATGCTGCTGGTGGGCGCGGGAGGCCAGTTCGGGAACAACGCCCCCGTACTGCTCGTGAATCAACTGAGCGGCAATAACGTTGGACAAAATGGTACCGTTCGATAAAACGGCGGCCGATGTTTCGTCGCAGGATGACTCAATCGCTAAAATGTTCATTAAAAGAATATCGGTAATCCGGCAAATTTACGTTACTTAAAGGATGAATAATTAATAATGTACAATTAATAAGGCCGGAGCTTAAACGAAAAGCCTCTTTCCGCGTCTAATCATTATACATTGTTCACTACGTACTCCGGGTTGCCGGAGTGATTCAACAGAACCTGATGCGCTCATTTGTCACCATTTTTCTGAAGACCCTGCTGTATACGCTTCTGGCGGTATTGCTGGTATTCGGAGCCGTGATGGTGAGTTTGCAGATTCCGGCCATACAGACCCGGGTTGTGCAGGAAGTGGCCCGGCGCGTTTCGGCCAAAATGGAGTTTCCCATCTCCATCCAGCGCGTTTCCATCAAGTGGTTCAATTCCCTGACGCTGCAGGGTGTCAGCATTAAGGACCGCCGGCACCAGCCGATGATCGACGTGGGCCGTCTGGAAGTCGCCTTCCACCTGCGCACCCTGCTCGACAGTTCGGCGCATAATATTCACCTCAACGAAGTTTACCTCTACCAGCCTAATGTCCGGCTGGTAAAGAACCCCAAAACCGGCGACCTCAACATCGACGAATTCATCGCCCGGATCGACGAACTGCTCCGGACCGATACCACCAGGAGTGTACCCGATCAGAATATTCCTTTCACTATTGGCAAAGTCAATGTCCTCGATGGGGTATTTACGATGGATGATCCCCGCGAAAAGCCCTTCAACAATCCGAAGGATTTTGACTATAACCATTTTACGCTGGAGAAGATCAACGGCAATGTCCGCGACTTCCTGGTGCTGGGTGATACCATCGCGCTCGATCTGGCCGGCATGAAAGCTGTAGACCGGCGCTCGGGTCTTACCGTCCACCGCCTGGATACGCGCTTTCTGTATTGCCGCACCAAAATGGAGCTGGGCAATCTGTACGCGCATATCAACAACTCCATCGTACGAAACTACCTGGCGTTTCTCTACGATTCACCATCCGCGTTTGGCAACTTCAATGCCCGGGTGATGATGGATGCCCGGCTGCGCAGTAGCCGCGTGCAGTCCGCCGACCTGGGGTACTTCTCCGAATACCTGCGCGGCCTCAACGAAACCTGGCTGCTGTCGGCTAACTTCCGGGGTATCGTCCACGACTTTAAACTCACAGATACCGATCTGCGCTTCGGCATCAATGCGCGTAGCCGGTTAGCCGGCGACATTGCATTTAAAGGGCTACCCAATATTGACCGTACCACCGTTGATTTTGCCTTTACGCCCTCGATCGTTACCATGGCCGACATCCGGCAGTATTATCCGGACGAAGGCTTTAACCATACTATCCAGAAACTCGGCACGGTGCAGTTTGCAGCTACGTTTGCCGGCGCATTCGACGATTTCCGCACGGCCGGCAATTTCCAGACTGCCCTGGGCAACGTTTCCGGTGATCTCAAGCTTAAACTGGCCGACAACTCCGCCAACACCACCTATACGGCAAACCTGAAAGCGCAGAGTCTGGCCCTTGGTACGCTGGTCGATCAGCCTGAGGTGCTGCAAAAGCTGGATGGCGAAGGGCGCATTACCGGTCAGGGCCTTTCGCTTGCCAACGCCCGCGTGGACCTCGACGGGCGGTTCAGCCGCTTCGGCCTGAACGGGTACGACTACCGCAATCTGGTGGTGCGGGGAAATCTCCAGAAGGCCTTTTTCAACGGCGAAGTCAGTGTACGCGACGAAAACCTGACCACGCATCTGGATGGTGAGTTTGACCTGCGCAATCCCCGCAACCGCTTCGATGTTCAGGGCACGGTTACCCACGCTGATTTTCGGGCCTTGCGACTGCTTGACGATTCCCTGACAGTACGGACGGATCTGGACGTTCAACTGAACGGCAATACAATCGAAGAACTTATCGGCGAAGCCCGCTTCCGAAACGCCCTCGTCAGTCTTAACGGCCGGACCCTAGCCGTTGATACGCTGCACCTCTCCTCGGCAATTCTCGACGCCGGGCGGTCCATTGATGTTACCTCCGATTTTATCACCGCCCACCTCCGGGGTAACTTTCAGCTGACGCAAACCGCTCAGGATCTGCAGCGGCTGCTATACGAATACGAACTGTATTTCTTCGGCGATGTAGCCAGTCGGGCCACTTATTACCGCCAGAAGCTGGCCCGAACCAGCAAAATGCAACCGGCTAACTACAACATTGACTATGTCTTCTTCTTCCGGAACATAAAGCCGGTGCTGGACTTTGTGCAGCCTGCGGCCTATATAGCCCCCAACAGCACACTGGAAGGCCGCTTTACGGTCGACAATACGCTGTTCCTGACCGCCAATGTCAAGTCGGATTCGCTCGTCTACAATGAGTATACCTTCGGGCCAAGCGAGGTTGATATTACCACGTCCAAATTTACCAACAGCGAAGAAGTGCTGGCGTCGGCTATTGTTACTTCTCAGCGGCAGAAGTTAAGCACCCTGGCGCCCACCGAAACTATGGAGATTGAAGCCTCCTGGGAGCAGGATCATATCGACTTCACCAGCAGCATCAAGCAGATCAACAGCACCAACCGCGCCAACGTCAACGGTGAGGTTCGCTTTAAGGGCGACGCCATTGACCTGACCTTCCGGCGGTCGGAGTTCCGGGTGCTCGACAATAACTGGACCCTGAACCCCGAGAGTCTGATCCGGAAAGTCGGCGAGGACTATACCGTCCGCAACCTGTCTATCTACAACCAGAACCAGTTGATTACCGCATCGGGCAAGATCTCGTCAGACAGTACCGAAGCGCTCCGCGTGGAGGCCAGCAACTTCCTGCTCGAAAGCCTGACGCCGATTGTAAATACGCCGATCACTGGTACCGCCAACGGGGTTATTGCCGTCCGTAACCTGTACAAAACACCGATTATCGAGAGCAAGCTGACCGTTCAGGAACTGGCCTTTGCCGATTTTCTGGTGGGCAATGTCCGGGGCGAAGGCGTTTGGGACAACAGCGAGCAACGGCTGAACGTAGACGCCCGCATCAACCGCGACAATTACGATGTCTTAACCCTGCGCGGCACCTATGCCCCTCAGAAAACCAAAAACGCCTTCAACCTGAAAGCGCTTTTCAACAACGCCGATCTGCGGATGCTGGAGCCGTTCACCCAGGGGCTGGTTTCCAACCTGACCGGGCTGGCTACGGGGCTGGTCAATGTTACCGGCACCCCGAATAACCCGGTGCTGGATGGGGTGGTCGACGTACGGAAAGGCCGGCTGACGTTCGACTACCTGAAAGCCGACTTCTTTTTTGAAGACAAGATCTATTTCACCGAAACCGATATCCGGGCCAAGCGGCTGCTGCTGCGCGACGTAGACGGCAACACGGCCATTCTGCGGGGTGGTGTCTACCACGACGGATTCAAATACTTTACGCTGGGTTTCGACGCCGACCTGAAGAACTTCAAGATCATGAACACCACCGCCCGCGACAACGAACTGTTCTACGGCTCGGCGGTGGTAACCGGCAAGGCCGAACTCTACGGCACGCCCGATAACCTGACCATTAAAGCCAACGTATCCAGCAACAAGGGCACCCGCATTTACATCCCGCTCGACGGAGCCGAAACGGTATCGGCCCAGGATTTTATTCGGTTTGTGAGCCGGAGCAGCGTCGCCAAAGTGGATACCCACCAGACCAAGGTAAACGGTAAGCCGGTGTTCTCGAACATCCCGACGGTTGATCTGTCAGGCATCAAGATGGATTTCAATTTCAACATCACCCCGGATGCGTATTGTGAAATCCAGCTGGACCGCCAGACAGGTGACATCATCAAAGCATACGGCTCTGGCCGGATCGCCATGAAGGTAGATACCAAGGGAGAGTTTTCGATGACGGGTAATTACGAAATCCAGCAGGGTGATTACACCTTTACCTTTGAGAACGTCATTAATAAACGCTTCCAGATCCGGCCCAACAGCCGTATTACCTGGACCGGCGACCCGTATGGTGCCTTGCTCAACGTAACGGCCGCCTACACCCAGTACACCTCGCTGCTGCCGCTGGTCCAGAGCATTTCGGCGCCGTCGACAAGCCAGAATACCCCCGACCGCAACCGTCGCTACCCGGTTGACCTGCTGATTACGCTCACGGGCGAACTGCTGTCGCCAAGCATCACCTTCGATCTGGATGTGAAAGAATATCCGGCGTCGGCGGAGTTCCGGCAGGCGGTAACGGCGTTTGAGGCCCGTCTCCTTAGCAATGAGCAGGAACTGAACCGGCAGGTCAGCAGCATCCTGATCTTTAACCAGCTCCTGCCCGACGGCTCCGGCCTGTTCGAGCAGGATAACGTTAACGCCGGAGTGGCCAACAGCGTCAGCGAACTGTTGTCGAATCGTTTCAGTCAATTGGCCTCGTCGCTTGACGAAAAGCTGGATGTGGGGATTTCGCTGGGTGGTCTGGGGCTGAACAACCTGAACGATAACCTGTTCAATAACCTGCAGCTGCGGTTCTCGTACCGGTTCCTGAACGACCGATTCCGGGTCAGCCGAGACGGTGGCTTCACCTACGGTCAGAACCAGACCAATGCCGCCAGTCTGCTGGGTGAGTGGACGCTGGAATACTGGATCACGCCCGACGGCCGGGTGCGGGCCAAAATGTACAACCGCAATCAGCAGAGTGTGCTGGGTCAATATTCGCTTAGTAATACCTCACTGACGACCAGCGGAGGAATCAGCCTGCTTTATACCCGGACCTTTAACCGGCTGTTCGGGGGTGGGCCCCGGAAAACCAAACCCGGCCTGAACAACCCCTCCACGTCAGCCGTACCAACGCCCGAGCCAACCTCCTCGTTCACCCAGTTTCGCAGCCGTACCAGCGACAACCAGCGTTAGTCCTTTGCCAGAACCATATCTTTATTGATCTTGTCTTTCAGGTATCCCGACGAAAGGATATCCAGCAGAATTTGCGTCATGTACTCCCGTTTATTGAAGACGATGTCGTGCCGGTTTTCGGGTAGAATAAACTGCTTCACCCGGGCATTGACCAGGTGATGCCGGGCAAAGGAGACATTGGTCGGATAGACGAGATCATCCTGCTGCCCGTGCAGGATCGTGATGCCGGCGGTAATTTTCCGCCAGTCGGGCAGAATTTCTTCGAGCGCCCGGCGGTGCGCCAGTTTTTCGTCGTTGGCCAGCATCAGCAGGGGTGGCATCAGCCAGCGGAGCGGGCGCTTATCGATTAAATAGCTGATTGGGTAGGTCCGTTCGAGACCCGGCCCCAATGCCGACGACACAAACAGCACATGATCGACCAGGCCGGGGTTGTTCATCGCCAGTCGCGCCGATACCGATCCGCCGTACGACGACCCAACAACTACCAGATAAGGCGCATTCCGGTAGCGGTTAATCAGCGGCTGTAACATCCCGGCCTGCCGGACGATTGACGTTTCGACCCGGCCGAAATCCGAGTAGCCATAACCTGGGCGATCTACCGCCACCAGTTGCGCCTGACTCAGCAGCACCGAATCTTTAAAGAATTTTTCGAAGAAGGATAAGGAACTGGGCGCACCGTGAACAAACAGCACAACGGGCAGCGAATCACTGGCGGGGGTTTCAATAAACCGGATGGTCCGGTCCCCAACCTGGTAGCGGTGAACCGTCGGTTTGATCCGCTGGTGGCGGTACTCGCTGAGTATTTCGTCATCACTTTGCCGGTAGTCAATTAACCAGATGCTGATGAGACCCACCACAATCAACGCCAACAGGGTCCACAGGGCCCATCGCAACGCGCGGAGAAAATTCTTCATGAAGCCAAACCTTTAGCTGACAGCCGGCCACGGGTACGTCTGTTTGGGAGCAGATTATACCGCTGCCGGCCTGATTTCACATAAACCTTTCTTTCGAAACAGGATTTAGGGCCTAAGGGTTTGGAAAGCTATCAAGAGGAAAGCGGAAAACAATTATCAGAGGGTACGGTTAGAACGAAAACAAACCAACGCTGTTCAGTATGGAAAACACTCCACCCCCCGCTACCGGCTTTAACCCCGACCCGGAAGCCGAAAAACCGGCCGGCGCTGCCGAGCTGATGACACCCGACAACGCTCCCGGTCCGGAGGGTCCCGGTCCGTATTCCAATAGGCCCGATACTACCGATCCGGAAGATGTGGAAGGTGATCTGGATATGGAGACCGAAGCCGGTTTATAGCCTTAGCCTTCGATAGCAAATTCGACCGCGAGGAAGTGGGTCAGATCGCCCAGGCTGTTGTGCAGCGGATCGATGGTTAGCCGGCACAGGTAAGCATCCCCATTTTTACGGTAGTTGACCAGATCGGCTTTCACCGATTCGGCGCGGTTGAGGTGTTCCCGAATACGGTCTACCGTTACCGGGTCTGTATCCCGCCCCTGCAACATCCACGGCCGCTGGCCCAGGACTTCGGTGGGCGTATAGCCCGTCATGGACAAAAAGCTCTGGCTGGCCCACAGGATATGCTTAGACGGGTCGGTCAGCACAAGCGTGGCCCCCTGCCGAAGCGATTTTAGATAGCCTTGCCGCTGCCGGCGCGATAATTGCCAGTCGAATGTCATCTGAAACGCTTCCAGTTGAGCCAGTTCTTTTTGCCGGGCTTTGTGCCGGGCCTGATCCAGCAGAAAGATTTCATAGGATAAGGCCGGGTACGGCTGGCAGCCTTCGCTCCCGGCCCGGCTATACCCCCGGTTAACGAGTTCCATATAAGAGTCTGATAGATTCATAATCGTTGAGTGTAAAGGTAATAATTCCGGAAATTAACCTGCAAACTGGTAAAGCAGCAAGTTGTACCCAGTTTAACGAGCCAACGGTCCGTAAAAAATTTTTCTGGACAAAGCAGGTTGATACTCAACCCGGAAACCCGCAAAGACAGTTCCCCGGCAAACTTTTTTCCAGGCAACACTTGCGTAACGTTACAAAACGGTCTACTTTTGCATCACGATTTCGGAAGACGGCAACGCACAAAGAAATCAACATAAATGGTCTGGTAGTTCAGTTGGTTAGAATACCTGCCTGTCACGCAGGGGGTCGCGGGTTCGAGTCCCGTCCAGACCGCCTTAAAAATCAAGCACTTAGCAGCAATGTTAAGTGCTTTTTGTTTTTGGTTGAAACTAGGTTTACACAATGGTGTTGCGGACGAGCAGATAGCTTTTCTACTAGAAGCGAATACCGACTATACTTACTCAACGTTGTCAAACCTTCGGTACGCTAACGACAAATTCGGTAAACTCCCCCGGTTGGGATGCCACCCTTATCTCCCCGCCATGTCCTTTGGTTACGATGTCATAGCTTAAGGACAAGCCTAAGCCCGTACCTTGGCCTGTGGGCTTAGTGGTAAAGAATGGCTGATAGATGCGGCTGACAATTTCTGGTGAGATACCCGTACCATTGTCTTTCACCCGCAGTTCAACCCTACCGTTTCCGACATGAGTGGTAACCTCAATCCGGGCCTGGTAACTTGCTGCTCCGGCTTGTTTGTGCTTCTCTTTCACGGCGTAGAAAGCATTGTTATACAGGTTCAGCAGCACCCGGCCAATTTCCTGCGGAGCAACCGTCACTGGCTGTAACTCCTCATCAAACCGGGTACAGAGCTGCACCCGAAAGTCAGGGTCTGCCGCCTGCATGCCATGATAAGCCAGGTTCAGATACTCATTGGCTAATTCGTTCAGATTAGTGGGTCTACGCTCACCGGTACTACTGCGACTGTGCTCCAGCATGGAACGCACGATGGCAGCAGCCCGTTTACCATTCTCGACAATGTAGCTCATGTTCTCCCGCAACTCGGCCGACAGCTCCGAAATACCAGCCAGATCTCTGTTCTGTACACTCTCTTCTAACTCTTCTGTCATTGCAACCGACACCTCGGCGAAGTTGTTGACGAAATTGAGCGGGTTCTGAATTTCGTGCGCAATACCCGCCGTGAGTTCACCCAGGGATGCCATCTTCTCTTTCTGAATCAGTTGCTGCTGTGTAGCTTTCAGTTCGGTGAGCGTCTGTTCCAGATTATCCCGCTGAGCGGCTATCTCCTCCTTCTGGTGCTGAATCTGCTCGGTGCGTATCGTTACCTTCTGCTCCAGCAGCCGGTTTTCCCGACGCAACGCACGGGAGCGGTACCGAATGAAGGACCACAACCCTGCAACAAATCCAATGACGTACAGGCTGTAGGCCCACCAGGTCTGCCACCAGGGTGGATGGATAGTGATATACAGCGTTGTTCCTGTTTCATTCCATACCCCATCGTTGTTGGAAGCCTTTACCCGAAATACATAGTCCCCCGGACTGAGCTCAGTGTAGCTGGTAAACCGACGGGTACCGCTGTAGATCCAGTCTTTATCGACTCCCTCCAGTTGGTAAGCATACTGGTTCTTCTCTGGTGCATTGTAATTCAGGCCCACAAATTCCAGGGACAAGTAATTCTCCGTATAGGGGAGTGCCAGATGATCTGATGGAATAGCTCTGGGCTTGTCGAGCACCTTTAATCCTGTAATGTAAACCGGGGGGACAATGGTATTTTCCCGAATAGCTTCCGGATTAAAAACAACATAGCCGTTCAGGGTGCCAAACAGCAGATTCCCCCTAAACGTCTGGGAAGCCGCATGGGTAAACTCCTTATCCGGCAATCCATCGTGTATCCCAAAATTGTGGAAGGCTTGGGTCTTGGGATTGAAGCGGCACAGCCCATTGTTCGTCCCAATCCACAGATTACCCCGAGTGTCTCCCTGAATGCTGGCGATGTGATTACTGGGCAAACCATCCAGGGTGGTAAAGACGGTGAACGTTCCTGTTTTTGGATCCAGCCGATGTAAGCCGCCCTGATTAGTACCTACCCAGATCAGGCCGTCGGCATCCTCGTAGAGCGCCCTGGTATCTTTGTCATTAAGGTGACCGGCTTCAAAGGTGGGGCTCGCTTCGTAATAGGTAAAGGTCCCGGTCCGCTGATTGAGCCGGGCCACACCACCCCCTGACGTAGCGAACCAGATTTCGTTTGTTCGGCTCACCATAAGATGATACACACTTCCATCTTTCAGCCCTTTAGTTTCTCCCGGCTTATATATATAGTAAGTAAATTTCTGATCAGACGAGTTAAAGCAGGCCACCCCTCCTAAGTTTCCATGACGGGCAACACTGACCCATAATTTGCCACTCGCATCCTCTGCCATGTTGAAAAGTACCGGTAGCTGAGTGGGATATAGCGTAAACTGACCGGTGGTCCGGTTATATAACCGGAGTCCCTCGCCGGTACCGGCCCATATCCGTCCGTGCCGGTCTTCATAGAGACTTTTCACCAGGTTAGCCGTGAGGTTGTTGGTATCCGCCGGATGAATCCAAATCTTCTTCAGCGGCTTGCCAATTCCATCACTGCGGTAGAAACCTTTGGCCGCGCCAACCATCATACCGCCCGTACTGGCCAGCCATAGGGCACCGGTACGATCGGCCAGTAAACTGGTCACCCTATTGTCTGGTAACCGAACAGAAGCCGGTGAGGCTTTGATCTGATAAGTCTCAAACGCTTTGGGATGTGCTGTTACCTTTTCTATACCATCGTGGTTGCCAATCCAAACATGGCCTGCCCGATCAAACAACATTGCGTTCATAGGCATCTTACTCAGGCCGTTGACTATCCAGGAGGAGGTATCGATGCTAACAACTTCAGAATTTCGAGAATTAATGCGTAGCAGACCAGCATTGGTCATCACACACACAAAGCCGGCGGAATCTTCATAGATACGACGGAAAACGGGTTTCTCAGTGACACCTTTCAACTGATACGACGTAAACCGTAGCGAGTCATCTTTAGTATCGGCTCTAAACAGGCCCTCACCATCCGTACCAATCCAGAGAAATCCCTGCGTATCGATAAAACCAAGCCGGCTTTTAGGAGGCAACGCAAAGGAGTGATATTGTCCCGTCGCCGGATCCAGCCGGTTAACTTTCCCGGTCACCCAACTACCGGAGCTAACCACCGCCCAGATTCGCCCGTTGGGATCTCCCTGTACCATATTCATTAAATCAGACGAGGGGTATAGTGTATACTGCCTTGTATCCGGATTAAACCGGGCGATGCCTTCGGCTGCCGTCCATAACATGCCCTGAGAGTCCTCGTAAATGGAACTCAGCACATTCCAGGCTGTTTTTGAGGTAGGTTTAATCGGGTAAGCAGTCACCTCACCGGTGCGCTTATTTACCTGGTGTAGCCCCCCGCCAAAGGTTGCTACCCACAGGCGACCTTTGCGATCCTCATGTATATCCCTTACAATATTATGCCGGAGTGTACGGGTAGGCTTAAGCGGATCAGGTTTAAATACGGTAAATTGATAGCCATCATACTTGTTAAGTCCGTCCAGCGTACCAAACCACATAAACCCTTCCCGATCCTGACATATGCTCAGCACCGCACGCTGAGAAAGCCCCTGTTCAGTAGAAATGTGCTCAAATTGAAACGTCGGCTGGGCGTACACTCGGGCGGAAGTAATGGCCACCAGGGTAAGGCATGTACATAACCACTTCATAGAAAAGGAACAGGGTCTGGAACAACACGTTACCCAAGATACGTATTTCCAGTGAAATAAAGCGTTAGCTGTCTATTATTCGGCTGCGGCATCGGCTTAATTCTGATTAACCCGTTTGTAGGTATACCTGGGCTCAGGCTACGCATTCACACCGGTATTTCAATAATCACCTTAGTACCGCAGCCTTCGCCGTCGGCGTCCATCAGGTCCTGAATAGAAACCTGGGGTTTACGACCTACCAATTCACTGAACAGTTCAATGCGATGCCAGGTGATCTGCATGCCCATCGATTCACTCGTAGCCGAGTGGCTTTTCAACTGAGCGGCTTTTTTGCGCCCTACTCCATTGTCTTCAATCGTAAATACCAGTTTACTTTGCTCCCGCCGGATATCGACCAGAATGTGGCCGGGCCCTTCTTTGGGCATCAGTCCGTGCCAGATGGCATTTTCGACGTACGGTTGCAGCATCAGCGGGGGAATCTCCGTCGTCAGAACATCTACCTCGTCGGCGCAGCGGATCGTATAGTCGAACTTCTTGTCGAAGCGGAGTCGCTCCAGGTCGAGGTAGAGCTTCAGGGCGTCCAGTTCGTTCTGGACGGTTACCGTCGGGGAGTTTGAGTTTTTAAGGATCAGCCGGATCAGCCGGGAGAAACGCAACAGGTAGCCGGAGGCCGTCTGCCGTTCATTCTTGATGATGTAGTAGTTGATCGAGTTTAGGCTGTTGAAGATAAAGTGTGGATTCATCTGCGCCCGCAACGCCTGCATCTCCAGCTCAGCTACGTGTTTGTTAAGCGCTGTTTTCCGGGCCTCCTCCCGGCGGATCTGCGCTACCCGGTAGCGAAAACCGGCGTAAACCAGCCCGCCCAGGCTAATCACAGCCAGCGTCAGAAATACCCCGCTGCGCCACCACGGGGGCGAGATGATGACAGGTATCGCTTTTTCGGCCCATACGCCATCGCTGTTAGCCGCTTTTACCCGGAATACGTACTCACCCGGCGGCACATTGTAGTAAGTAGCCGTACGCTCCGAACCAACGGATCGCCAGTCGTCGTAGTTTTCAAGCGTGTAGGTGTATTGGTTTCGTTCGGGATGGCGGTAATGGATACCGACGAAGTCGAACGAGAACACATTCTGGTCGTGATCGAGGTGCAGCGCTTCGGCCTGGGCCAGCGGTTTGGTCAGCGGTCCGGCCGATTCAACAGACACCGGCTTGTTGGCAACCCGGAGGGCCGTCAGCTGTACCTGTGGCGGTACGGAGCGGGGTTTGGTCAGTTGCTCGGGCCGAAAGTAATAATAGCCGCCTTCGCCCCCGAAAAACAGGGTACCGTCGCGGCTGCGGTAACAGGAGCCGTAATAAAACTCCTGGCCGCCTTTGATGCCATAATCTTCACCAAAGAGGGTAACCGTATCCCGCTGCCGGTTGATTCTGACCAGCCCGTCGAAGGTGCCTACCCAGAGATTTCCGGCCTGGTCGGTTACCAGGCTTTTTACATTGCCGATGGTTTTGCCGGTGGCCGGGTTCACAAAGGGCCGGAATTGGTCGCGTGGGCGGTCGAACCGGTATAAGCCGCCGGACCCTCCCGTGCCGGCCGTTACCCAGAGCGTTCCGGAGGCATCTTCCAGGATTTGTCCGACAAGGTCGCTTCCTTTGAGGAAGTGGGTAAACCGGCCCGTTTGCCGGTCCATCCGGCAAACCCCGCCCCCCGACCAGGTGCCTACCCAAAACGTTCCGGTGCGGTCTTCCAGCGCACAAATGACCCCGTTCCCGATCGAGGTGGAATCGTTTGGATCATAGCGGTAGTGGGTAAAGCGGTCCGCCCGGCCCTCCATCCGGTGGAGACCGCCGGGGGTCATGACCCAGATGGTACCCGACCGGTCTTCGTAGGTGTTGATGACATACCCCTTGTCGAGACTAGACGGCCGGACCGGGTCATTGCGGTAGTTGGTAAACCGGCCGGTTGAGCGCTGGTAGCGGTAAAGGCCGCTGGTCCAGGTGCTAATCCAGAGATCCCCCTGCCGGTCTTCAAAAAACGAAAACACATGATCGCTGAGGAGCCGGGTCTGCCGGGCGGCCTGCTGGTAAAACGGCTGTTGGGCTCCGCGCTGCGGACCGCGGGCGATCAGACCGCCGTTGGTGCCCAGCCAGACCATGCCGGAAGGGTCTTCGTAAAAATCGTTGACCGCCGTTCCGTTAGGACTCTCCACGCGGTAAATCGCCCGGTTGACCGGGGCAATCCGGACCAAATGCCCATGTACGCCACCCAGCCAGAGCACCCCGTCGCGGGAGCGGCAGGCCGACCAGAACGCATTGCCCGGCAGGCCACCGGTGGAGTCGTTTCGGGCCCGGAAATAGGTTACGTTCCCGGTAGCGGGGTTGTAGCATTTCATGCCACCGCCGTTGGTGCCGATCCAGACCTGACCGGCCCCGTCTTCCCGGATGAAGCGGATGTGGTATTCAACGTCCTTCCGATGGCTTTCCAAATACGGCCGGCTGAGCTGGTCGGGATGGTCGGGATCGTACGGGTAGCGGGTGAATTTGCCGGTCCGGCGGTCCATGGTATGCAGGCCGTCGCCCCAGGTACCCACCCAGAAGGTACCCCGGCTGTCTTCGTACAGGGCCAGTACCCAGTTGCCGGCCAGGCTGGTCGGGTCGGCCGGGTCATGGCGGTAGCGGGTAAATCGGCCTGTTTTGCGGTCGAATTTGTTCAAGCCTCCCGACTGCGGACTGGTCAGGTTGGGCTCACCGGTACCAATCCAGAGGGTTCCCTGCCGGTCTTCGTAGATTACCCGGATCTGACCGTGGCTCAGACTGCCGGGGTCGTTCGGCACGGGTGCATAGCGGGTGAAACCCCGCTGCCCGGCCCGGCGGCTGTAGAGTCCGTTGCGCGTACCAACCCAGAGCGTCCCCTGCCGGTCTTCGTACAGGGTGGTGATCAGGTTTTCGGCTGTATTGAAATCGGCCCGTCCGGCCAGTTTGTGGTGTTCTACGCGACCGGTTTCGGGGTCTAGGCACTCCAGGCCATATCCTTTGGTGCCGACCCACACCCGGCCGTCGCGGGTAGGGCAAACCGCTTCCAGGGCATTGCTCACCAGCGATTGAGCAGAGTTGGGGTTGTGCAGGAAAGACGTCCAGGTATAGCCGTCGTACCGCAGCAGGCCCATGGAGGTGGCCGCCCACATAAAGCCATAGCGGTCCTGTTTCAGGTCGGTAATCCAGCTATGATCCATCCCATTCGGCAGCGGTACCGTGGTAAAGATGTCCGGCTGCGCCGGCAGCGGAGTGACGCGTGCCAGTAAGAGAAGACAGATAAGCTGTACCCGCAGAAAGCGACTTCTCAGCATATGGATTAAATAGGTGTCCGGCCCGGCGTTACGGATACGGCCTCCAATCCGGGTACGTCAGGCTTAAAACGTCGGAAACAGTTTCTTCAGATCCTCCAGCGAGGGCTGACTGCCGTACTGGCAAAGCTCAAAGGCTTCGGCGTATTTAAACTTACGCCCTTTGTCGGCCCCGTACAACTGCACCAGCCGGTCCCGGTATTTGTTGGCTACGTCTTCGTTGCGCTTCTTCAGCACGTCCAGTATATACGTCTGCCGCTGGGCATCCCCCTCCGGCACGTTGGGCAGGTAACGGCCCTGCCAGGAATCCTTATCGGCAAACTGCGACGGAATGGCCCGCAGACACGCCCATTTCTTCTCCACCGCTTCGTCGATGCCCACCACAATGGTCGGTTCGAAGGCGTTGGGTTTCTGGAAATTATCGGAGTAGTACAGGAAAACCGGGTTGCCTTTGGTGGGCGGGGTATCGGGCGTAAAGAACGGCGCAGCCACCACTACAGCGGCATCTTCCACCAGCACACCCGTGTAGCGGTGGTCGGGGTGGTAGTCGTTCGGGCGGTGACAGAGTACGATATCGGCCTGCCACTCCCGAATCAGCCGGGCCACGGCTTTCCGGTTCTCCAGCGTCGGCATCAGTTCGCCGTCGTGGATATCGAGCACTTCGGTTTCAATGCCCAGGGCTTTGGCGCAGGCCTGCACTTCGGCCCGGCGACGCTGCGCCAGCGGCCCACCCGCCTGACTGAAATGCCCAATGTCGCCGTTGGTCAGGGAGACAAACTTTACTTTATGCCCCTGCGCAGCCCACAGAGCCGCTACGCCACTGGCTTTTAGTTCACAGTCGTCGGGATGGGCACCAAAAGCGATGATGCGGAGCGTACGGCCGGTATTTCCAACTTGCGCAAAGGCCTGATCTAGTAAACAGGAAGTCAGAAAAAGAAGACAAAACAGAATGCGTTTCATCAGATAAGGTTAGGTTTAATGTGAAGAAGGCAATCTAAGCATATATAGGCAAAAAATCACCTCCTCTCCTTCACCGTACCCCTTCCTCCTCGTGAACGGGTTGCGGCTTCGGCAACGCAAAGGCTTCGGCCAGCAGTTCGTACGACCGCAGCCGGTCGGTAAAGTCGGAGGCAATGTTGGCCAGCATCAGTTCTTCTACCTGGTACTGGTCGGCATAGTGGAGCAGTTTGGCCTTCACCTGCCCGGGCGTACCCAGCACCATGCGCTGCCGGTTGTATTCGATCCGCTGCTGCTCGGCCGGGGAGTACACCACATCCTTTACCTCATCGTAATCAACGGGGTCGAGCCGGCCTTTGGTTTCCAGTTGCAGAAAGCGGTGATCGACAATGGCCTGCTGCTGCCGTAATTTTTCTTCGTCTTGGGCGCAGAATACAAACAGGGCCACATTAGCCTGCGGCTGGTCGAGGTTTTCGGAGGGCTGAAACCGCTCCCGGTACAGGGCTACCGCCTGCGGACCGCCGTTGGGATTGATAAAATGCGCAAACGAAAAACCCATGCCGAAGTGCGCGGCAAAGTAGGCGCTCTGTCCGCTGGAACTCAGAATCCACTGCTCCGGCACCGAAGGCGGTATCGGCATGGCCCTCACGTTCTGGTACACCGGGCGGTCGTTCAGGTAATTCTGTAAATCGAAAAGCTGCTGCGCAAAATCCTGCTCGCTGAACGTATTGCCGGGGTTCAGCACGCTGGCGGTATTGCGGTCGCCACCGGGAGCCCGGCCCACCCCCATGTCGATCCGGCCGGGGAAGAGCGATTCCAGCAGCCGGAAGTTTTCGGCCACTTTCAGGGCGCTGTAGTGCGGCAGCATCACCCCACCGGAGCCAATGCGGAGGTGTATGGTCTGCCCGCCCAAGTGGGCCATCAGGATCTCCGGCGTAGAGCCGGCCAGGGCGGTGGTATTGTGGTGTTCGGCTACCCAAAAACGGGTATAGCCCAGTTGGTCGGTTAGTTTGGCTAACGCTACGGTTTCCTGCAGCGCTTCGTGGGCGTTGCTGCCCTTCCGGATCGGCGACTGATCCAGCACACTTAAACGAATCATGGTTGAGTAGTTGATTGGTTAACTGGTTAATGGGTTCAATGGTCAAATAGTTCGATCAACCAATTAACCAGTTAACTAATCAACCAACCTACTGGGCAACGGCGAAATCAGAGTCTTTTACCTTATCGTTGATCTTCACCTTGTCAACTGTTGACTGCCGCTGAAACTGCCCGCTACCCTGGGTAATGGTGGTGGGGTACTTCAACCCTTTGAAATCTTTGTAATCGGCATACAGGATGGCTTGCTCGCGTTCGCCCTGCGGGGTACGCATCATTGATACCGTCTGTACTTTCAGGCCGGAGGCTGCATCGTAGAAATCTGACCAGGTTATGGCACCGTCGGCGGTGGTATGCGTTACTTTATAGGCGTCTTTACCATTAACTTTCTCGCTACCCGCTACGGTGCTCTTCACCCCCATTTTGGCTAACTGCATTTCCGGGAAGAGCATATTCATTAAAATAGCCTGCTGGGCCTGAGCGCCCTCCATGGTCTGATTGCCGCGCGGGCTTACCATGGCGACTTTACTGCCATCGGATACCATCTTGAAGAGTTCCATGCCATTGGCATAACCCACCTGCGAGAACTTGTTGGGAGCCACCTGTTTGCGGGTCATAATCATGGTGTTCCCCTGCATTTCGGTCGACATATCAACGGTCAGGGTATTGATAGTAGCCAGCAAATCTTTGCCGCCAATGGCCACCAGGTATTTGTCCATGACCTCATCGGCCGAAGGGGTGCTTTGCGCAAGAACAGACAGGCAGAGGGCAGGGAGGCACAGTACGGTTAAAACTAGTTTTTTCATATTTAATCAAGGATTTATCATTTAAAGCTACGGCAAAGAAATTGGATTTGCAAAATGAAACGTATTAACGCATAAAGTCTACTTCACGTAAATGCGGCTTCATACATCAAACCAGCATGAATCCTTCCCTGAAGGTGCCGGGAGGCCCGGCACCGTTTTAGTTCTTACTGAATTTTTTCGAAGCCAGTACGCAGTCGTTCTGTTTGATTACCAACAGGTAAAGGCCGGACGACAGCGTGTAAACCGGCAGCCTGACACCGTCGGCGATGACTTCCATTTTTTCAGCCCGATACAGCCGGCCGCCAGCTGATACAAACGTGACGGAAATAGTGGCAGCATCAACATCTGACGGGAGAGTAACGCTAACGTAATTCTCTGCCGGATTCGGATAGATCTGCCATGGAGTAGACGTTTCCATCGCAACACCCACCCGACCCCGGCTGTTATTAACCGAAATGGCGAACGTGGTTGTGACAAACTGTCCACCCGGATCGACGGCCCGCACCGTTACTTTCGCATTTCCCGGCTTCCTGGGCGTTCCGGCAATAACAAGGCCCGTCGCCGAGAGACCATCCGGTAAACCGCTGATCTGGTAAGTCAGCGCATCGCGTCCGGATCGCTGAAGGTGCTGGCCGGGATGCTGTAGTTGAAAGCCGTGCCCACCGTAGCGTTCTGATTCGGGATGGGGCTGGCTACCACCGGTGCGCGGTTGGCCGGTGGTACACTGCCGGGGTAGAGCCGTTCTCTGGGTACGATCACCGCCGAGCCGCTGCCGGGCACCACCCAGTACAGCAGCGCCTGAGCGCCACCGTAGGCTTCGTAGTACTCCACCTTGATGTCGTACTTCTGGCCGGCCGTCAGGCTGATGCTACCCTCCTTTGGCGTAGGCCCCTGATCGGCCCAGTTATCGATCAGCAGCTGGTTAGTGACCCACACGCGGGTACCATCATCGTTGTTGGTGCGGAAGCTGTACGTGCCTGTTACCGGCGCTACGAATAAACCATTCGGATCGGTCGCCTTCACCGTTATTGTAGCGGTACCCGCCGTAGTCGGTGTGCCGGAAATGGTCAGCCCGTTAACCGACAGGCCTGCCGGGAGACCGGTAACCTGAAAGGACAGAACATCGTGATTGGGGTCCGAAAACGTAGTAAACGGAATAGTATAACCTGCTATAGCCGCCTGATCGCTGATGGTGCGCGCTACCACCGGCGCCTGATTGGGAACCGGAAAACCCGGCTGATAGGGATTGGCAGCTTTGATAAATGACTCGGTTATGGCGTCGGCCCACATTTGGGCCGCTTTCGCCATTCCGGTATCGGTCAGGTGAACCTCATCATAGCGGTCGGCTGGGTTTAAACCGGCATCGTAATCCGGTCCCGGAAAGTTGTAGCTGCTCTGGGCCACCTGCTCCTGCACCTGCCGGATGTGGTATTGCGGATTGGAATAGAGGTAGGGGGTATGCCGGTTGATAACCGCCTTGACGGGAAACCAGCCTGGCAGTTATGGAAGTGATCGCGGGGCCCGCTATATGTATTAAGTGTTATTGCTTAATTAATAAATCAGAACCTCTTGATACAACAATAATTTAGTAAACGGTAATCCTATATTTCGGAACATGAAGAAACAGCCCCGGGGTTATGCAAGCCAATAGTTGTTTGACTCAAACCAAAGAAGCCGGCGGATATATTTTGTTGATTATTTCCTGATATTTCTCCAGAATAACCTTTCGTTTGAGCTTCAGCGTAGGGGTCAGTTCGCCCCCATCTACGGTCCACTCCCTAGGTAACAATTCAAACTTTTTAACCTGCTCTACCTGATTGAGCTGAGGATTGTAGTGGTTGATGGCTTCGCGAATCAGACCCACCACGCTTTTATCGCTAACGACGACCTCATTACCCGGATAAGTCCGGCCAGTCTCCTTGAACCACTCCCTGATTTTGTTGAAAGCCGGCACAATGAGCGCCGAAACGAATTTCTGGTCGGCCCCCACTACCATGATCTGCTCAATCCAGGGGCTCTCCACCAGTTTGTTCTCAATGGGCTGCGGGGCGACGTATTTGCCGCCACTGGTCTTGAATATCTCTTTTTTGCGGTCGGTGATCTTCAGGAATTTACCGTCGACCAGCTCGCCGATGTCGCCGGTACGGAACCACTCACCCACAAAGACATCAGCCGTCAGGTCGGGGCGTTTGTAGTAACCCATCATCACGTTCGGCCCTTTCACGAGGATTTCGCCGTCTTCGGCAATCTTCACCTGTACGTCTTTCAGCAGCGGCCCTACGGTGCCAAACATCCGGTTTTCTTCTTTGAACCGATTGCCACTGATGACCGGCGACGTCTCAGTGAGGCCGTAGCCTTCCATCACCACAATTTTGGCGGCCGTAAAGATGCGGAGCAGTTTCACCTGACAGGCGGCCGCACCGGTAATGATGGCTTTTACGTTACCGCCCAGTGCCTCACGCCATTTGCTGAAGATGAGCCGGTCGGCCAGCGCCAGTTGTGCCCGGTACCCCAGCGACAAGGGCGCGTTGATCTCGTACCGCTTTGCCAGATCGACCGACCAGTGGAACAGCTTCTGTTTAATGCCGGTCAGCTGGGCCCCTTTGGCCATAATGCCTTCGTAAACTTTCTCCAGCAGCCGGGGTACGGTAGTAAACACCGTCGGGTTTACTTCCCGCAGGTTTTCGCCGATGGTTTCCATGCCCTCGGCGTAGTAGATGGAGCAGCCCATATAGAGGTAACAATAGGTGGCAGTCCGCTCAAAGGCATGGTTCAGGGGCAGGAAACTCAGCGCCCGCTGGCCGGTAATGCCGATTTCATCGAACAGCTGAAAGCTGCTGAAGACGTTGCTGAGTATGTTTTTGTGCGACAACATCACGCCCTTGGGCACCCCGGTAGTACCGGAAGTATAAATAATGGTCGCCAGGTCTTCACTGCGGATGGTGTCACTGACCCGTTTGATATGCTCGGCCAGGGAAGGAGTTACCTCGTCCAGCATGGAGGTCCAGTGCGGCAGGTTATCCTCCTGCTCAAACGTGTAAATACCCTGCAGGGCGGGCAGCGACGCCCGCAGGCTGTCGACCTTCTGGTACAGTTCTTTATCGTTGACGAAGACGTATTTGACGGCGGCATCCTGCAGCACAAACTGCATCTCGCCGGCGGTTATGGTCGGGTAAAACGGGGTCAGCACCGCCCCGATCTGCTGCACGGCCAGGTCAAGCATCACCCACTCCGGCCGGTTTTTGCTGATCACTGCTACTTTGTCGCGTTTCTCCACGCTCATATCACTGGCCAAAACCCCCAGGTTGAGCAGACCGGCGCTCAGCTGGTTAACGAGGTTCCGAACCTCCTGGGTGCTGTAGGTCTTCCATTGGCCGTTCTCTTTAGCCGCCAGGGCGTCGGTCAGCGGGTGGTGTTCCTGCTGGTATTGCAGGCAGTCGAACAATCGTCTGGGTTCTTTCATCGCGGTCTCCGTAAGCTTCGCCCACTCCTGGGCAAGGGTTCAGGCTATTCAACTAATTTCTGCCTTTTTCGTCCCAAAAAGAAGAAAAATTCAACGCCTGTGCCCGTTTGTTGCTAGGATCATGCATACCTGATTCAATAATTAAACGGGAATTGAGACTTGGGCCCCGATAAACAAGGTTTTACAGTTCCTTTACAATGTTTTACAAGCCTTTACCCGTGGCCGTTCGCGTTTCTCCTACATTCGTTTCGTTCTATCAAACACAAGGAGAATTATGAAAAATAGAATTCGATGGAGTCTCGTCATCTGCGGCTGTATGCTGTCCAGCCTCTGCGCCGGCCAATCTTCGTTCTCCAACTGCACTGCCGCTTTTTTGGGAGACAAAATGGTGGTAGACGAGTACAGCCCCAAAGGCAAATGCGTGGTGGCAGCCACCGCCACCGGGCAGCTGACCCTCTACACGGTGAATCTGTCGCGTACCGAAAGCAAACGGGTGGAGCCGGTTCCGTTCCAGATTGCCATCCGCGACAAAGACACCAAAACCCTGACCATGTACTCGAAGGAAAACCTCCGGCAGGTTGATATCCGGCGGGTGCTGGCGCGATGCAGAAAAGGCGACGCAATTGTGTTGCTGACGCTGGACAACCGGTACGCCTTACCCCATAACGAAATTCTGGTGCAGTAACGAAAGCGCATGTAACCCCAATCATCCCATGAAAAATCAACTGATCCTGGCCGGTGTGGCCACCCTGTTTATGTCCCTGGCCGGTGCCTTTACCGCAACAATACGCCCTGACGAACCGGCCCCCGGCATCGTCTATAGCTCGTTGTTGCTGAACGGAAAACCCCTGGAGATTGCCACATTTTCCCGGTATAGCCGGGGTATCCTGCGGTTAGCCGTCGGCAACGCGGTTGCTGCGGAGGCCGTCGACGTGCCGTTCCGGGTTTATCTGCAGCGAAATGGCCGGGTTGTTCCGATCGGCCAGTCTGACAGCAACCAGACACTCTACGAAGTTGATCTCTATCCGGTGCTGTCGCTGGCGGTACCCGGTGATGAGCTGGTCATAGACCCGGTGCGGCCCGCCGACAAAGCGGCTAAACGGGTGCTCAGGGTTCACATAAACTGGCTTGTTCTAAAAGGAGATGGGTGTTAACTTACGCCACCCTAAGCGAGTCTCCGCTTAGGATGCCACAAAAACCGGCCATACGATGCAAAAAGCAGCTACGTCATTCCCCCGCCCCGTTATCGGGATCATTGGCGTGCTGCTGATCAGTCTGCTGTTTGTCCTTTTTATCCAGCTAACTCCCACTACCCCGCCGGCCAACAGCCCGCGCTTTGCCGAAAAAGTGAACCTGGCCCTGCGCCGGACCGCCCATCACCTGCTGGTCAAAGCCGGGGACACTACCTCCCGGATTCCGCCGGTGCAGCAGGCCGATGACCACACATTTATGATCCGGCTGGAGCGTGCATTTGATTACCAGCCGCTGCCTGCCCTGCTGCAGGCGTCCCTTGACCGGCACGGCATCAGCACCCCGTACGACGTAGCCGTGCTGGACTGCGCTAAAGGAGAGCTTCAGTTGGGGTATACCATCCGGGATCTTACCGGCCAGGAGCCCGTTCCCTGCGGAGGCCGCGATCAGCAATCCGGCTGTTATACCCTGAAAGTTACCTTTACGCCCCCGGAGGCCGTGCCGCCACAGACGTCGCTATGGTGGGTGTTAGCCATCACCGGGCTGTTTGCCGGAGTAGCCTACACCGTTTGGCGGAACGTAGCGCCATCAGCGCCGTCCGGCCCGGCTCCTGTTGTTGCGGCATCCGATAGCCCCCAGCCGCTGCGGTTCGGCAACTCCAGCTTCGACCCGGCCAACCAGCGGCTGATGTCGGGCACTACTCAACATGAGCTGACCTACCGTGAAGCCAAGCTGCTGCACCTGTTTGTCAGCCACCCCAACCAGGTGCTGGAGCGGGAATACATCCTCAAATCGGTTTGGGAAGATGAAGGTATTATTGTAGGGCGCAGCGCCGACGTCTTTGTCTCCCGCCTGCGCAAACTCCTCCAGGCCGACCCGGCGGTTCGCATCGCGGCCGTGCATGGTGTCGGGTACCGGCTGGAAATCCGTCCCGACAACCAGGCATAAACACCGGCCCCTGTCCCCTACCGGACGACCGAATGTCCGAAATCGGACACCGCCCCGTCTCTACTTCCCCTAAAAAGCCCTTGGTTTGCTGGAATCGGCGGTAAAAAATTGTGGCAAAGCATTTGTTCATCAAAAATAGAACTAATAGATTCTGTATGAAGCGGACGTACCTGGGCGAGTTTGAGGAGGTAGTTTTGCTGATTGTGGCCATTCTGGAAGGCGACGCTTATTCGGTGGCCATTACCCACGAAATTGCGGAGCAAACCGGCCGCTCCGTTCGGCTGAATCAGATCCACGCGGCCCTGCAGCGGCTGGAAGAGAAGGGCATGGTCCGCTCCGAAATGGGTGAACCAACCCGCGAGCGTGGGGGCCGGCGCAAACGGCTGTTCGCCGTCACCGACACGGGCCGGCAAACCTTACAGGATATTCAGGCTATCCGGGCGAACCTGTGGGACAAAGTACCGAATTCGCCCAATAACGTAACTAACGCATGAGGCCATCCCGCCCTCCCCAACCGCCCGCCTGGGCCAACCGGTTTCTGGAATGGATGCTACCCCCGCAGGGGGTCGAAGATGTGCTGGGCGACCTCCACGAGGAGTTTGCCTATCAGGTGGAGCATATCGGCGAACGTCGCGCCCGCTGGCGCTACCTGCAGGAGGTCTTTGGGTATGCGCTGCACAGTACCGGTCTGCACCGGACCCCATCGCCATTTGACCTCCGCCCCCAGCACGAGAACTATCCTAAACCACTCTCCCCTGATATGCTCCGGAATTACCTTAAAATTGCCCAGCGCAACCTATGGCGGCACCGCACCGTCAACGCCATCAGCATTGCCGGACTATCCATTGGGCTGGCCTGCGGTCTGGTTATCTTCCTGCTGGTCAGCTACCTGTTCAGCTTCGACCGCTACCACCAGAAAGCGGACCGTACCTACTGGCTTGTCACGGACATTAAGCACGAAAACATTGTTCCGGCCGATGCGGTACCGCGACCCTTAGGCGAGGTGCTGCGCCGGGAGTATCCGTTTGTGGAAAGCGCGGTACGGCTGGAGAATATACATGGGCGCATTGTCAGCGTACCGGATGGCAACGGTGGTTTTCTCAGGAAATTTGACGAAAGCCAGAACCTCTGTTTCACCGAACCGCAGTTCTTTACCGTTTTTGATGTGCAGTGGGTGAGTGGGAATAGTAAAACAGCGCTGACAGCCCCAAATACGGTGGTGTTGTCGGAACGGTACGCCCAAAAGTATTTTGATACCGAGAACCCCATTGGCCGGGTACTCCGCTTTGATAACCAGACGGATCTTGCGGTTGCCGGTATCATCAAAAATCCACCGGCCAACACGAAGCTCAGCTACGACATGCTCATCTCTTACGGCACCATACCGGGGCTGCTGGGCGAGCGGGGGGCGCAAGCCCTGCAGGACTGGGGGCATGTTCCTGCCATGTGTTTCGTCACCCTGCGCGAGGGTACGCCGGTTGGCCGGCTGCAGGATGCCCTGCCCGCGATTCGGCAGAAATACATGAGTCCGCAGGAGGCTAAAGCCTTCGACTTCCACGTATTACCGCTTACCGAATTGAGTCACGACCCCAAGTACGGGGGGCCCGCCCACCGGCCAATTTTATACGCTCTTATGGCCGTGGGCCTTTTTCTGGTGATTGCCGCCTGCATTAACTTCATCAACCTCGCTACGGCCCACGCCCTGAAACGCTCAAAGGAAGTGGGAGTCCGGAAAGCAATGGGCAGCAGCCGACTACAACTTATAGCGCAATTTATGGTTGAAGCGGGTATCCTCACGGTAGCGGCCGTAGCGGTGGCGCTGGTGCTGACCCAACTCAGTCTGCCGGCCCTAAACCAGGCCCTGGCGATACTCCACGCTGATCTTTCTATCCTGGACCTGTTACGGCCGAAAACGCTGGTCTGGTTCACCGGCCTGATTGCGGGTGTGATTGTCCTGGCCGGCTTGTATCCATCGCTGGTCGTGGCCGGATTTAACCCCGTGGCAGCGCTGCGCGGCCGGCTCACCACGCAGCAGGTAGGTGGTGTCTCGGTACGCCGGGGGCTGGTTGTGGTGCAATTCTGCATTACCCAGCTATTCATCATCGGCGTCATTGTCATGATGGCGCAGGTGCGGCATATGCAGCAGGCCGATCTGGGTTTCAGCAAAGACGCCATTCTGACGGTACCGGTTCCTGCCACCAGTGCCGTTAAACAGGAAACGCTCCGCAACCGACTGGCTCAGGTAGCGGGCGTTGACCAGGTCGCGCTGAGTTCCGACCCACCAGCTTCGTTCGGACGCATACCCACGCCGTTCACGTACGACACGCATACGGAGCCTGAGAAATTTCCGACGCTCGTCCGGGTAGGCGACATGAATTTCCTCCCGGTGTTTGACCTTACCCTGCTGGCCGGCCGCAACTTCCGCACCAACGACACCACCAACAACGAAGCGATAATCAATGAAACCATGGTGAAGCAATTAGGCCTGCGTAGCCCCAAAGAGGTATTGGGCAAGCGGCTTACCGTTTGGGAAAGCGATAAAACGATTGTCGGGGTAGTGGCCGATTTCCAGATGAATGAACTCCGCATGGGTGTACCGCCGACGACCATCGTCAACCACTACCGCGAACACCATATTGCCGCGCTGAAGCTAAGTCCGCGCAACTTGCCCGCTACGGTTAAAGCAGTAGAAGCCGCCTGGAATGAGCAGTTTCCCGAGCATGTCTTCAAGGCAGAATTTGTCGACGATATTCTGAACCGATTTTACCTCACCGAACGAATTCTGCTGGGCCTGATTCAAACCTTTTCGCTGGTTGCCATCCTCATCGGCTGCCTGGGGCTGTATGGACTGGTCGCGTTTATGGCCGAAGCGAAGACCAAAGAAATCGGCGTGCGCAAGGTGCTGGGCGCGAGTGCCGGGCAGTTGCTGTGGCTGTTTGGCCGGGAGTTTGCCAGATTGATGGTGATCGGGTTTGTAATAGCCGCTCCTCTGGGCTGGTTTCTGATGAACGGATGGCTGCAGAGCTACGTGTATCGCATCGAATTCGGCTGGTGGGTATTTGCCCTTACGCTAGTCACCACGGTTCTGATTACGCTCCTGACCGTCTCCCGCGAATCACTGAAAGCCGCCTTGGCCAACCCCTCGACTAGTCTGCGAAGTGAGTAGGTCTGCGCGTCGGCGGGCTGCTCGTCCGCTTTTGTAACGCGAGACGGGCAGCCCAACAGCTACTCTGCTTTGTATACCAGCCTTGCTGCCCGGAAGGGGCTATCGGCGGCCTGCAGTAGTTTGGCTTTCAGGCGGGGATTGTAATTCGGTCGCTCTTTTAAAAACGTACGCACCAGCGTGACTACCTCCGGCGACTGATAAGCGCTCAGCGTTGACCGCAACCACGACTCCGGAAAGAAGATGTCGCCGGTGCGCTGGATCTCTTCCAGCAGGCTCAGGCTTGCCGGCAGGTACCGGGCTGAGGTGGTAGCCCGCAACGGATGGTGCAGGTACCCCAGAGCCGCCGTTACCCAGGCCTCGCGCTCGCGGTTCTTTTCGTCTTTCAGGGAAGTAAAGAAGGCATCGCGGACCTGAACATCGGGCGATAAGGCGGGAATCATGAACAGCAGGCGTTTTTTACGATCCGGGTTTTTGATCCGGTCGGCTTGCTGCAGCAGAAGACCCGTTACGGGGTAATCACGTACGGCCAGCGAAAGCGCAAGGGCGGTGTAATCATCTTCGGTCAGCCGGACGCCCTCCGGCGCTTTCTGATCCTGCCAGATGGTGTAAAGCCGGTTCTGGGCATCCCGGCTAAGGGCAATGCTCTGATAGCCCTGAAACAGCAACTTTTTCTTGTTGGGAGCCGGTTCGTTTTCCAGCGCCTGCCAAAAAACGTTCTCCAGTTCCAACGCCAGACTGGCCCGGTTTTCGGGGCGGGTGTAGCGCCAGAACAGGTTGGAAAGCTGGCTGGTCAGCAGCCGCAGATTCAGTTCTTCCGGTTCATTTGGAAGCAGGCCCTGGTAGACAGCAATTAATTGATCTGGTGTAAGCTGCTGGCCGGCCAGCATGTTCTCGTAGAGCGAAATGTAAGCAGCTGCCCGCATCACCGGGTTCTTCAGGCTCGCTAGTTTTGGTACCATCGCCGGATCAACCGGAAAAAGTCCGTAACCCTGTCCGGAGGAATTAAACAGCACAAACAACGGTTTCTCCTTGCCGACAGCATCGCTCAGCGTTACCTGCGCCTGGTTCATGTTCACGGTGAGTTCCTCCACCCGATCCGGGTAGACCAGCGCTACCTCAAACAACTGGGGCCAGACGCGGGCGGTACCGTCTTCTCCTTTCTGGGAGATGACGAACTGTGAGATCCTGTTGTTACTCAGTTCCAGCCGGTAGTCAAAGCGGGGCCGGCCGGTTTCGTTTACCCAGACATGATTCCAGTCTTTCAGATCGGCTGGGGTGTAGGTATCCAGAATAGTAATCAGATCGGGCCAGGACGCGTTGCTGTAGGCGTACTGCCGAAGGTATTGGCGCAGGCCGTTACGGAGTGCCTCCTTTCCCATCAGCCGCTCCAACTGGCGCATCATAATGGGTGCTTTGTGGTAGATGATACCGCCGTACAGCGTGCCGGCTTCCTGCAGGTTCGCCAGCGGCTGCCCGATGGGGTTGGCACCTTCGGTTCGGTCGACATCGTAGGCGGCCGGAAAGTGAGCAATCAGGAACTCCAGATCGTAATTAGCATCCTTCAGGCTCACCTCCGAAATCTTGTCGGCCATGAAGTTGGCAAAGACTTCTTTGGTCCACACGTCGTCGAACCAGCGCATGGTCACCAGGTCGCCAAACCACATATGCGCGGTTTCGTGAGCCAGCAGCGTAGTCCGGCTGATCTTCTGGTCCCGCGTAGCGCCGTTGTCCAGAAACAGGCTCGACGCTTTATACTGAATCGCACCGACATGCTCCATGCCACCATACTGAAAATCCGGAATGGCGGCAAAGTCAAACTTCCGGAACGGGTACTTGATCTGGGTGTACTCCTCCAGAAATTTAAGCGCATCGGCATGAATCTGGAAAATAGGTTCTATACTCAGCCGGATTTTCTCGGGATCAGTTTCCCGGTGAAAGAAGTGCATCGCCCGACCGTTCATCGTCCGGGTAACCGGCTCAAACTGGCCGGTTACGAACGAGAACAGGTAGGTGCTGATGGTATCCGAAGGGGCAAAACGAATGGTTTTCTGGTCGCCCTGCCGGCTGGAGTCCTGCACCGGCCCGTTGCTCATCGCCTGCCAGTCCTTCGGTACGGCTAGCGTTACCGTAAAGGAGGCCTTCAGATCGGGCTGGTCGAAGCAGGGAAACAGGGTACGGGCGCGGTCGGGCACCAGCAGGGTGTACAGGTAATCGTCGTTGCGGTTAAGGGAGAGGTCGCCCGCCGTGAAGCGGATACTGACCTGATTCTGCCCTGCTTTCAGGTATTTCGGCGCAATCAGGATATGCTCGTTTTCGAAGGCAATCGGTACATGGTGACCGTTAACCGATACGCTTTGCAGGTGATCCCGCTGCTCTTTAAAGTCGAGCTGTACGGGAGCTTTGCCGGGCTGCCAGTGAAACGTGATGGTTTCCGAAGCCGGAATCGGTTGATCTTTCCGGGCCGGAATAGCAAACTGCAGGGTATACCCCAGCCGACTAAGCGTTTGCTTTCGGTACTTTGCCAGTTCCTGCGATACCCCGGCCTCTACGGCCGGTGCTTTAACCGGTGTCATTTGTGGCGTACAGGACAAGGTAAAGACGAAAAGAAGCAGCAGTAGCTTTTTCTCAGGCAATGGTTCGCGTCTCGGTTCCATATAGCGTTTTACTCCTTTCCGTATGCTTTATCTATAGGTAAGCCAAATAAATAAAGCTTTTTCAGCCTCCCGCCCACGCGTCCTTTTTCCCATCTGTATTCGGCCGTATTCAAGCCAAAGAGCAGCTCGTCCAGATCCGTTAGCGTGTAAGTCCGGGCATTGGAGACCGCACCATCCCACGCAAAACACAGCGGAATCACCGGAATCAGATACGTAAATACCAGTTGCTGCCAGGTGAGGGGCCTTACCATCGGGGTAATAAAAAAGACCATCAGAAAATTCATGGGTAACGCAATCCACCACAGCCAGATCGGAATGCTATTGTCGCTGACCTCATAGACGCAGATGGGCTGTCTGCTTTCTTTGGCATTCTTCAGGATGTTGTGCGCAACCTCCGGTCTCATATGGTGAAAACTTCCAACCATCGTTCTGACGCCTTGTTTTCCAGAATCCAGGTTTGCAGCATTAACAGACTCCGTCAAATAGGTTATGCTACCATCACTTTCGCGATTGATGCGGCTTGCCATTTCCCGATTCGGGTACAAATCAGTCAGGACCAGCTTTAGTCCATCAATCCCGTGTTTTGCTTTTAAGGTATCAAATACCTCAGGCATAGGCCCTCCGCTACCCGAGCATAAGTCAATGATTACAGGCTTCGAAGCATATTTGAGGGCTCTGTTCAGCAACGTGGCTAATTCTCCAGGTGAGCCTAGTAGTCGATGCATCACTACAATCAGCCGGGTAATACATTGCCTGAGTGAATCAGGAAACCAGGGCATATCCTCAATTTCAAACAAGTGAATACGTTTCATGCAAACATAGCATTAGCCATACGGTATTTTTCCGACTGTCAATCCCGCAGCAAGGTTTTTTTGCTGTATTGTGGTGGCAGGGATACAAGTGGTTCATCGAGTTCAACATCCGTTCGGCGGGCTACTACGCGAACATAGCCGAGATAACGCCCCTGATCTTTTTCGACAGCCTGAATCTCCACATTGTTATCGGGCGCAATGGCCCGGTGCCAGGCCAGCCATAACTGATAACCATCGGCCATGGAGTCGGCCAATTCAACGTCTACGATCCCCGTCCGGACCCAGTGCTGCCTCCACCAGGCCGCAGAGTGTAAACCCCAAAGGTCTGGTGTCCACCAGGTACGCAGATGCTCAGGAATTACCCCGTTAAACTCCTGCATCAGACCGGCCCCGGCAATACCAATCTGCCCGCCGGGTTTCACCAGTCGGGCCAGGTAATTCAGGTACAGGTCATCCGTGCCGTAATACGGAAAGGAGTCAATACTTACGATGGCATCGAAGAACCCGGCTGCAAACGGCAGCGAGCGGGCTTCGGCATGAAGCGGAAAAACGTACTGCTCACAGCCGGCATCCTGGATTCGCTGGAAGTTCTCGGTTACGTTGAACCATAAATCGGTAGCCCAGACCTGCACCCCAAATTCCCGGTAGAGAAAAATAGACGACATGGCCCGCCCGCAGCCCAGGTCGAGCACCCGCATACCCGGCCGCAGGTCCAGTGCCTGGGTCAGCCACTCGGTCATCCACAACGGATTGGCCCCACCGCTCACACTGGCCGTAATCCATTCGGGATGGTAAGCCGACGAGCGGGGGAATTGAGGAACAGTGAACAGGTTTTCCATCGTAATAGCGAAACGTGGGTTCTCTTTACAATCGTACACCGACAGGAACGGCTTATGGGTTATGCCAGCTTAGGTCAAAGTATAAATCGAGGTCTTCCAGATTACATTCCGAGGAGATCGCCATAACCGGTACACTGGCAATGGTGAGGCTGAACGACTGCTCTTCTTCACAGTCGGCATTGTGCCCGCTGGCGTGTGTAGCCTGGGCCACAATATCACCATCCCGCCAGCTTTCAGTCTCAATGCGCATCCGTTTACCTGCCTCCCCGGTGCACAAGCTCAGAATACTGGCCGGCCGTAGCGTACCTTTTCCGTGCTCCGCGATAAACGCTTTTTGCAGCCGGTCGGTGTAATCACAGGTAATCCGGAACAACTGATCTTCGTAAAAAACCAGCGACAGATTGGTGATTGGCAGGCCCCCTACCACCAGCGAATCGGCGGTGAAAACGCGGATATGCTCGCACGGGAACGCGACAGTCCCCTTGAGCACGACCAGTTCCTGCTCGGTGAACGGCAGCCTCCCCAGCGAATCAGGGGAGGTAACGCCGATGATAAAGTCGCCCAGCCCCACCAGCGTCGATTGAGCCTGCAGGCGACACGGGAGCAGCGCCAGCATCAGGATGAGGTATTTCATACATCAGACCTGCGAGAACGCCGTGGGTACCAAAAAGGTCCGGTGAATATTCGACAGAATCCGGTCGTTGGCGTACTCGGGCAGGGCACTGATCTTCTTCCACTCCGGATCGCCCCCGAACGCCTTCCAGTTCTGATCGTGCTCCTCCATGTTGTCGAAGGTGAGCATATAAGTCAGGTTCGGGCGGTGGGGGCCGATTATGGTTTCGCCGAAAAACACCGGTGTCAGGCCCACCCGCTTGAAAATGGCGATTTCGCCGGCTTCATTGAACATTTCGATCTTCTTCTTGCCGGTCGCTTCACTTGGGCTTTCGTAGCGACGCAGTTCAAAGATACGGGGCTTCTTTTCGGGAATCTCCAGTCTGGGCAGCCCCGTAAACGCCTTTAGCAGCGAACTTTCGATGCGTTCGTAGGCCGGGGTGGTCGCCTGAGCGTTGAGGTATTCGGAAGCCGCCTGCTGGTAAGCCGAATCGCCGGCCAGTTTATCACCCATACTCAGGTAGTCGTCTACGGACTGGAAGGGTATCAGTACATACAGTTTGGTAAATTCCTGGGGCAGGTATTCGGTAAACACCCCAACGGCCCGGCTGCCCATCCGGTTGAGGGCGGGAATAGCCGCCTGCTGAAAATAATTCTCGATGACTCTCCGTTGCCGGCCGTTTTTTAAGGTATAGGTCCGAAGCTCATAAAACTCAGGCTTTGGATTTTGCTGAGATGGCTCGTTGCCGGCCGATGCGGTAAAGGACTGAAGCAGCCCGGCCCCTGAACCGGTAAGCAGAGAGGCTCTTACGAATGTGCGTCTTTTCATCAATGTAAATAGTGGCGTTTACTCCGTAAAGGAAGCGGCTTTCCCAAACTCATCAAAGCATCTGAAAAAAACAGCAGCAAAAAACGATCAGGTCGTTCGTGGGCTGTGCTGTTTATCAGGAAGTGTAAGTATGGATTTTAAAGCGATTTCCCATCCGAATAACCGCTTACTCAAAAGTATATACCTGCCTGTAGTGTAATGACTAAATTGAACTATCACCTGGTATACTGGTCAATCTCATCCTGCGTAAAAGTCGATGGTCATACGCCCGGCCAAATTGCGTTGATCATTCACTCGGGTCAGGAAAAATTATTATACCTGTCGGATGCCTTTCTTCATCCTCTTCATATAGAGCGGTTAGACTGGCAAACGAATTATGATATGGATCACGATAAAGCAAAGCGATCCCGTATCAAACTGATTGACTTAGCCTATAAAAACAATATGTTGGTCAATGGCTTTCATTTTGACTTTCCCGGCCTGGGACGGATCGATAAGCGTCAGAATAATTGGGCTTGGCACTATTCGGAAAAATGAAACAGCTCACGATCCGGCGGCATACCCATCAGGCCAGATCCAGCGCCACAATCTCGTGGTCAAGAATCCGGGGGACGACTACCGATAATCTACCCCCTTTCAGCTCAAATTTTGGCTGCTGACCAGTCATGAGCAGCTTCACCCCCGTCACTTTAGCACCGGCGGGTACCTGCACCGACACCTGCGCATCCACCGGAATCAGCTCCCGAAACGGCCCTTTCATCATCATGGGATTGGTCAGGTTGACCAGATGAACTGTCATGGAATTGGCCTGCCGCCAGACGTTGAGGTTGATTACCCCCGGACCCGTTACCGTAACCACCGGCTCCTCATCCAGCGCCCAACGGACGACATTACCCAGCAGCCGGCCGTGATCGTTGCTCAATAACTGCCAGAACGACCGGTCCAGATCGCCGGGGATGTAGGCAACGCGCCCCCTGCCCACCTGCCGCAGGTACAACTCCCGCGTATCGGTCTGGGGTACCCGCGGATAAACGTCTTCCATCGGCAGGTCGGGATACGTCGGAATCAGTGTAATGGGGCTGGGGAAAGACGCCGTGGGCCTTACCTGAACGCGATGAATGGCGTTGATAATGCGGGGGGTATCTTCGAGTCCCTTCAGAATCTGCTGGGTCTGGCTGCTTTTATCCGCATGGCGGAGCTGTAAATAACTATTCCGCATGGGGCCTTCGACCTGCTGGTTGTACGATATGCCTAACAGGTTGGCTAAGCCAAAGTCGGAACGGGGTTTTCCTTCTTCGTCGTACAATGAGGTTTCAAAGGTAGCTACCACACTGCCGCCGTTGGCGACAAAAGCATTTAGCTGCTGGCATTGGGTATCCGACAGAGCGGCAATGTTAGGGAGAATCAGCAGTTTAAACCGCTTCAGGTCGTCGGGGGTCAGCAGGCGGTCGTTAACCATATCGAAGGGAATGCGGTTTTCGACCAATGCATGGTACATACCGTCGAGGTGATCCCCACTTTTTTGCTGCCAGGGTTTACCCCCATAATTACGGTCGGTCTGCTCCGAATATACCAGCCCGACGCGGGCCAGCGAGGCCGTATTACGCAGGTATTTCTCGTTTTTATAGTACTTCTCGTACAGATTCGCAACGGACTCCATCCAGCGTTTGTCGTAAATGTCGCCCCCGAACTTAACGAAGCACGGCCGCATGCCGTTGGCCGTACCCTCAGCCACCCAGATTCGAATCTCGGCATCGCTCTGCACCGAATCTTTCCAGCGGAACTCCTCCTCTACGCCCACGCTGAAGATGCCGATCAGCGGTTTCAGTCCCAGCGTCGACCGGAGTTCTTTGGCCCCTTTGCCATTGGACCAGGGCGGAATGAGTCCGCGCCGGGCCTGCTGATCGGCAAAGAACAGGTCGGCCTCCCGGCCCGTGACAATTTTATCGGGAAAACCATTGGGAATAAAGCGCGACGAGGGCCGAATTTTCCGGATACCGGCATCCCACAAGGCCCACACCTCGCGTAGCCGTTTGGTGTTCCAGTCGGCCCATCTGCGGTACGTCAGGTCCAGTTTGTCGGCTTTCTGGGGTAACGCCAGACCAGAATACGCCTTGAAATTGCGCTGGCAATGCTCACAATAGCAGATGCCGTGTCCGTGCCAGCGGTTGGAGAAAATCCCCTCCGGCTGAAACCGCTGCATGATTTCCTGGTTCACCTGCGGCATAAACTCGAAGTTATACGGGCCCAGCGCACAGGTGACCCATAGCTCCGGATTGGCCCAGTGCCGGCGTTTCTGACCGTCGGCGGTAACGGCAATCCAATCGGGATGGGCGTCGTATACGTTCTGCCGGGCAGCATGGGGGTCGGTGCGGAGCATGATGGTCATGCCCTGTTTGCGGCAGCCTTCGACCAGGTAGCCCAGCGTATCGGAATTACCCATAAAGTCGCTACGGTGGTGTAGCGGTATCTGCGTTGGGTAAAAAGCCACAATACCGCCCGCACTCAGCAGTGCCCCCTGAGCATGAATTCTCTTGAAGTAGTTGAGCCAGAAATCCGGATCATAATGGCCGGGGTCGCGTTCCACAAAGGCGAGTTGCGCCCACCGCATGGGGCCATCCAGCCATATTGGTTCATTGGTTGACTGGTAAGGGGATGATTGGGAGACGCCGGCCAGACTGGCCGAACCTGTCAGGGCGAGGGTGCTGCCCAGTAAGCTGGTGGATTTAATAAATTCTCTGCGTTCCATAAAGCGGGTGAGTGTGACACTCCCGTAGGGTTTAGGAATAAGGGGTAAAAGGCTGTGCAGACTAAAAGTAGGCGTTTTACGGCTATTTTTCAGCGTACCGCCCGATTGATTTGTCATTTTGGAAGAACAGCCGGAAATTGCTCAGCCTAACCTTAGCCAACAATGTTATTTTTCACAAAACGAACCGGGCTGTTGCTGCTACTGGCAGCCTTTACCAATTCTTTACAAGCCCAGCTTATCAGTGATTCCATACAAATTGAAGGAAACTACCGTACCTTCCACTTTAATACGCCCGCCCAAAACCTGAAGCGCCCCAGCCTGGTCTTTGTTATGCACGGCTCCGGCGGTAACGGCAAGGGCATGATGAATGCGGCTACCCGGATGGACCAGCAGGCACGAACCGAGAATACCATCGTCGTTTATCCGGATGGGTATAAACGCTACTGGAACGAGTGCCGCAAGGCCTCTCCCGCCCTGGCCAATGTAGAGAATGTCAACGAGCAGGCCTTTTTCGACGGTATGATTAAATACTTCACCAAACAATACCGGGTTGATCCGAAGCAGGTCTTTGCGGTAGGTACCTCCGGCGGGGGGCATATGGCGTACAAACTGGCCCTGACCATGCCCGATCGCTTCCGGGCCATTACCGCCATTATTGCCAACCTGCCCGATATCACCAATCTGGACTGTACACCAGCGGGAAAACCCGTGCCCGTTATGATTATCAACGGTACCCTCGACTCCGTTAATCCGTACAACGGCGGTGCCGTTAATCTGGGCGGCAATGTGACCATGGGCGAGGTACGCTCCACGGATCGTACGCTGGCGTACTGGGCCGGTCTGGCCGGTTACCAGGGACAACCCCAAAAAGAGAGCCTGCCGGATGTGGATCCCAACGACGGCAAAACCATCGAACGGTATACGTATAAGCAAAAGGGCAAACCTGAAGTTGTGCTGCTCAAAGTCATCGGCGGCAAACACGACTACCCCAATGATGTGGATGTCCATCAGGAAGCGTTGCGGTTCTTTAAACGGCAGCTTCAATAGCCTTACTGGCAATAGGCGTGTAACAAAGCCCGAAGCGCGTTCGCTTTCTCGTTCAGCTCATTGCTTTCCATAGCGGTTACAGAAAGAATCGGGGGCAGTTGAACATACAGTTCAGGCAGGTTTAGCATGGATACCACCTGTTCTTTTATCCACTTGTTATAGGCAATCGGGTAGGTTTTGTGCCGGATGAAGAGGGCCTGCAAAAATTCCTGAAAGGCTTTATACAACCGATCGAACGCCTGATAGTGTAAGCCTCGCTTAACGTAAAAAGGGATGTGGTCGAGGTCGTATTCGCAGGCGGCACTGGCCATAGCCAATCGCGCTAGCCTCAGGTCTTCGTCGTAGTAAGGCAGCCACTGTGTTCGTAGCTGCTGAAAATAAAGACCGGCTTCCCCAAGTGGTGCCGGGTAGGCGATTCGGTTGCCAATTTCAACCTCAAAAAAATCCGGCCCGCCCCCATCATCCCATGCAGAAGGTATATATCTTCCGTCAATGATGTCCAAATGAACAGCGGCAAAGCGATGGGAGTTTCTATACCGGGCGATGTCGGCGTTCTCTCCCGAAAAAGCCGCCCACTTTTGCTCAAGCCGACTTATTTCTGTTAGCGGGGTATCGGGGTTTGCCAGAACGGCAAAGTCCAGGTCACTTTCGGGTGTAGCTTTTCCGCGTGCGCAGGAATTGACAACCAGGAAGGTATCAACTACTGAAACGAAGGCAAAGAAGTTATATACCACCTCCGCGGTATGTCGGTGCAAGTCCGTGGGAAACGTTGCCGGGTAATAAGAGCGGAGGGACAAATCCATACAGCAGCCCAAGCTTGATCAGGAACACGCTGCCGCTCAGATGCTGATCACCTGTCTCGCGACCCGGTGGTTACCGAATGACCGTATTGCCTGCGCCCCACAAATAAAGTAAATCTTCGGTGTTTTTTCCTTTGTACCCAAAGACCCTAACCTTATTATGGAAAGACGCAGTGCCCTGAAAAGCCTGGCGGCCGCTGTCGGCGGTCTGGTCACCCTCCCGGCATGGACCAACGGCTGGACCGAGGCTACCGCCCAACCGGTTCAGACCCTGTTTACCGTCAGGCAGACAGAAGTACTGGCGGCTATCGTGGAGACCCTGATACCGGAATCGGAAGTACCCGGTACGGAGGTACCGGGAGCCAAATCGCTGGGGGTGCATACCTTTATCCAGCGCATGCTGGAAGACTGTTTTGAAAAAAACGACCAGACAAGCTTTATAGCAGGCCTAAACTCAGTGCAGGCGATGACCAACAGCGGCTACGGTAAACCCTTCACGGCCTGCGACGCTACCCAACGGCTGGAAGCGCTTAAAACAATTGCAACGGCGGGGGAGCCGGGCCAAAAGGACTTTCTGTCGGCCGTCAAAAACCTCACCATCCAGGGCTATACCACCTCCGAGTACGTCATGACCAAACACTACCATTACGAGATGGCTCCGGGCCACTATTACGGCTGCGTACCCGTCGCTATCGCCCAAAACCAACGGTAAACATGGCCAATTTCGCAATAGATGCCGTTCAGGCAATGACATACGACGCCATCGTAATCGGTTCGGGCATCAGCGGTGGCTGGGCCGCCAAAGAACTAAGCGAAAAAGGGCTGAAAACGCTGGTGCTGGAGCGGGGCCGCGACGTAAAGCATGGCGTAGATTACCCCACCTCCAACATGAACCCCTGGGATTTTCCCCACCGCGGACAGGTTCCGCTGGCGGTACGGCCTGAATACGGTCGCTCCTTTCTGCGGGAAGAAACCCTGCACTGGGCCATGAAGGCCGACGAACAGCCGTTTGTGCAGGAGAAGCCGTTCCAGTGGACGCGGGGCTACCACGTGGGCGGTAAATCGCTGCTGTGGGCCAGACAGACGCAGCGCTGGAGCGACTTTGATTTCGACGGTCCGGCCCGCGACGATTTTGCCGTAGACTGGCCTATCCGCTACAAAGATCTGGCTCCGTGGTACAGTCATGTCGAAAAATTTGCGGGTATTTCCGGCAATAAAGACGGCCTGCCCCACCTGCCCGATGGCGAGTTTCTGCCGCCTATTGAGCTAAGCTGTGTTGAGTCGCATTTGCAGGGGGTCATTGCGAAGAACTACAAAGACCGCCAGCTCATCCAGGGGCGTTGTGCGCATATTACAAAGCCTCAGCCCATTCACCAGCAGCAGGGCCGCACGCAGTGCATGCACCGGACGCTCTGCGTGCGCGGGTGTCCGCTGGGCGGGTACTTTAGCAGCAATGCGGCTACCCTGCCCTGGGCGGCCAAAACCGGAAACATGACACTGCGGCCCCATTCAGTGGTCCATTCCGTCATCTATGATGCAAAGAAAGGACGGGCCACCGGCGTTCGGGTGGTGGATGCCAACACCAGGGAGATGCTGGAGTTTTACGCCCGGATCATCTTTGTAAACAGCTCGGCCCTGAACAGCAACCTCATTCTGCTGAACTCCCAATCCGACCGTTTTCCGAACGGGCTGGGCAATGACAGCGGGCTGCTCGGCAAATACATAGCGTGGCACAATTACCGGGGTAAGATCTCGGCGCAATACGACGGTTTTACTGATAAGAGGACCGACGGCAAAAACCCCAGCAACGGCTACATTCCCCGGTTCCGTAACCTGCACAAACAGGAGACCGACTTTCTGCGGGGCTACGCGGTGGGCGTTGGTGGCGGTCGCGGACTGACGCAGAACCGACAGGGTATGGGACTCGAACTAAAAGAGAATCTGCTGAACCCCAAACCCGGCCCCTGGCATATCAGCGGCTGGATGATGGGCGAGACCATCCCGCTGGAAAACAACCACGTTCGCTTGGACCCGAACCAGAAAGATAAGTACGGCATACCCCTGCTGGTCACCTCGGCCGACTGGACAGAGAACGACGACAAAATGGTAAAAGATTATATGGAGCAGCTCCCCGAGATGTTTACCCTGGCCGGTTTTACCAACATCAAAGCCGTTGATACCCATTCACAGCCCGGTGCCGACATCCACGAAATGGGCGGGGTACGCATGGGTAAAGACCCAAAGACCTCGCTGCTGAACAAGTGGAATCAACTGCATGCCTGTAAAAACGTGTTTGTCACCGATGGAGCCTGCATGACCTCAACCGCTACGCAGAACCCATCACTAACGTATATGGCGCTTACGGCCAGAGCCGCAAACTATGCCGTAAGCGAGCTAAAGAAAAAGAACCTGTAAACGATTATCCGTATCCCTAACCTCTGTTACATCATGAATAAACGTGCTTATCTATTGGGTGCCCTCACCCTTTCCCTGCTTACCCTGAGTGACGGTTTTGCGCAAAAGAAAGGCAAACCGGTGTATACTTTTCCGCTCGGCATCGAGTCGTACACCTACCGGAACTGGTTTCCCAAAAATGTAGAAGCCACGCTGGACACCATCAAAGCGCTCGGCTTCACCGAATACGAAGGCGGTGCTCCACGCGGTATTGCACCCGAAGAATTCAAAAAGATGCTCGATCAGCGCGGTATAAAACTGGTCGCCACCGGGGCCGGTTATGAGTCAATTGTAAAAGATCCCGAGGCTGTCGTCAAAAATGCCAAAGCCCTGGGAGCCTCGTACGTAATGGTCGCCTGGATCCCGCATCAGAAAGGCAATTTTACGCTCGAAAATGCCAAAAAGGCCGTTGAAGACTTTAACCGGGTGGGTAAGGTGCTGGCCGATAACGGGCTGACGCTCTGCTACCACAACCACGGCTTTGAGTTTCAGCCCTACCAGAACGGTACCCTGTTCGATTATATGGTGCAGAACACCGACCCGCGCTACGTATCGTTTGAAATGGACATCCTATGGGCGCAGCATGGCGGGGCCGATCCCGTTCAGCTCCTGAAGAAGTACGGCAACCGCTGGAAGCTGATGCACCTGAAAGATCTCAAAAAAGGGATAAAAGGCGACCTGACCGGCGGCACTCCGCCCGAAAATGACGTGGTGCTGGGCGATGGCCAACTGGATATGCCCGCCATTCTGAAAGAAGCGAAGAAAGCCGGCATCAAGCACTATTTCATTGAAGACGAAAGCAACAAGGAAGACGTGCAGGTCCGGCAGAGCATTGCCTATCTGAAGAATTTGCGGGAGTAAGCCGGTTCCGTGTTCGTCCCGCGTTTGTAACGCGGGACGAGCATGGGCGCAGGCTTCTGTAAGCGCAGTGACCGCACACGAACCCAAACTTGCTTCCTCTGCCCTGCCTTCTTATTTTAGAGGGATATTTTGTGCGCACGGATAGTCTTTGGAAAAATTAAACGATAAATGGCTCCGGTTGATTGGCATTCCCGCCGTGGAGTTGCTGACCAACCTATTGTACCTTGAACAGTACCAGTACAACTGGTGGGTGTACCTCCGCACCAGTTTCTGGGGGGTTTTCTACATCTTTCTGCTGTGGGAGGCTTTTACCCGCTGGCTCCGGTGGGTTCGGGCCAAGTACCCTAATATTGAACAGACCCGGCATCGAATCCTCCTGACGTTTGCTGGATATTTCGCCATTATCACCGCAGCGCAGATTACGGTGGTCTCGTTGTTTGGGCTGCTGGGCATTGCGGGCGTTCCCATCACGTGGGAGGTGTACCTGCACCAGTTGCTGGGCGGCTATGTCGTAATTCTGATCGTCGGTATTCTGTACGAAATCATTTATTACCTCTCCAAATTAAAAACAGCCCTGATTGAGGCAGAAACAGCCAAAAAGATCAGTTTACAGCACCAGTATGACAGCCTGAAAGCGCAGGTGAACCCTCACTTCCTGTTCAATTCGCTGACGTCGCTCTCCATGCTCATCGACGAAAATCCCCGACAGGCGTCGGCGTTTATCGATGAGATGAGTACGGTATACCGCTACCTGCTGCAAACGAGTGTGCGTGACCTGATTCCGCTTCGGCAGGAATTAAACTTTCTGGACTCCTACTACCACTTGCTGAAAATCCGGTACGGCAATAGCGTTTTCGTTGTTCAGGATGTACGGGAAAGTTTATTGGAGAACCAGTTACCCCCGCTGTCACTGCAACTACTGATCGAAAATGCCCTGAAGCACAATATGCTGCTGCCGGAATGCCCGCTGACCATCCGGGTGGCCTGTACCCCCCAGGGAGAACTGGAAGTCACCAATACAATCTGCCGGAAAACAACCAAAGTTATCGCCAACCGGACAGGCTTAGCGACCATTGTAAGCCGGTACCGCCTGCTGGACCTGCCCGACCCGGTTATCGAAGACGATGGAAAGCTGTTCAGCGTTCGTCTGCCCCTGTTGAGGGTTAGCCAGGAAAAGACAATTCAACTGACTACGCCGTGAAACGTCCGACCTATACCCAACAGGATATTCTAATTCGGTGGACGGTGCTGCCGGTATATGTACTGGTGTTGAACTGGCTGCTGCTCGGCAACGCCTACTGGGCAACGGCAAAGGTATTTTCTGCGGCCACGCTGCTTGCGTTTCTGTTCTACTACGCCCACTGGCTCGTTAACAATGACATTGCCCAATGGTTTCACCGGCTGTATCCAAGCTTCAAACACACCTTACTTCGTGTGGTGCTCTCGGTGGTTGTAATCAGTGTTCATACCAGTGGCATTACCGGAATCATCTACCTGTTGTATCGTTACCTGGCGTTTGCCGGGTACCAGCCCCAGCCGGATGATTTGCGGTGGGGCCTGTTGTTCGGGGTAGTTGTGGTGCTGCTGGTTACGGCTATTTACGAGTCAGTGAACCTCTTTGAGCAATGGCAGCGGACCCTCACCCAGACCGAGCAGTTCAGGAAAGCTAATCTGGAAAGTCAGTTCGAGAGTCTGAAGCAGCAAATCAACCCTCATTTTCTGTTTAATTCCCTCAACACGCTGTCGCAACTGGTTGAAGAATCCCCCAATCAGGCCACGGCCTACCTCGACGAGATGAGCAGCGTATACCGGTATCTGCTCCGCGCCAATGAGCAGCACCTGACTACACTAAAGACCGAACTAGACTTTGCCCGTTCGTATTTTTACCTGCTGGGTATCCGGCACGGGCAGGCGATTCAGCTCGTTGAGGCCGTCGACCCACTCTATTATGATCACCTGATTCCTCCGCTCACCCTGCAGCTCCTGCTGGAAAATGCCGTGAAGCACAACATCATTCTGCCCGAGCAGCCGCTGGTGATCGAACTGCGAACCACACCCGATGCCCGGTTGGTGGTGCAGAATAATCTCCAGCGTAAACGGGTGCAGGTCTCCTCCAGCCGGGTGGGTTTAACCAATATCACGTCCAAGTACCAGTTGCTGGGTCAGGGGGATATGCAGGTCAACGAAAAACCAGACTGTTTCAGGGTTACACTACCCCTGCTGGCCGCCAGTCATCTCTATCACTAAACACCAAAGCGGGTCTCACGTTGAGACCCGCTTTGGTGTTCTTTATCAGGCTGACGGCTGCTACCTGACCAGCAGTTTCAGGAACGTCACACCCTGCCCGGTCGTAAGCCGCGTGATGTACAAACCACCGGGCGTTTTGCCGGCTTCCCAGCTTACCTGATATACCAGGCCAGCCTCCGCTTTGCCGGCCTGCAGATGCCGCACCACCGAGCCTTTCAGATCCTGGATGTCCAGCGAATAGTCTCCGCCCTGCGGCAGCATAAACTCAATGGTGGTGCTGCCTTCGACCGGGTTGGGGTAATTCCGCAGGACCAGCGCATCGGCCGATAGCACCGGCTCGGCGGCTTCGCGTTTGCTCTTCTCTGAATGGATGACGATGGAGCCTCCGCCAATTGCCGTTTCCGGGTCGGCATTCTCTGCTTGATTCAGTTCGCTCAGGTTATTATCGTACACAATTTGTTCCTGACCGGTATCGGAGTTCAGGGTCCAGATTTTTATCCGGAACTTATCGGTGCCACCACCTCCTGACACTTGTCCGTCGATAGCCGACACCAGGAAGCTGTAAGTACCTTTGCCGTTGATGGTGCCGGTCCCTTTGTAGTTGGCCCGGGAGCCGGCTATGACAAGACGCATATCCTCGTACGCTATACTTTTGAAGTTCAGGTTACCGGCCTTGAATTGGAACTCGGTATTGCCGTCGGGCACGGTAGAACCCCGCTTATATTTTGCCACAAACCCGAACGTTGCCCGTCCGGCCAGTGCCAGATCTTCTTTGTACGCGCCGGCCGATGACTGTATCCAGCCGCCACCTGTCACAAAACCGCCATCCGGGTTATAGATAACTACATACTGGTGGGTCGCGGCCACGGTTTGGCTACAGGCACTGGTGATGACCAGCGTGGGCGAAAACACGCCTTGTCCGGCATATGTGTACTCGGTTACCAGCGTATTGTTCGTGAGCACACCGCCCGTAGTTGCGCCATTTCCCCACTGCCATTGCCAGGTTGCTCCCGCCAGATCACCCGAAAGCGTAGCAGTCAGGGAAACCGGCGTACCAATCAACTGGGGCGACAGCGGCCCCGCTGTCGCAACTGTCGGCAGGCTGTTCACTGTCAGGTTAAACGTCGTCGAGGTGAGACTGGTGCAGGAACTCGTGACCACACAATAATAGCCGTCGGTATCCGTCGTTTTTGCCGCATCGATGCTCAATGTCGACGTATTTTGTCCGGCTACTGGGGCGTTGGTGCCGGTTCTGTACCACTGATAGCCAAGCGTACCTGGCCCGGTGGCCATTACGGGTACGCTGACGGGTGTACCCGCGCAGACTACGCTGGCCGAAGCGGGTTCCTGCGTAATGGTGGTAGCCTCCTTAACCGTCAGGGTCACACTGGCTACGGCGGTCAGCCCCAGCGCATCGGTAACGGTAACGGAGTAAGGTCCGCTGGTTGTGGCGGTCGCTACCGAACTGCTCTGAGTCGGGGTAGCACCCGTCGAAAAAGCGTAGGTGTAGGGTGCCGTACCACCCGTAGTAGTGGTCGTCAGTGTAGCCGACTGACCTGGACAAATAGTACCACTGACTGGAGCCACTGCTAAGGTTGCGGAGAGCGGAGCTACGTCCTGCACCCACACCGAATAGCTCTTGGGCGGCAGTTCGACATAAATGCGGTTCTGACCGTCGACTACGGCATACGGGAATTTTGATTTGCCCAGGATATCGGCAAACTGAGTTCCCTGGGTAATGCCGTTCCGCACAGCAATCAGGTGATCGACCTTCAGGGTGTCTTCCCCAAAGTTAATGGCTACAATAACGTCTTTACCCGTACTGGTGGGCGCTTCGAGCTGGTAGATCAACGTACGGTTATGGGACCCTTTTATATAGTTGTTCGGGCTTGGTGGTGAATTATTGACTCCACCGTAATGATTCAGGTAATGTACCCCCGGCGAGTTGTTGATGTACGTCTTCAATACCTTCATCAGCTGGTCAATCTCCGCCTTCATGGGCTTGAGGCCAACCGGATGGTAATCAAATCCGTAGGTATCGGAACCGAATTTAGAATTGCGGGCCGGATAGCCATAGTAATCTGGATAAAATACGGCTGGTACGCCCAACTGGTTGTTGGTGAGCAGATAAGCGTAGCCCAAAATCGGGTTGTTGTGTACCAGGGCATCACCGTGGGAGGTGTTGGCACTCCGGAAGTCGTGGTTGTTCAGGAACGTTACCACGTTGAAACCGCTCATGTTTTTGGCATCCCGCAAACTGCTGAAATATACCTGACGGACATTCGCTCCGTTGTCGAGGGCCTCCTTCAACGCCCGACGCAGCGAGAAGTCAAATACTTTTACGGGCGCAGCCTGCCGGGTTTGCTCGTTCAGTCCGCTACTGACCGCGTCTACCCATCCCTTTAACTCATCCGTGTTTTCACCATACCACTCGCCCACCACCAGATTAGGGGTCCGGTTACTGGCTACCATTTCGTTCAGCATTTTGGACACAAACGATGGCTCAAAATGTTTGATGGCATCCATGCGCAACCCCTTCGACCCTAGTTCATCGTACGCCCATTTGGTCCAGGCAATCAACGTGTCCCGCGTAGCCGGAACGTTATGGTCATAATCGTAGAAGTAGTCCATACTCTGCATACTCCACTCCGGTCCCAAACTGGTTGTCTGGGACCAGCCGGCAGGGCTGTTACCATCAAAATGCGGTCGAAAAGCATTCCAGTTGAGCCCACCCCGTTTGCTGGTCATTTTAGTAAAGTCGGTGTAGGTCTGAAATACCAGTTTATAACCATCTAAGAATGGGTTGGTGTAATCAGCTATATTGTAAGAACCGGCTCCAGGCACCTTTTCATAATAGATATCAATAGGAAGATGATCCGAGTATTCACTATCATAGTTGATAGCCTGGATGATGAGCGAGTCACCTAAGGCATTAAAATCACTGGCTGTCACTGTTACCGCAAACTCATCAATATCTCCATTGGAATTAATTTTATTGAGGTAATTACGGCCGAGTTGAATACCGGCATACTTCTCCTGATCAGCTAAATTTGTTAGATCTACATCAGGCGTTATAACAGGACTCCAGCGAGAGCCCCCAATTTTGTTGGTTGTGACATGGAAAGCATATTTAGCCCCGTTGAAAATACTACCCCGCGATCGCATTTTGATATAGTATGTGCCGGTTCCCTCTGCCCTATTGCCCCCAATGGGAATAATCATTCGGTAACGATCTGACGGAAATGGTCGCTTGAAGCCATAACTTCCTGTTCCGCTCGCAAACTTGGTTATGTAATCCTTTACAGCAGGGTTACTTTCCGGTGCGCCGGCATCGCGGTGGTTATACACCATATCAGCTACCGGCGTGATACCCACCGCCGTTAAGGATGACACCATGGTTTTGATCTCACCCAGAGTACCCAGGGATGTCTGTTCTGTACCCACAAACAGATCTTTGGGATCATAGCCGCCACTCTTGTTGCCATTGCCGGCGAAGGGCGGATACCAGACGTGCGTAAAGCCGGCCTGACCCAGAGAGGGTGCTTTCAGGCGCAGGGTGTCCGACCAGTTGTAGCCCTGACCGGTTTTGGGGTAATCCCAGTACCAGCCCTGCAACATGACCTGTTGCGCGTAGGTAAGCTGGCTAAGCGACCAGAAAAAGAAAAGCAGAAAAAACGCGTATACTCTGTTGTGCATAGGTTATAGGTATTATTGTGGCATTTGGCGGTTCACCAACAAATAAGAAAAATTGGTGCCGTAAAAGTACCATAAACAACAGAGGCTTGTCGTCCCACTTTATGAATATGTGAGTGAAGAGAAGCAAAGGCCTGAAAAGTGGATTTTTGGCCGAAAAAATAGAGATTTAGCCCTATAAACGCTGGTACCATTTTACTAAGGTGGTACCCCTTTTTTCATCAGGACTGACGGACTACCTGAATCTGATCCACTTCGTCCGCTGATTTGAGCCGGTACACGGTACTGAATCCTTCGTATTCCAGGTAACGGGTCCACAGCCACAGGTCTCTCCGCTGGCGGTGCAGCACCGGGTCGGCAAAGGAACGGTCGGTGCGTGTTTTCCGCCGGTCGTTGAGTACCTGCTCAGGCATATCCAGCACAATGGCCACCAGCGGGCAGTTAAATTGCTGGCCTAGGTCGATCAGCGACTGCCGGGCGTCGGCCTGCACGTTGGTGGCATCGATCACTGTAAGCCGCCGGCGCTGGAGCCGTTTGGCCGCCAGCCAGTGCAGCAGCTCGAAGGCATCACCCGTGGCGCTCTGATCGTTTTCATTATCCGTAATGAGCGCCCGGCAATGATCCGATGAGATGACTTCCGTCGGCAGAAAATGCCGACGGGCAAACGTCGACTTACCCGCTCCACTTACGCCGATGAGCAGAATAAGGGAAAACGCAGGCACTTGTAGGCTTGACTGGTTCATTGGCTGACTGGCTCGTTGGTTAATTGGTTCACCGACTTCCCCATTACACCCCAACAAGGCTTTCTTTGTTTCAGTTAAAGTAAAACTTTAGCGTAGCTTGTAAATCTCTCATTTACAAAGCTATACGAATTGTCACATTTTTGTCACACTCGAAATTTCACCGTCTCCTCCCAATACCTCTACATTTGAGCCGGACAAAAATACCGGCAACTCCATGCACGATTCTACCGCTGATCTGATACCTGACCAACCGCCCGGCCCCACCCGTCCTACCCTGCTGCTGGTGGGCATGGTGCTGCTGTTTCTGCTGCTGGCCTGGGGCGTCTGGTGGTACTTCGAGTGGAAAATCGAAACCCTCAACCACCAGGTGATGCCCTAAACCTGCCTTATCAACCAATCAACCATTTAACCGATCAACCATGAAACTACTCTCTACCTTTTGCCGGCTGGTCATTCTTCTGCTGATGACTATCCCGAGCCTGGCGCAATCAAAAGTGATCTTTGTCGATGGTGCCCTTAGTACCAGTGGCAATGGCACCTCCTGGGCTACAGCCTACCAAACCCTTCAGGAAGCGTTGAACCCGGCTACATCCGGTGTGACGGCCGGTGACGAAATTCGGGTCGCCCAGGGGGTGTACAAACCAACTACCAATCCCAATGACCGGGCGGCTACATTCCTGATTCCTTCGGGTGTAAACATTCTGGGTGGCTACATAGCGGGTACAGACACCCGCACGCCGGGCACCAGTATTCTCAGTGGAGATATTGATGAGAATGATTATAACGCCGACGGTAACTCTATTGCTGAGTGGGCTGATCACATAGAAGGCGGCAACAGCTACCATGTAGTCGTGATGAACGCAACAAACGACCAGACTCGGCTCGACGGTTTTGTCATAACCGCCGGAAAAGCCGACACAAATGGGGGCAGCCATGATGAAGGAGGAGGTATTTACAGCCAGAATGGAGCACCGGTCCTTGTTAATTGTCAGTTTTTAGGCAACTGGGCCCATGCAGGAGCCGCCTTCTACCTGCTGCATGAATTCAATTTATTTAACAGCAAGACGCCTGCCTTCATCAACTGTGTGTTTAGAGGCAACCAAAGTTTTTACGGCGGGGTTATTTACAATGTGGTGCTACCAAGCGCTGATGACTCTGGTACCTATGGCTTCAAGATGGTCAACTGCAGCCTGACAGATAATTTGAGTTCTGTAAGCGGGAATGCAATCAATAGTAAAATGGACAGTGATAGAGCCGCCTATCAGGTGCAGCTGACCAACTGTATTCTTTGGAATAACGGTGGGCAACAAACCATTGTGGGGTCAGGTTATTTCTCAACCTCGTTGATTACAGTCACGAATAGCCTGATTGAGCCGCAGGAAACGGACTATATGGGTACCGATGTGCTGACCAGTAATCCTTTATGGAACCAGAACCTAACGCTGACAGCCTGCTCACCAGCCATCAATGCAGGTACAAATTCGGTACCTGAGCTGGCTGGGATCACCACGGATGTACTTGGCAATAACCGGTTCTACAATGCTGGAACGATTGATATAGGTGCAATTGAATACCAGAGCAACACGCCCAGTAAGCTGATCTTTGTAAACCATGCCGCCACCGGAGCCGCTAACGGCAGCTCCTGGGCCGATGCCTATACCAGCCTGCAACCGGCCCTGCAAGGGGCCTGCTCCGGCACCGAAATCCGCGTGGCCCAGGGTGTGTACAAGCCAACTACTAACCAAGCTGATTCCTATGCCCGGTTTGATATTCCTACCGGGGTAAGCGTGCTGGGCGGCTACATCGCGGGTACCAGCAACCGGATACTGGGCAGCAGCATTCTCAGCGGAGACATCGATAACAATGACCTTGATAACGACCATAACAACATTGCCGAAACGCCCCAGGCAATTCAGGGGCAAAACAGCCAGGGTCTTGTCCTGTTCCTGAATACGGATAACAAAACCCGGCTCGACGGTTTTACCATCACGGCCGCCCGGGGTTCGCAACAGATAGGCGCGGTTCAGATAAGCGGGTTCAATGTCGAAACGGCACCTGTCATCAGCAACTGCCGCTTTTTCGGCAATGAAGCCGGTCAGGGCGGGGCCATGTCCCTTTTTGGGTTAAGTAGCACTCGCATGGCACCTATTATTATCAACTGCGTGTTCAGTGGCAACTCGGCCTCCAGCATTGGCGGGGCTGTTTACAGCACCCTTTCCAGCAGCGCATCGGTGAACCCCCGGTTTATCAACTGCACGTTTGCCAACAACCGGGCTACCGTTGAAGGAGCCGCCATAGGGCATTATGGAACTACTCTCACGCTGATTAACTGTATTCTATGGAATAACGAGGGGGCTAAGGCCATTGCCAAAAGATCGTATAACGCAGCGGTAGCTGCCACCAACTGCCTGATTGAACCCGGCGCAACGGGTTACACGCCTTACAATGTTCTAAACCAAAACCCACTCTGGAACGCGGACCTGACGCTCACCGCCTGCTCCCCGGCAATTAATGCGGGACTGACACCTGTTGAGGAACTAGCTTACTCCTCATTAGAGGGCGTACCCGTTGATGCTGGGGGGCAGTTTCGATTCTATAACGGCACGGCTGACCTGGGTGCTTTTGAGTTTCAGGGCAACTTTACCTCCCTGCCCGTTACCATCAGCCCTACTTCACCAACATCGACTATCGGCCAAAGCGTCACGCTGACAGCAACGGCGGGGACCGCCTACCAGTGGAGTACTGGCCAGACCACACAGCGCATCGCCGTTGAGACCCTGAGCGGCACTACCCCCTACTCGGTTACCGTCACCGACGCCGGCGGATGTTCCGGTACGGCCACAACCAGCGTCACCGGCATTCCATCTGCAGGTATGAGCGTTAGCGGCATTACCAACCTGTGCGTCAAAACCACCCCGGCTTCGAAGGTTGACTATACTTATCAATTAGTCATGACCATTTCCAACGTGCCAGCCAACAGCACCCTGAACTACAAATGGGAGTACCTCGCCCCCAAATCGCTCGATTACAAAGCCATCGGAGCAAAAGGCGTTACCATCGGCAAAGTCAGTTTTACTCCCAGTAACAACACACTCACCATTACCGGACAAGGGGGTAACCTTAACGGCCTGCAGGATTACCGGCTCCGCCTGACGGTAACCGCCACCGATAAGCAAACCAGAACGACTACGACCGCCAGCGCCGGCACTGTGTTCGACGGCGGTTGTTCGTTGGGCAGCACCCCGGCCGCTCGTAAAGGCATCGTCTCAGCCGAAGAGGTACAGGTCAGCGTATACCCTAATCCGGTGGTTGAATTTCTGACCGTTGAAGTGAGCAGACTCAGCAGCCCGGCCACCATTCACTTGTACGATATTCAGGGACGGCCGCAGGGACAATGGGCTATGGAGCCCGTCGGTGGTACAGGCCAGCTTAAAGCCTCAGTGGGTAATCTCCCCGAAGGCATTTACATCCTGAACGTGGAAACAGCAGACGGTCTGCTGCACCGGCAGCGGGTGCTGAAACAACGATGAGTTGGTTAATTGGATAACTGGTTCGTTGGTTGACTGGTAAAGCCCAATCAACCAAGGAACCAGTTATCCAATTAACTTGCTTCCCAACCGGAATTCTACGTATATTTACCTATGGTTTGGCCTGTGGTAAACAACGTGAAGTGGATGTCTGCCTGTCAGTACTTGCAGCTGACCGTTTTTTTTCTGCTGAGTTCGTTTGCCTATTCGGTTGCCTCCCCCGATTCGCTGCTTACCCTATCGTCCGCGCAGCAATTAAAAGCAGTTATCAGGGTGTACAATGACCTTTCTAAAAAAGACACAAATGCTGCCAACCGGTTTAGGCAGGAGTTAGCCGGCTTTTATGAGAAAAACGGCAGTGAGAACGACAAGCTGACGTTTCAAACCGCTATCCTGTGTACCGACCGGGCCAATATGCGGTACAACAACCGCTTTCCAGCGCGGGCTCAGGCCTTATTGCAAACAGCGGAGCGAATCAATAATGCATCGCTGATGGCCAGAATAAATTTACAGATGGGCCTGTACCAGTTCAATATTGCGCATAATTACTACCTGACCTTTAAGCACTACCTGCGTACGTTCGACCTGCTCAAAACCTTAACCGAAGCCGACTTCCCCGAGCGCGACTATACCATTTACCTGATCGCCAGGGCCTATTACGAATTCTTCGACTACGAGAACGCCATCCGTATTGGTAAGGTATTGACGGATGCCAAACCTGACGGGATTGCCAACACCCATATTTACAACACCTGTATGCTGGGTATGGCGTCGGTTAAACTGAAAGACTACCCGGCCGCCCGCCGGTATTTTGAATGGGGACTACAGCACCTGCCCGTCCGTGATTTTAACAACGAGGCCTGGGTGGGCATTCTGAATGGCAACATCGGCCTGCTGCTGACCGAGCAACAGCAGGAAAATGCAGCCATGCCCTATCTGTCAGAAGGAATCCGGCTCACCACCCAAACGCAGGTCTGGGATAATGCCGCTATTTTCGGCAGTAAACTGGCGACTATTTACCTGAACCGAAACCAACTCACCCGCGCGGGTGAGTTGGCGAGACAGGCTCACCAGGCAGCGTTGAAAATGCACATGGTCAAATTCAGCCATGTGACGTACCAGGTGTTGGCGGACTATTACCGAAAGGCCGGTCAAACCGAACTGGCGTTCCGCTACGCCGATTCGGCGGCCTTTGCCCGCGATGGCTACAAACGGGACATCGACGTGACGCTGAAACACAAGGCCGAAATGGCGGTGGAGAGTGAGCGCCACCAGCTTCAGGAGCGAATCATGCAGAAAGAAAAGGAGCGGCAGGTACTGCTACGAAACAGCATTATCCTGCTGATTGCCCTGGCGCTGGTTGTCACCTGGCTGCTTTACAACCGTCGGTTATTGCAATACCGTCACCGTCAGCAGCAACTGCTGGCTGAAAATAAACGCACCGAATTCGAACTGAAGAACGCCATTGGGCAGCTCGACCAGTTTACCCGCAATATTCAGGAAAAAAGCGTGCTGATCGACCAGTTTTCGGAGCAGATCCGGCAGATGGAGCAACAACTCCACCCGGTGGCCGACGCGCACTACCAACTTCTGGAGCAATTACAGAACTCGGTGCTGCTGACCGACGAAGGCTGGGAGGAGTTCCGACAGTTGTTTGAAAAGGTACACCAGGGCTACCTGGTCCGGCTGCGCGACAAGCTGCCGGGGCTGAGTCCGGCTGAGGTTCGCTTTATGGCACTGTGCAAACTCAACTACTCCAACAAAGAGATGGCCGCCATGCTGGGCGTAAGTACCCACGCCATCCGGCAGCACCGCAGCCGCCTGCGCCGGAAACTGAACCTCACCGAGGAGATAGAGATTGAAGAGCTTGCGGCTACAATCTGACGAAGGATTGTAGCTATATTAACTTTGCCAAGTCAATACTTTCCAATGAATAGCAGCCTGAACAAACAAAATGCCATGGCGTTTTACGACCTGATGTTTAACCAGTGTCGGCCAGAAGAAGCCGTTGCGCAATATGTTGGCGATGAGTACATTCAGCATAACCCGCACGTCGGCGATGGCAAACAGGCCTTTATCGACTATTTCCGTCGAATGGCCCGAGAGTATCCCGGCAAGCGGGTGGAGTTCAAACGAGCTATTGCCGAAGACAATTACGTGGTGCTTCATTGCTACCAGCACTGGCCGGCTGATCAGGATTATGCCGGTATTGATATCTTTCGGTTTGATGAAACCGGAAAAATAGTTGAGCATTGGGATGTGTTGCAGGTAATTCCGGAAAAATCAGCCAATACCAACTCGTTGTTCTAATCCCTGCGGGTATATGTCCAGATCAGTACCCGTTTACAAGCTGCAGTCGTTCCCGCGTCATGAGCCGGATGTGCTTTTTTACATGACTCCGCTGGAGAAACTCGTACAGGAATTTAAGGGCATTGATAAACCGCATTCACACACCTTTTATCTGGTAATGTGGATCAGCCAGGGCAGCGGCATCCACACCATCGACTTCAAAACCTATCCGGTAGCTCCGCACCAGTTGTATTTTCTGACCCCCGGCCAAGTTCATAGCTGGGAACTATCGCCGGATATCAAAGGCTTCAACCTGTTTTTCGAGGCTAACTTCTTTCGGAGCCGCTACGGTGCCCGGCTGCACCAGTATCCGTTTTTCCACTCGCACCAGCACCAGCCCTTGTTACAGGTAACCGGGCAGCAGGACCGATTCGGTGATCTGTTTAGCTATGCCTACGATGAGTACCAGCAGCCTCAGGCAAATCGGGCCGAAGTGTTTCTGTCTTTTGTGCATATCCTGCTGGAGTCGGCAGATCGGTTATACGCTCAACAGCGGATGGGAACAGAGCATTACCCGTACGATCGCATCCGGCAGTATGAAGAATTACTGGAAGATCAGTTTCTGACCGTCCGGGAAGTAAATGCGTATGCGGCTCAGATGGGCCTGACGCCTAACCACCTTAATCATATCTGCAAAAAAGTGCTGAATAAAACGGCCAGTCAGCTCCTGCACGAGCGCCTGGTCATTGAAGCGCAGCGGCTGCTGATCCATACTACCCAATCGATCAAGGAAATCGGCTTTCATTTAGGCTTTGAAGACCCCTCCTACTTTGTCCGGTTCTTTAGAAAGCACACCGGCACTACACCCATTAAGTTTCGGCAGCAGTCAGGGGGCCATCGTTGATTTGTACCATACCTGGCCTGTCTCTGGAAGTCAATGCCAATAACAGGTACATTTGTATCATAAAAATTGCGTAGCTATGGTAACCAACAGCCGATTATACAGCATCGTATTCAATAAATGCCCCCGTTGTCATCAGGGCGATTTCTTCGTCACCAACAGTGCGTTCTCTCTTCGCTTCGACCAGATGCACGACCACTGTCCGCATTGCCAGGAGAACTTCGTGCCGGAGCCGGGCTTTTACTGGGGATCAATGTTTGTCAGTTACGCCTTCTACACGGCGTTTATCCTGCTGACTTTTTTTGTGCTCGTTCAGGGGTTCAACCTGTATCTGGACTACTATTTAATGGGGTTGCTGCCCGCCCTGGTACTCCTGACGCCATACTTCTTCCGTATGGCGCGCCGGACGTGGCTGACGATCTTTATCTCGCCCAACCCGAAAAAGCTGCCGACTAAATCCGACGCGGGTCACCTGATGGTGCGCTGATTGAAGCATTTGGCGAAAAACACCATGTGTGCCGGGGTCAACTGGCCGGCAGCAGGATCTGGAAGGTGGCTCCCTCGCCAAGCTGACCTTCGGCCCAGATGGTTCCGCCGTGGTTGGTTACTACCTTTTTGGCCAGGGCCAGTCCGATGCCGGTGCCCGAGTAGGCTTTCCGGTTGTGCAGGCGCTGAAACATCACAAAAATCTTTTCGGCATTATCGGGCGTAAAGCCGATGCCGTTGTCCCGCACGGTGATCTGGTAATAGGTGCGGCCGGTCTCCAGGCCCGGCGGCCGGCCAGCTTCCGACGCATCAATGAGCCGGCTTTCAACGGTAATGGTCGGGGGCAGGTCGGGTTTAGAGAACTTCAGGGCATTGCTCACCAGATTGTAAAACAACTGGTGCATTTGTCCCGGCACGGCTCTCAGCACGGGCAGGTCGGTCACCACCAGCCGGGCCTGCTTTTCGGCGATCACCAGCTCCAGATCGGTTCTCACGGATACCAGTACCTCCGTCAGATCCACGGCGGAAAAGGGCTCCGTTTTGGTCAGGCTGGCAAAATCCAGGATGTCTTTCAGGGCTGTACTCATCCGCTGGGCTGCGTCGATTACCCGGTCCAGCCGGTGCTGGGAAGCCTCCGACAGTTGAGCATAGCTTTCGGCCTTTACCATTTCGCTAAACAGCATGATTTTTCGGATCGGCTCCTTCAGGTCATGGTGCGACACGTAGGCAAACTGCTCCAGTTCTCTGTTCTTCTGTTCCAGCGCCTGGGTGCGTTCCCTCACTTTTTCCTCCAGCAGCCCTTCGGCCTGTTTCTGCGCATCAATGTCGGTATTGGTGCCAATCCATTGAGTAACCCTCCCCTGCTCATCCTTAACCGGATAAGACCGGGTCAGAAACCAGCGGTAGGTGCCATCATGGCCGCGCAAGGGAAAGGTAAGCTCCCAGGGTTCCCCTTTGCGCCAGGCTTCTTTCACAAACGTTACGACCCGCTCGATATGGTCCGGGTGATGCACCTTTTCCCAACCCCAGCCTTTCATCTCGTCCAGGGTAGTGCCGGTATAACTATACCAGCGGTCGTTGTACCAGTGTATCCAGCCGCTGGGATCGGCCATCCAGGCCAGCTGAAAAATAGAATTGGCCAGTGTCCGGAACTGCTCTTCGCTTTGCTTCAGGGCTTCTTCCACCTGCTTTTGCTCTGTAATATTCGTGAAAAGCAGGGCTACTTTCCGGCTTGTGTGGTCGCCAATCCGGAACGCAGCCACATCGAACCACCGGCCCATAGCCTGGGATCCTTCCGTAAAGCGGACCGACTTGCCGGTCAAAGCCACATTCCCGTACAGCTCGAACCAGTGGGCTTCCAGATCCGGCACCAGTTCACGGGCGGTTTTTCCGACGGCGTTCTGCAGGCCTGTCTGCTTCTCAAAAACGGGGTTTACTTCCAGAAAACGATAGTCCAGCGGCTTATTTTCATCGTCAAAAAGCATTTCCAGCACACAAAAGCCCTGGTCCATTGACTCGAACAGACTGCGGTACTTCTCTTCACTCTCCTGGATCTTTTTCCGGGCGAGTACCTGCTCGGTCACATCATGCCCTACGGAAATGACGCCACTTGCCACTTCTTCTGTTTCGCTCTCGTAATAAGGTTGATACACAAAGTCGAAGTAAAACACCTCGGGTTTTCCCCGGCGGTACAGGGTAATCGGTGCTTCGTAGGCGTAATAAGGTTCGCCGGTCTTGCGAACCTGATCCAGCAGTTCAATAAAGCCTTGGCCCTCCAGTTCCGGTATGGCTATCAGCAACGGCTTACCAATAACGTCGCTGGTTCTGCCCCACACTTCCAACAGGCTTTCATTGGCCAGTTCCACCACATAGGTATCTCCCCGGACAAATCCGATGATGACCGGGGCATTTATGAAAAAATTATAGGTTTGCTCAAGCCCCCTGGCAGCTTCCGCCTTATGCTCCGCTTTGATCTGACTGGTAATGTCTGTGGCGGAATGGATAATATACTGCACCTCACCTGCCTCACTTAAGACCGGGGCATTCCGAATTTTCCAGTACCGCTGACTAAAGGTTCCATCGCCCATTGGTACATCGTACCGCTGAGCGGGTATATCGTGAGACTGTCTGTGCCGGATGATGTAATCAAAGGAAGCCTTCAGATTCTGCTCGCCGGTAAAATGAGGATCATCCGGACTTTTGGGGAATACCTCAAAATGCCCTTTCCCAATTACGTCTTCCCGCTTCATGCCCGATTCGCGGATAAAATCGTTGCTTACAGCTACGAGCGTAAACACCGGTGCATCAGGCCGTAAAACGACACTGATGCCGGGAGTAGCTTCAAAAAAGCGAACGTTCATAACCTCCGGCGAAGCGGACGGGGACGAGACACGATCCATAGGGTCAGGCAAAGAGTATTAATAGCGTCTGAATAGTACCACTTAGCGCTTAAATCAGCCTCTAAAATAACGATTCACCGTGACCCCGTTGCATTTTCGGCGCATTATCTATTTGACGGAATGAAGGCAAATGATAGCCTAAACCCAGGTGGTACCAGACCGTCACGCCATTAGCAGGCAACAAAGAAGCAGGCCCACATAATGGCCCACAACAGCGCCGTGATGGAATCCATACGCTCACCAAAAACGCGGAGCAGGGTGTATTCGGTAAAAAAAGTGGCGGTGTACTTGCCGGAGAAATAGAACCAGACAGGTTTTGAGATAAGCATGAGAAGTAGATAAGCCTCCTGCGATTGAAGAAGTTTAAACATACAGTAAAGTACAAGTTTTCAGTTACGGTTTCCAGTAATCAACGTCCTCTATATTAATACGTCATCCTATATAAATGAATACTATATAGATTAGCTATACAAAAATAAAAACCAGAGCCTACAAAAAAATACACTCGCCACAATCTGTGCCTTTTTTTATAAAAAAAGGTTACCGACGGAAATACGCAGAGGAGAACTGTTGATGGGTATAACCAATAGGCTCACAATAGAACCTTCAATCCCAAAAGGCCGTAAATCAGTTGTTATTGTAGAACCGGATCAATGCAAGTCCGATAAATCCGGCGGGGTCACCTTTACCAGCCCTGCTTTATCCGCTTACCAGAACACTGCACGGCCATGAACAAACCCTCCCTGACAGATGCGTTTAAAACGCTATGGTCGATTTTACAGGCCACATTTTCCGGTTTCTCCAACGACCGGGTCATGAAACTCAGCGCTGCGCTGGCTTACTACACCGTTTTTTCGCTCTCTCCGTTGCTGCTGCTGGTTATCTCCATGGTTAGCCTGCTCTACGGTGACCAGGCAATTGAGGGAAAGATATTTCACCAGATCAACGAGTTTATGGGCGACGAGGCCGCGCTGCAGCTCCAGGAGATGATTAAAAACGTTAAACTGTCGGGGCAAACGACCACGGCAGTCGTTACGGGCGGTATTGCCCTGCTGGCGGGGGCTACGTCCGTCTTTATCGAAATTCAGGATTCCATCAACCTGATCTGGCGGGTAAAGCCCAAACCCCGGCGCGGATGGCTGAAATTGCTCAAAGACCGGCTGCGCTCATTTTCGCTCATCATTAGTCTGGGCTTTCTGCTGCTGGTATCGTTGATCATCAACGGACTCGTTGCCGCCTTAAGCGGCCTGCTCAGCCAGTATTTCCCACAAGTCACCATCTGGGTGGTCAATCTTCTTAACCTGGTGATCAGTTTCGGGGTAACCATGCTCTTGTTCGGCATCATTTTCAAATTTCTGCCGGACGTTAAGATCGCCTGGAAGGATGTACAGTGGGGGGCTTTTTTTACGGCGCTGTTGTTCATGGGCGGCCGCTACCTGATCGCCTTATACATTGAGACCACCGGCACGGCTTCCGCCTTTGGCGCGGCCGGCTCCATCGTCATTATTCTGGTGTGGATCTACTATTCGGCCGTGCTGCTCTACCTGGGTGCCGAATTCACCAGGGCATATGCCGAACACCACGGGCTGCGGATCAGACCCGCCGACTATGCCGTGTACGTTGAGGTCCGGGAAATAGAGCGTGACATCCGTGTCTTACCTCCCCAGAATACCTATTCCGGTCAGTGAGCCGCTGGACAGAAATCCCGGGAGCTTCTTAATCAAGACCTGGCCGCTGCCCTGCACTGAGGTGTATACTCCACAGAATTACAGAAAAAAGCCACACTTATTTAAAAATTCGCATAAAATTATACAATCCATTAAACCTATAGAATTGTCTGCTATCTAACCCACAAACAACGAAAGAAGAATCCGGTCACCGGCTTTCAGGCGGCATTTTCCAGATTCTGGCAGGAAAGTTGATTTAGAGTTTTAATTAAACGTGAAATACCATGAAAACGATAGGGCATATTTTCACTTCTGTTTTGCTGGCCTCTCTGATGATCGGGAGCCCAGTTAAGGCCCAGACCGAGAACAATCTGAGCCGTCAGGCTAAAGGTACCATCATTGGTACAGGCATTGGCGCTGCGGCCGGAGCCGCCCTGAACAAAAAGAACCGGGTTGTCGGCGGGGTCGTCGGCGGGGTGGTGGGTGGCGCTACCGGCTATGCAGTCGGTAAGCAGCCGAAAAAGAAATGGAATCCGCAGGCGAAAGGCGTAGCCATTGGTGCCGGTACCGGTGCCGCTGCGGGTGCTGTCTTGTATAAGAAGAATAGGGCTTTGGGGGGTGTTGTTGGTGGTATAGCCGGCGGGGCTGCCGGATACGCCATCGGTAAAAAAATTGACAAGAAGAACAAAGCCCGTGAAGCGGAGCGTGTAGCCTCTGCCAACTGGGAAAAAGCGCAGAACCGTGAATACCGGACGGCTAACCGGGCTTCAACCGCGACCCGTACCGCACCATCGTCGACGCGTAGAGCCAGTGGCATTGCCGTGGCCGCCGGAGCCGCTGCAGCTGGATTTGCCGCCAGCCAAGGGACAGGCGTATACGCACCGGAAAGCCAGGCTGATTACATCATCGGTATGGGCTACCTGCCGAACCCCTACCTCGGCGACCCGTCGAAACCGTACAGCACCCTGGAAGTTCGTCGGAAAAGCTGGTAACCATTCAACCTTTTACACCTATGAAAGCATTCATTCAAGCAATAGCGGTGGCCGGGCTGCTTAGCGCCTGTGCCAAACCGGGCAACGATACCGCCAATGTTCAGGAGCTGAATCAGCAATTTATCAGCGCCTGGAATAGCAAAGATGCCAGTAAGGTAAATTCTTTTCTGGCCGACGATGTGCATTTCCTGCAGGGAGAAGCGCACTACACCGGTAAGTCGGAGGTTTCCCGCAAATGGGTAGAAGAAACGCTCCCGACCATAAATAACCTCAAGACCAGTGTAGTTACCTCAGCCGCCGACAGCAAGATCGCTTACGAGGCTGGTACCTTTTCGGTAGACGTTTTACCGGAAACGCAGGATCAGCCACGCGGTATGGGCGAAGGTAACTTTGTCCTGATCTGGAAAAAAGCGGATGATAACACCTGGAAGCTGAGCTACGCTCAACTGGAGGACCATCCGGTCCGGGTTAAAGACCCCCGGTCTACCGCTGCCAACTTCTGATAACCGATCGATATAACCCTGAACCTCGCTCGTCGTCGCCTGTAGCTGCGAAACGGGCGAGGTTCTTTTTTGCTCGTTCAGGACAACCGGATGGTGTGCCGGAAGGGGGTAAACCCGGTCAGGTAAACGGTGGGCGCATCCATGGCCGGTAAGGCTCCGCGCAGTTGTACATTTTTGTGCTGTGCCAGACCCGGCCCAAACGTAATGGTATCGCCCTGAAAGGCGTAGGTACCAGCCGATTCCTTAAGCAAAAAGGCTTTGTCCCGCGTCGGGTGGGGCAAAACGCCGGTGAACGAGCCGCCCGGCCGGAAGATCAGCTCCAGGGCGACCGGTACGCCATCGGTGCCGGTCAGCGCAATCTGCACCTCCATACCATCGGCCGTTTCGGTAAGCGTCACCTTCGAGTCGAGCCGCTGGACTTCGCTCTGCCGGCGCTTATCGCGGGGCATCTTTTCCCAGTCGCCATCTTCGGCTATGTTCTCTTTGGAGAAGGGTTGAAAATAAGGGCCGTCCAGCGACTGCGTCAGCACCCAGCTATTCCCCTCCCGGGTAATCTTCTCGGTTTGAAACTGCCCTTTCCCGAAAAACGAAGCGGCCACCCGCATACCCTGCAACATGGCTTTGCCCCTGGAGAACGTCAGCCAGACCGGATTGGCCGACAGAATGGTACTGTCCCAGTTTCCGCGCCGAATCCGTACCAATCCTGACCGGCTGAACTCTTTGACATAATTTGTCGGTAATGGGCTGGCTGCCGGTAACTCATTCCAGAAAGCAGGATCTTCCAGGAAGTAATCCAGAAAACCAACCAGTTTGGGCAAACCGTTCTGCTCAATCAGCCGGCACATGGCCGCCATTTGCCCGTCCTTGTCCAACAAAGCCATGTACCGGCAGGCGTAATAATACCCTTCTGGCGTACCGACGAGGGCTTTGTCCTGCCGACCGGAGGCCTCGGTCACCACCTCCCCGTTCGGGTGGAGGTAATAGAGGGTCATGGCCAGGTTACGGCGAACATAGCCCAGCAGCTCCGGTTTGTTCAGCCCTTTGGCGATGGTAATCAGCAGGCGGTTCGTCAGGGGAGAATAAATCAGCGTACTCCGCTCATTGTATTGCCCGTCGGCGTCCATATCAATGTGTTCGCTCAGCCACTCTTCAATCCGGTTGAGGTACCGGGGGTTGGGCCAGCGCTCCTGGAGTTTGGTCAGGGCTGCGCACACCACCCAGCGGTGATTGGGCGTGTGGATACCGCCGGCCGACAGGGCTTCGCCCCCCCGCAGCAGAAACGTTTTCAGCGCGGCCAGCACCGGCTCCCGACCGGGTGTGCCCGAGCGCTCCAGCAGGGTATAGGCTGGTACCAGTCGTTTCACCAGAAAGCCGGTATCCGGAGTTGAGTGGAAGTTGGTCGATAGCAGGTCGATGGTCCCGTCGTCATGTTGCATCTTCAGCAGGGCTTGTACCGCCGGTCCCACTTCGGCGAGCAGTTCTTTGGACCGGTAGAAGCTGGATTCCGGGCAGGCTATTGAACAGGCCGCCTGTCGGACAAATCCGGTCGTCGAATGCGGATTGGGTATATCGTCTCCGTCAATGAATCCCCCAAACGCCGGGTTACCGGGTTCCGTAATGCGATAGGTTCGGGACTGACTCAGGTGCTGGTCGTTGAGTTTGATCAGTTCCAGCAGCCAGGCAGGTTTAGATTCTTTGGCAACTGGCTGCGGATCGGCAAAGGTAAATGTTGGCAGCAGCGGCAGCAGACCGAGTGAGGCTGCGCCAACTCCGACAAAAGTTCTTCGGTGCATGAATGGATCAGGTTTAGGAGATGCAAACGCCTAAAGTAATGCAGAGAACGACCCGGCGCAACTGAGCCCGTTACTTCTTACCGATACTGACCAGATATTCCTCGGCCGTCAGAACAGACAGAACTGATTCCTTGAAATCTTTGGCATTTCTGGTGAGCAAAATGGTGGCGTTGTCCTGTAGAGCACAGTAGTACTGTAGTGAATCTTCAAAGTCTGTGAAGGTAGAGCTTAACCCTTTTTCCACGATGGCATCATTCACCGCAATAACGCTGCAGATAATCTTGAATTTCCGGAGTTTCTCCCTGGCAACAGAACTGCCGTCAAACGTGGCCAGGAAATAGTGTACCGTAGCGAACGAAAGCGCCGAAGCGGTCAGTTGTACATCTCCTCGCTCAGCCAGTGTGGCAATTTTAGCGATAGCCTGGTAGTAAGGTACCCGGCACCCCAGCAGATCCAGAATGATGTTGGTGTCCAGGAATAGTTTATCGTTCACGAGTATTTTTCCGTCAGGTAAGCTCCGTATTCTTTCCGGAGATCAATATCCGCCGGAATGGATGTACCGGTAGCCATACTTTTCACGAAAGCCGAAATTTCTATCTCCTCAATATCATCCGGTAGCTCCCTGCCCGTTAACGACTTCAGGTAATTTTCAACCAGGCGGGACAGACTTGTCTTTCGGGAAGCGGCATACCGCTTTGCCTTTTCGATAACCTCATCATTCAGCTTCAACGTCAGCTTTGTATCCATAATGAACAATTTTGTACGTACAAATATACAAAAACTCTACGTACTCATATGACTTTTATTTTTTCGCCTGTAAAAATGCCAGCAGGTCGCGGAGATCGCTGATGGTGAGTTGCTGTTCCAGGCCGTCGGGCATGAGCGAGGTCTTACTCATGCCGTAATCCTGGATGTCGTTTTTGGCGAACGTGACAAAGCCGGCCGCCTGCGTGTAGAGTTCTATTTGCTTTTCGCCCACATCAATCTGCCGCCCCTGGTGTTCTACGCCATTCTTCAGGCGAATATACCAGCCTTGCCACTCCGGGCTGATCTCCTTCGACGGCCGCAGAATAGCCTGAACCAGTTGGGTCCGGGATTTCGACTGCCCTACGTTCGATAGGTCCGGGCCCAGGTCGCCACCCCGGCCCTGCACCGCATGGCAGGACGAGCACACGGCCTGTACCGAATAAAATACCCGCTGCCCCCGCTGGGCATCGCCCCCCGTTGCCAGTATAGTCTGCCACTCCGCCAGCGAGGCCGGACGGTGGGACAGTTTATGACCGGCATCCGCCGGCGATAATGCAAGGGCCAGTTGCTGGCGGAGCGGCTCCTCACCTCCTCCTTTCTGCAAAGCATACCGTGGCCGGAGAACCCTCTGAGCCTCGGAATCAGACAGGCGTGTTCGCAGGTAACGCACCGCTTCGAGCTGAATCTCCGGATTCGGATCATTGAGTAGCGGCCGCACGCTGGCTGAAACCTCCGCCGGCTGACGGGCTAAAGCTAGTAATGCTTCTGCCCGGAGGGAAACGGGGTTCTTCGGGTTGGTGGCCGTCGCCAGCAACGAGCGCCCTGCAGCCTGATCGGGTACGCCAGCCAAGGCCCTGATTGCCTCCAGCCGGATCTGTGGGTGCTGTTCTTTAGTCAGTAACTGGGTCAGTAGCCAAACCTGTTCGGCTGGCCTGGGCAGGTACCGGATCGCCATTGCCCGCAACACGGCAGGTCGCGACGGATCGGCGACAAAGTTTTCGACAAACTGGTGCGGCAGCGGGCGTTTTATTGACTTGGCATAAGCCTCAGACCGGTTCCGGTACGCATCAATAAACGCCGACGAAAGATGAGCAACGGTCTCCAGGTAGGTTTCAAATAAGGCCGGGTTTGCCGGTCCGGCGGTAAGCGCTTTATCCAGATCCGCTCGGGCCTCTTGCAGGCCGGCTTCCCCGACCCACTGCAACGCCCGTTGCCGCACCTGGGCATCGGGATCGGTCAGCAACCGGCGCACAAGGGGTTCCGCGGGTTGGTAGCCCGAGCGCTGCAACGCTACCATTGCCCCCAGCCGAACCAGGGGACTGGCATCTCTGGTCGCGTCAATAGCCTGTTGCCGGAAAGCCGGACGGGCCAGCGCTACTGTAGCCGCATGACGCAGAAACGGGTCTTTCGCCTGTAAGGCCGTATGAAGCTGACTAATCTCGGCAGGTGAACTTTGGTTGTACAGCCTGTTCAGGACCTCAACGGCGGCATCCGGCCCTACGGGCGCATACATGGGCTGCGGTTTCTCTACCGCAATGCCTTTGCGGGTGGTCAGTCTCCATATCCGGCCTTTGCCGTGGTTAGGGTAGTTGCGCAGTACCCAGTCCGTAAAGTAGATGGCCCCGTTCCGATCTGTGGCAAAGGCAACCGGCCGGAACGTCTGCCCGCCCTCAACAATGACTTGAGTATAGCCAGTTAATGATGCGCCTTTGGCCGTCAGATTGATCCGGACGATACGGCTTTCCTCCCAAATGGTAGCCAGCATCTGCCCCCGATAGTCGGGTGGCAGAGCCGCCAGACCGGCAGCCAGCAATCCGGATGGGGCTTCCCCGAGCCCGACCCCGTAGGGTAATGTGCCGGGTCGTTCGCCGTTCCAGGCCAGGTACGGATGAATGCCGCTGCCGCCGTAAAGGGATTTGTAGCCATAGTCTCCACCCGGTACGACATGCACCAGCCGGTTTGGGCCGCGGCTGTCCGGATCGTTGTCGGCCGCCAGCAGGTGGCCTTTGCCGTCGAATTTCAGGTCCATCGGGTTCCAGAAGCCGGTGGCGACTTCCTCCAGCCGGGCCCCGTCGGGCCGCGACCGAACGATGTTGCCGCCATCGCCGTAGCCGCTCACCGATGAACCATCGGTGCCGACCAGTTTCCAGGCCTGTCCGCCGGTATTCCCCCGCGAAACATACATCCAGCCATCGGGTGAGAAGGTAATCCCCAGCAGAGCGGCATGGGCATACACCGAAGCCGGTTCGACCAATTCCAGCACCTTTTTTTTCTCCTCGCAGACACGGTCGCCGTTGCGGTCGTACAGCACCCATACGGCGCGGGAGGTCACGGCGTACAAATGCCCTTCCGGCGAAAAGGCCAGGTTCAGTCCTTCTTTCAAGCCGTCGGCAAAAACAGTGGTTTTGTCAGGCCGGCCATCGGCATTCGAATCGACAAACACTTTAATAATATCTCCAGTCGGCCCTTTGTAATCTTTGGGTGGCAGGTGGGTATGCGACTCCAGTACGAAGATTCGGTTCAGGCTGTCGATGGCAATGCCGATGGGGGTGACAATCCCGGGGTTTTCGGCAAACAGGGACAGTTCCAGCCGCTCGTCCAGTACACGCGGCATATCGGCCGGGTCGAGTGTGAAGCGAAACGATAGCGTGACCGTAACCAGTACCAGTACAGTACCGGCAAACCCGCCGAAGGAATTTGTTAAATACCTGACCATACTATGCCTGGTGATGGTAAGCTACGGATGAGGTACTACCGTTCGTATTTCTGAAACAACTGATAGGCCCGCTTCAGGTCTTCTTCCAGCGTTTCCTTATGCTGCGGAGGAGCCATCTCAATGAGCAGATACCCTTTGTAGCCGTGGCCCAGCATCCGCTCCACCACGCCGGCATTGTCAGTTACGCCCTGTCCGTACCGCACCACCTTGTGAATGCCTTTGCGTTCGGTATCTTTCAGGTCGATGTGCAGGATGCGCGAATGGAACCGGTCGACCACCTGCATCAGGTCTACATTAGCTCCGTCGAAGTGCGCGTTGTCCATGCACATACCCACGTTGGGCGAGGAAACAGCGCTGAAGATACGGTCGTAATCTTCGATGGTTTCCAGGTTATTATTGGCGTGGTTCTCCACCAGAATCAGCATACCCATCTCTTCGGCGGCCGGTGCCAACTCTTTAAGCACATTGATCACGGCATCCAGCCCACCCTCCGATCCGCGTCCGGCCCCGGTGAATTTCACCCGTTTGCAGCCTAACTGCCGGGCGGCTTCCATATTCCAGAGTTTGTGCGTCACATCCTTGATGATGTTACCCGACGCACCAAACGAACTGCCCTGCATGCAAACCGGGGTCAGCTTATGCTGCCGGCAGCGCTCTTTGATGCTGCGGATACCGGCGGGCGTCAGATTGCGGGCGTACCAGCAGTTGAACTCTACATTTTTGAAAGGGAGTTTGGGGGCCAGTGCAAAGAATGGCTCAAAATTCATATCGCCAAAGCCATCGATGGTGATGGTGGCAATGGCGAGTTCTACCTGTTTAGGTTTACCGGCACCGGCTGGATTGGCAAAGAGGTCACCGGACGATTGCAGACCGCTCAGGCCGGCCAGGCTCAGACTGGTAGCCCGGAGAAAATCCCGGCGGCTGGTTTCATAATTCATGAAAAGATGGATTTAAGCACCTGCGTTAAAAAGCGTAGTCAACCGGAATTCTCACCAGGTCCTGAATTTCCCGGCCGTTGTGCATGAACCGCGCCAGGGTATACACCGTACCATCGGGGCCGAGCGCCAGCGAATTAACATAAGTAGGTCGGTTGCCGTCCGGGTAGAAAATGGCCCCGTGGTCGGTGTACTTCCGGTTTGGAATGTTATACGTAACCAGGTGCAGGTTCTCCAGCCCTTTGGCGGCTCCACGGGCAATCTGCTCTTCGCCTTTCACCCGCCGGCCATCCACGTAGATTGGTCCGCCGGTCAAGTAGTAGATCGTTTCTCCGTCGGGCCCCAGTTGAAAACCCAGGTACCCGTAGCTGAACTGGTCGAACATACCACTGCGCCGGGAGGGTTCCGAGGTAATCCGCTCCACGAGTTCCAGCTCCGGCCGACGAGGATCAAATCGGAACAGGTAACCGGAATTGCCGTGAACCCCGTAGGCCACTTCTTCCGGCGCGTACCAGACGATCTTCCGCCAGTTGTACCCCATGCTGCCGGGATGGGTCGGGTCGTAACGGCCGAAGTAATCGAGCCGCAGGTCAACATCGTCCAGTTTTTGAATCCCTGAAGACGCTGGATGATACGTCAGAATATCGCCCTCGGATGTAGATAAATAGAGAGCACCATCGGCCGGGTCCACAAACATCGACCGGCACAGGGTACGGTAATCGGCACCCGGCGTACCGGCCTCACCACTGGCGGAAACTGGCCCAAGGTTTTGTAGTGCCTTGCTTTCGATATTATACCGGAGGAGGTTTCCAATAGGCCAGGTGATGCCATACAAGTAGCCACGCTCCCGGTCGATGGTCATAGACAAAATACCTTCGCCGTCGGGGGCTACGGCCAGATCGGCAAAAGCCCCCGTAGCCAGATCGTACGACAGGAAGTGGCCGCCGGGGTACCGGCCATACCCATCGGGTGGTTGCTGCGGCAGCCGCTCCATGCCGTTAATGAGTTCGTAAAAACCTACGTGCGTGGCGAAATAGAGCCGGCCGGCCCGCTCGTAGAAGCGGACATGGCTTTTCCCCTGCGCAATCACTTTCTGCCCGGCCTCCCCGCAGATCGCACTCAGGTCAGCTAGAAATCGGGTCTGGTCGGTTGCCGGATCATAGACATGCATTTGCCCGGCGACATCATATCTGTCTGATGACAAGACGTAGTAGATTCTGCCATCGCTGGCGCAGGTAATGGCATTATAGGTATCGTGGGCAAAGGTAAAGCCGGAGTAATACGGGTAAGCGGTTAAGGCAGGCATGCAGTTCGGGGGTTACTTTTCAGCTTTGAGTTGAGAAACGCCCACCTGACCCGCCAGTTTGACCATTTCGCCCAGAATCAGGCTTTCGACAGCGGGTCCCCAGGGTCCGGGTAGCCCATACACCATCTGCGAGGTAGCACCCTCGTAACCGCCCTCTTTCAGAATGGTCGCCGACGGAATATAGGCCATCACGTTGTTGGAATACCCCAGCACGAATAACTCTGGTCCGAACAGCCGCTTCAACTCATTGGCGTAATGCACGACCAGTTCGCCACCCAGGCTCATCACGGTCTGCTCACCCAGTTGCCAGACCTGCAAAGGATACGGATAAGAGGCCGGGGCTTTTTCGCCTTTGTCCAGGTTTTGCAGCATCCGGCCCGCCCAACGCTTCATGTAGTCATACGGAGCCTCCTGCGTCAGCCTGACGAGTTCCTCCCGCGTCGGTGGACCGGTCAGAGGAAGATTCACTTCCTGGTAAGCCGTAGTAAGCCGGGGGGAAAGCTTGCGCATCTCTTCCGCCAGCACCCGCTCGACCGCAGCCGCCAGTTCTCGCCCGTACTGGTGCGCCAGCGGAATGGTCCGGCGGGGTAGCGGATTCTGGTCGGCCCCGGCACCCTGGAAAAATAAGGCTGTTACACCCGGATGGGCTTTCTCTAACTCTAACTGGGCGTATCCCGGATAATCGCCGGACCACTGGTACAGATCCAGCACGGTCGGGTGGCAGGCATACCCAAAGGCAATGGCTTTTAATTCCCCTTTCCCGTTCACCACCTTAAGCACCGGCACGGCATAGTCGTTGGGCCCTTTCAGTTCAATCAGCCGGGCGAGGGTGCCTTCGGCATTGTTGCGTCGATTTACCTGAAAGCGGGTCACGCCGTTCTGTGAATACAATTCCACCGGCTCCAAATGCTGCAACGCCCGCCCGACCAGCGCCACTACCTCCTGCTGAAATTTTTCGGTATAAGCCTTAATCCGCATCAACTGCTCCTGATCCAGCGGGTAGATGTCCGACAGGGCATTTTGCAGCACCGGTCCGGAATGCGTATGCGAACTATTGAGCAGGATCTGCGCGCGCGTCAGGCCATACCTGGCCTGCAATCGATCCCGGATATAGTTGGACACCGTAAGCGGAACCCCTACCAGATCGGTCGTAATCAGCACCGCTTTCTTACCGTCGGCGTCTTCCAGCACCAGCGCCTTCGCCCACAAGTCATGCAGTTTCCCCTCCGACGGGTGCGTGCGGGCGGCATACCCGGCCAACCACATGGGCTGCTCCGGGGTGATGACCACGCGGGCTACCCCCGCTCTCCAGCCGGTGGCAGTACCCGCCAGAACCGGATAGCCGCCGGCTACCAGGGTAAGACTTAGAAAAATCAGGAGCAATAGCCGGTCAATCGTTCTCATTTGGTCGCCAGGCTTTTGATCTTGTCCGCGTTCTGGTAAATTTTGTTGATAGCAGCAGCGATCTCGCTCATATCTGACTGACTACCCAGCAGCATGTTCTGCTGAAACCAGACAGCCTCTTCATTACACAATTTGTCATTCTGGGGACACTCGTTCTGCGCATTGTATTTCTTAATATCCAGTTGCTCCTTAGCATACATGCGCCGGAAGTTTTTGGTCTGAAAGGCATGAGCCAGGTAGGGCATCTTATTCAGGGGTGCGTAGCCGCTGGCGCAGGGGATTCCCTCGGCGTTGAGCGCTTTCAGAAAGTCGGCGCGGGGCAATCCTTTGAAAGCCTCTTTCTGGTACCGGAACGGAAACAGGTGAAAGGCCGCCTGGGTTACGTTGGGGTAAAGCTTATACGGCACAATGCCGGGTATCTGGCTGATCTGCGCTTTCAGGAATTTGGCATTTTTATTTCGAAGGACGGTCTGTTCCTGCAAACGCGGCAGTTGCGCCAGGCCAATGGCGGCCTGGTACTCGGCCAGCCGCAGCTTGGTGCCCATCATAAGCGTGCCGGCCCCTACGTCGCCTACTACACTGCCGTACGGATTGCCGAAGTTGTGATAGGAGTAGCAGCGGTCCATAAAGGCATCATCGTCGCTGACGATGGCCCCGCCCTCCCCCATCGGTATGTTTTTGGAGTTCTGGAAACTGAAGCAGCCGGCATGGCCGAAGGTACCCACTTTTTTGTGGTCAATCTCCGCCAGCCAGGCCTGACAGGCATCCTCGACCACCAGCAGGTTATGCTTTTTGGCAATGGGCATGATGCGCGTCATATCGGCCGGCAGACCCAGGATGTGCACGGGCATAATAGCGCGGGTACGCGGGGTAATCTTAGCCTCAATTTTCGCCGGGTCCATCTGAAAGGTTTCCGGGTCAACGTCCACAAACACGGGCATAGCGCCGGTAGCCAGCACGGCGGCCACGGTAGCGATAAACGTGTACGGCGGCACCAGCACCTCATCGCCCCCGCCAATGTCCAGTTGCACCAGGGCCGCAATCAGGGCGTTGGTGCCATTGACCACGGCCAGACAACGTTTGGCACCCACGGTCTCCGCCCATTTTTTCTCAAACTCCGTGGTTACCCCCGCCCGCGACCAGATGCCGCTGCGCAGCACTTCCAGCACCCGTTTCTCATCCGTTTCGGGGTTCCACATCGGCCAGGTGGGCCACTCGTTAGTCCGTAACGGCTTACCCCCCAGGATGGCGGGCGTATCGGAGGCAGAAAATATAGCAGGTGCCGGTACGGGATTAGTCTCTTTTGCCGGGATGGTAGTCAGGCCATTAGCCAGCAGCGAAGGCGTCAAGGAAACACCCAGGCCGGTCAGGGAATTACGGCGGATAAACTCCCGCCGGGAATACTGTTTTGCCATATCAGTAAGGGTTAGGATTTATCGCTTGTAAAGTCGGCCAGCACCAGTCTGTGCCGCTTCTTAAAATGCAGCGGGTTCTCGCCCGCCACCTTTTTGAACGTCCGGTTAAAATACGACAAACTTTCAAAACCACAGTCAAAACAGACTTCCGTCACCGTTTTATCAAGCAACAGCAGCCGCTTGGCCTGGCTGATGCGGTACTGGTTTAGGAACTCCGTAAAGGTCATCAGGGTCATCTTTTTAAAATACCGGCAGAAAGCAGCCTTGGTTAGGTGCGTCAGCTCAGCCATCTGGTCGACACTGATAGCGTCCTGGTAATGCGCTTCGATAAACGCATACACCCGTTTAAGCCGCTGCTGCTCTTTCTGACTATATAACTGTTCTACCGGCCGGGAATGCAGCAGACCCTGACCGGGCGATGTAGCCAGCTCCTGAAAGATGTTCAGAATCTCGATAAACTGCTCATAGGGCTGCAGCATGTGCAGGCGTTTAAGGCGCGGACCAATTGCCTGTCTGGTATCACCAGAGAAATACACCCCGTGCCGTGCCTTCTCGAACAGCTTGTGAATGCTGGCTAACTCGGGAATATTGTTGAAGGCTCCACTCAGGAAATCTTCGCGCATCTGGAGGACAAACTGCTCGTAGTCGGTTTTGATGCCGTAATCGAAGTTAAGATGCGGGATGTACGGGCCGATCAGCACCAGATCACTTTCCTGGAACCGGGACATATGCTCGCCTACGTGGCGCGTGCCTTCACCGGCTTCTATATACACCAGTTCGTACTCCGGGTGAAAATGCCAGAAGAAAAAATCGTGCAGCTTCGGCGTCACCAGCAGGCGGAAGGAGCTGTCGGCATCGGGGCGGATTTCTTCGAGCTGGACTTTCATAACAGATCGGGATATCGGTTTCGGAAGTTGAGATCCTTTGGTAGTTCACCCTAAATTAGCCTTTTTCTCTCGGTATTCCTGTATAAAATATCAATATTGTTCAAATAATGGCCACTATAGGGTGAGAACGGCAGCCAGCCAGCCTCTACCTTTGTCTTATTCAGAATCACAAAAGCTCAAAACACTATGGAAACGCAAGCGCCTGTTGCTAAAGCCATTACCATGACCCCAGATAACGTTCACAAAGACATTCCGGGCAACCCTTCCACCGCAACCTCCAGCCATATCAAACTAAACGACCGATCAAATCGGTCCGCCGAAGCGGGTAAACCCCTGCGGGTATTGTCAGAAGAAGACTGGCAGTTCTGGATCCACAATGGCTACGTGGTCATCAAAAACGCCGTGCCTAAAGAGCAGGCTGAGCGACTCGCTAAATTCCTGTGGGAGTTTGAAGAAAAAGACCCTAACAACCCCGAAACCTGGTATGCTCCTCCCCGTGCCGAGATGAAAATGAAAGAACTGACCGGCAGCGGCATGGTCGAAGTCTACAACCACCAGTACCTGTGGGATAACCGGCAGACGCAACGCGTGTACGACGCCTTCGTCGACATCTGGGGAACCGAGAAGCTGTGGGTGACCATCGACCGGTGCAACCTGAACGTCCCCATGCGCCCCGGCCACGAGTTCAAGGGCTTTATCCATTGGGATTACGATCCCGAAACCCGGCCGCAGAACGTACAGGGCGTGCTGGCGCTGGCCGACCAGACCGACGAGAACATGGGCGGCTTCCAGTGCATTCCGGAACTATACCGCACCTACGACACCTGGAAACTCACCCAGCCCGCCGACCGCGATCACTTCAAGCCCGATACCACCGGCTTCGAACTGGTGAAGGTTAAACTGGAAGCCGGTGATTTGCTGATCTTCAACAGCACCCAGCCCCACGGCATCCGGCCGAACCTCAGCAAAGACAAAGTTCGTATTGCCCAGTACATTTCTATGATGCCGGCCCAGGAAGACAACGAGGCCCTGCGGGAGTGGCGCATCACCTCCTGGCGCGAGCGGAAAGCCCCGGAGGGCTACGCCTTCCCCGGCGACCCCCGCAACTGGGAGCAGACTCGATACCCAACCGCTCAACTGAACGACTTAGGCCGGAAACTACTCGGCCTTGACCCGTGGGAGCGCTAAGATAAACCCTGTTACATAGCGAGGTGCCCCTGTTTTGTTCCTGATGGTATCGGGGACAAAACAGGGGCACCTGCTTAACGTAAAGACTATACGTGATAGAACTTTAAGCGCTGAATTGAACGTGCCATACCCCCTATTGACCGAAAACACCCCTGTAAAATACTTTGTAACGCATACCTTGCCTTTCGTATTTCGTCTGATCTTAATCGATTGATCCATGTGTTTGTCTTCGCTAAGGTTACTGTCGCTTCGCCGGGTGCTGGTGTGGCTTGTTGTCCTGCTATCCGTTAATGCCTGCCTCATGTCTACCGGAAATACCAGACAACCGGATGGGGGAAAAACAGGGCGCAACCCGAACATTGTTATTTTTTATGTCGATGATTTGGGCTATGGCGACGTTGGCTACAATGGGGCAGTAGGGGTAAAAACTCCGGAGGTAGACCGGCTGGCCAAAGAAGGGATCGTCTTTACCGACGCTCACACTACCTCCGCTACCTGTACGCCATCGCGGTATTCCATGCTGACCGGCCAGCACGCCTTCCGCAACAACGCGGCTATTTTACAGGGCGATGCCCCTCTGTTGATCCAGCCCGGTAGCCATACCCTGCCCGGCATGCTGCAAAAAGCCGGCTATCGGACGGGCGTAATCGGTAAATGGCACCTGGGTTTGGGGAATGGGTCCATTGACTGGAATAGCGACATAAAGCCGGGTCCCCTGGAAATCGGATTTGACTACAGTTTTCTGCTGCCCGCTACCGGCGACCGGGTTCCGACGGTGTACGTCGAAAATCACCGGGTGGTGAATGCCGATAAGAATGACCCCATTGTGGTCAATTATGAGCTGAAACTTGACGGCTACCCCAATGGCCTCGACAACCCCAATTTGCTCCGGCAAGCTGCCGACAAACAGCACAGTAATACCATCATTAACGGCATAAGCCGCATTGGCTACATGAAAGGTGGCGAAAAGGCTCTATGGGTAGATGAGGAGTTTCCCAATGTGCTGACCAGCAAGGCAAAAGATTTTCTCCGGGCCGAAAAAGATAAGCCTTTCTTTCTGTTATTCTCGTACCACGACATTCACGTGCCGCGTTTACCGCATCCGCGATTTAAAGGCAAAAGCACGATGGGGCCACGGGGCGACGCCATTGCCCAGATGGACTGGATGGCGGGTGAGGTAATGAATGAATTGAAGAAGCTGGGCCTGGCCGATAATACCCTTGTCCTATTTACGAGTGACAACGGGCCCGTGGTCAGTGACGGGTATGACGATCAGGCAATGGAACTGCTGGGCGCCCATAAACCCGGCGGACCGCTCCGGGGAGGTAAATACAGTGCGTACGAAGCCGGTACACGCGTGCCTACTATCCTCTGGTGGCCCGGCAAAATTAAAGCCGGCACCAGTAGCGCCCTCATTAGTCAGGTCGATCTGTATGCGTCCTTTGCCGCCTTGGTCGGCCAACCCCTGGCCGAAAAAGAGGCTATCGACAGTCAGAATCTGCTAACGAGCCTCCTGGATCATACCCAACCCGGACGTACCTGGCTGCTGGAGGAATCCTATACGACCTCGCTTCGCAAAGGCGACTGGAAGTATATTGAGCCGTTGCCTAAGGAGAAACGTCTGCCTGATTTTATGAAAAACAAAGGCGTAGAAGGGGGATTTCAGCACAACCCGCAACTTTTTAATCTGTCGTCCGACATAGGTGAGAAGCATAATCTGAGCGGGGACAACCCGGCGCTGGTTACCAGTATGCAGTTGGAAATAGAGAAGATTCGGAAAAAGACGAAAAGAAGCCCTTTGCAATAAATGGCCGATTACGCTTTGTTCTGTCTTATTTTTTAGTCAATTTATCTCAATGAGGTACGTACCCTTCTTCCGTCTGCTATTTATCCTTAGCGTCTGCTTCTCTCCACCGGCCTGGAGTCAGGATAACGACACCCGTAGGTCTGAGGAGTTTGTCATCGATTACCTGGACGTTCGCAAAGGACTGCTCAGCAATTTTGTAACCCGGACGATCAGTGACGACAACAATCTCAAATACTTTGCCACCGAGGGGGGCGTGTCGCGGTACGATGGCTACGGATTCAAAAGCTACCGGCCCGGCCAGGAATATACGGAGTTGGTCAACGAAAATATTGAAACGCTCTTTAAAGACAGGGATAACAATATCTGGATTGGCACCAAGAGCGGAGGGCTGTCGGTGCTCGACGTAAAGATCAATCAGATCAGGAATTACAACGATGTCCTGAAAACCCGCGATCAGCGGCACCTGCGGATTATCTCCCTACATCAGGACGCAAAAGGGAATATCTGGGTGGGGACGTGGAACAAAGGCGTATTCGTGCTGGATGTAAACGCCCGGAAACTCCTGACCCATCACCCGGCAACTGAGCCGGTTTACAAAATCATCCGCGACGAACACGATAATATCTGGTATATCAGCGGTAATACTCTGTACAAGTACGACCCGTCGGAAAACCGCTTGTTCGACTTCCCCACCAACCAAACCATGTATGATCTGGTGCAGGACAAAATCCGGAATAAGATATGGATGGTGGGCAGCACCGGACGAAAAGTCTACCTGCAAAGCTTTCGATTCGACACCCAACAGGTACAGGAGGAGCCCCTTGATCTGGAAGCAACGTTTGTCAAAAGCATCGCTATCGATCAGAAAAACCGGGTTTGGCTGGGCAGTTGGGGCGACGGTCTGTTTATCAGCGATTCGTCGGTGTCGCACTTTCAGAAAATCAACACCAATCCGCAGGGTAGCCTCTTCAACAACGTCAACTATTCCATGATTCTGGATATTGACATCGATAAAAACGGCATTGCCTGGCTAAGTACCGCCCACGGTGGCGTATTGATTCTGTACCCCAATAAGGGTTTCAACTTCATGGCCGACTCCCGGCAGGCTTCCCCCATCGATCATAATACAATCGCTATTTCCCAAACCCGCCGGGGCGAATTACTGATCGGCAGCCTCACCGAGGGTTTGTACCGCAAGACCGCCGGTGGTCAACTGGAGAAAATCAATCAAATTGCCGATACCCGTATCAATACGATCTATGAGAAGGAGAACACGCTCTTTATTGGCACCAACCAGGGTCTATACCTTGTTAAGGACGGAAATTTTGCCAATGCCTGGCAAACCTTTAAAAATGATAAAATCACGGCTGTTCATCTAGATAGTCAGGGGATTCTCTGGATCGGTTCGCAGCAGAGGGGCCTGAAAATGACCCGCTACGCCGACGATCCGAAACTGGAGAAGTGTCAGGTTTTCTCCGAAGAGCAGAAAGGACGTTTTTTCATCGAAAATAACCGGATCAACCAAATCAAAGAAGACAATCATGGGAATATCTGGCTGGCTACCTATTCCGGTTTAAACCGGCTCGACAGGGCTACTGGCGCTTTTATCCCGCACCATCAACTGCTATCCAGCAAATTGCCCAGCGTAATCATCAACGCCTTATATATCAAAGACAATACCCTTTATCTGGCTACGCCACTTGGGTTCGCCGACCTGTCGCTGACAGATAAAAAACTGACGTTAAATACCCTCTATACGGCGCGGAACGGCCTTACTAACGATTTCATCTGCTCCATCGAAGAGGATAAAACCGGGCAGTTCTGGCTGAGTACCACCACGTCGATCACCCGTTTTGACCCCAAAAGCCGGCGCTTTGTCAACTACGACCGCGAAGACGGGGTGATGATCAACTCCTTTCATATAGGGTCTTCGTTTAAGGGGGCCGGCGGAGACCTGTATTTTGGGGGAGCGAACGGAATCATCCGGTTCCGACCCGACGAAATCAGTCAGGCCTTCACCGTACCGCAGGTGGTCTGGACCAAGCTGATGGTCAATAACCAGGCCATTGAAGCCGGTGAAGAAGTAAACGATGAAGTGATTCTGAGCCGTACTATCCAGTACACCGATGAGATTGCCCTGAACCACCGGCAGAACCATCTTTCCCTGAGTTTTGCCGCCAACGATTTCTTTGGAGCCGATAATATCACCTATGCCTATCAGTTGCGCGGGTTTCAGGATCAGTGGGTGAATATGGGTGGAAAAAATGAAATCAACTTCACCGGCCTGGGAGCAGGCACCTACGAGCTGTTGGTGAAGGCCAGCCGCAACAATCAGAACTGGAGTCCGGTAAAAAAACTGAAGATTGTGGTGGGTGTACCGCCCTGGCTGACCTGGTATGCCTTCGTGTTTTATTTCTGTCTGCTGCTGGGCGTACTGCTGCTGGTCCGGCACATATCGGTGCGGCAGGCCCGACTGAAAGCCGATCTGCGCATCGTTCAGATCGAAAAGGAAAAAGAACACGCCCTGAACGAAGCGAAGATTAATTTCTTTACCAATATTTCGCACGAGTTCCGCACCCCCCTGACGCTGATCATGAGTCCGGTAGCCGAGATACTCGACGATCTGACGCTCAACGGCAAACTGCGCGAAAAAATGGTGCTGGTTGAGTCGAACGCCAAGCGGATGCTCAACCTCATCAATCAGTTGCTCGACTTCCGCAAGTCGGAGCACGGGCTGCTGAAGCTGAAGCGGGTGCACAGTGATTTTGTCGCTTTCTCCAAAGAAGTTTTTCTCAGCTTTCAGCCCATCGCCCGGAATAAAAACATCAGCTATCTCTTTCAAACCGAACTCGAAGAAGCCCCCATAGACTTTGACCGCGATCAGATGGAGATTGTCCTGTGCAATCTGCTGTCTAATGCCTTCAAATACACCCCTGACCACGGCACTATCCAATTCAGGGTGTACCGGAAAGATGATTTTCTGGCAATTGATGTCGAGGATAACGGCATTGGGCTCTCGGAAGAGAGTATGCGGAATCTTTTCAACCGATTTTATCAGGTACAAAATGCCCAAACGGCCAAAATGGTGGGCAGCGGCCTGGGGCTGGCATTCTCTAAAAACATTGTCGATCTGCACGAGGGAGCGATTACCGTCCGGAGCGAACTGGAAAAAGGCACCTGCTTTACTGTGCTGTTACATGCCGAAAACACCGCTGTAGCAGCCGCCGGTGAGCCACTACCCGAATTAGCCGAAGCCGACACCGCCGGTTCGCTCTGGCAGGAAAGCAATTCACTGGACATCAGCAAGCAGCATAAAAAGAACACCTTACTGGTAGTAGACGACAACGAAGACATCCGGGCCTACCTTCAATCGCTGTTGAACGATGACTTTACTATTCTTGAAGCAGAAAACGGCTTGGAAGCGCTCACCATCACCAACCGCGAACTGCCCGATCTGATTATCTGTGATGTGATGATGCCGTTAATGGACGGAATTTCGTTTTGTCAGGAAATCAAGCAGCAGATTGCCACCTCCCATATTCCGGTGATTCTGCTGACGGCCCGCTCGTCGGTGGTCTACGAAGTTACCGGATTACAGACGGGGGCCGACGACTACATCACGAAGCCGTTCAACCCCATCATCGTCAAAACCAGAATTCATACGATTCTGGAAAACCGTAAAAAAATACAAGAGCACTACCTGAACAAGGTACGGTTTGAGCCGGACACGCAGCAGGTGAACGAGGTTGACCTGGACGCCGTATTTATCGACAAAGCGATTAAGCTCGTGAACGACAACATGCAAAATGAAGATTTCGGGATAGAGGACATGGTGGAGCATCTGTTTATGAGCCAATCGACCCTGTACCGTAAAATCAAATCGCTGACGGGCCTTTCCCTGACCGGGTTTATTCGTTCGGTCAAACTCAAAAATGCCGCCCAGATTATTTTGCAGGACAATATAAAATTGAGTCAGGTCGCTTACGAAGTGGGCTTCAATGATTACAAGCATTTCCGGAAGTCGTTTCAGCAGCAGTTCGGCTGTTTACCCTCCGACTACCGGGCTAAAATTCTGGAAGGCGTGAATAGCTGATATTCCCTTTCCGAAAGTCTCCTTCAAATCAGGCTCAAAACCGCTCACTAGAGCGGTTTTTTTGATGTTGAATGATTTCACCTTCTGATTGCATGGAATGCCCCCCCTCGACTTATTCAGATTTGTGACATTTGACTAAAATTTATCACTAAGACAGGTCTGGAAACAATCAAACCATGCACTATGAAATCTAATTGTACCTTCTTTCAAAGCGGGTGGAACCTGGGAAGACGGTCAGCAAGAGCCCTGCTTCTGCTGACCGGTATAGCCCTACTGGCTCCCCCCGCAGCCTACGCCCAGTCTAACCTGAGAATAACCGGCTCGGTGGTATCCGCTGCCGATGGCCAATCTATTCCCGGTGCGTCGGTCACCGTAAAGGGTACCACCTTAGGAACCGTCACCGGTGCCGACGGAGGATTTTCCCTTACCGTTCCTTCCCGCCAGTCAGTACTTCTGTTTAGCAACATCGGCTACACCGCCCTCGAAGTCCCTCTGGGCAATCAGACAGAACTAAAGGTAACCTTACAGGAAGATGTAGCCCTGCTTAGTGAAGTCGTGGTCGTCGGGTACGGGGAACAAAAGAAAATCAACCTGACCGGGGCCGTAGAGACGATTCGCTTCGATGGGGCGGTCAACCTTCCGGTTACCAATACGTCCCAGATGATGTACGGCCGTTTCTCGGGGGTGCAGCTTACCCAATCCAGCGGCTTGCCCGGTGCCGACGGTTCCTCCATCAACATTCGGGGTATCGGTACGTTTGGCAACAGTAATCCGTTGGTCGTTATCGACAACATACAATACAATGGCCTGACTGAATTCAACAACCTGGCCCCTTCCGACATCGAGAGCATTTCGGTGCTGAAAGATGCCTCCGCTTCGGCTATCTACGGGGCGCGGGGCGCAAACGGCGTCATTGTAGTGACGACCAAAAAGGGAAAGAAAGGCAAATTAACTGTCGACTACAACGCCTACACCGGTATCCAGCGGGTAACGGTCGTGCCGGAGTACCTCGATGCCAATAACTACGCCCTGCTGCGTAACGAACGTGACCGCAATACCAACGGTGCCAACGCCCCGCTGCGGTATACGGCCGCCGACCTGGAGGCCATCCGAACCGGTTCTAAACCCGACCAATTCGCCAATACCAACTGGGCCCGCGAAACCCTGCGCGACGCGCCCATCCAGAACCATTACCTGTCGTTTTCGGGTGGGTCCGACAACCTGACGTACCGGGTATCGCTGGGCTACCTGAATCAGCAGGCCATAGTGCGCGGTAAATTCAAGTCGGATCGGTACACGCTAGGGCTAAACCTCACCGCAAAGGCTAATGAATGGCTCACCCTTACCAACGTGACCAACGCCTACTGGTCTAAATTCCGCGGGCCTGCGGGCGGTGCCGACGCCATCACCGGCGAAACGGGCATCATCAATCAGTTTCAGCGTTCGTCGCCTACCATTCCGGCCTATTATTCCAACGGTGCGTTTGGCATCGTCGACGGCTCGTACCAGAACGTTAATTTCTCTTTCCCGGCCACCAATGCCCTGATGACTGGCTTGCAGGGCGATAACAAACAGGACAATATCAATATCAGCGAGCGCGTAGGGCTTTCGGCCACTATTCTGCGGGGGTTAACTTTAGAAACAAGTGGGAGTCTGGTGATGAATGTTCAGAACATCTCCAACTTTAACCCGACGCTCACCACCCGCGACTGGGCCGGTCAGGTTGTGAACCAGAGCCTGCTCAACTCCCTGACCAATACGTTTGGCTTTACGTATCGCCTGCTGAACGAAAACATCCTGCGTTACTCGACCAGTTGGAACCAGGCCCATAACCTGCAACTGATGGCGGGTCACTCGGTAATCTACGACAAGGACGACGGGTTTGCCGGTTCATTACAAGGCTTCCCCTCCAACAATATTCAGGAGTTCAACGGCGGAGGGGTTACCAATCCGTCCGTGAGCGGTGCCGCGTCAGAAGTGTCCTGGCAGTCGTTTTTTGGTCGGGTCAACTACAACTACCGGGAAAAGTACCTGCTGGAGTTGAACCTGCGTCGCGACGGCTCGTCCAAATTCGGCCCTAATAAGCGCTATGGTACGTTCCCGTCGGTGTCGGCCGGCTGGAACCTCGCCCGCGAACCGTTTATGCAGCATATAGACTGGGTATCGAACTTCAAAATCAGGTCGAGCTGGGGTGTCAGCGGAAATGACCGGATCGGCAACTACATCTATGAGCAAACCTACAACACGGGCCTAGACTATGTGCTCGGCGACGCGGTGGTGGGCGCTGTTGCCCTGACGAGCCTGGCCAACCCCAATATTACCTGGGAAACCATCCGGCAGTTTAACCTGGGCCTGGACCTTGAACTCTTTCAGAACCGCCTGTATTTCTCGGCCGACTATTTCCGCCGGAACAGTACGGATATTCTGTACACCAATTTTCCGGTCCCCAACTCCCTGGGGGTAACCAGTCTGGCCGCCCAAAACGCAGCCGGTATGCTCAATCGGGGCCTCGAACTAACCGCTAATTATGCCAATAACTTCGGTGGGTTGAAACTGAATCTGGGTGCCAACGTCACCCGGATGGCCGATAATCGGGTCACGAGCCTTGGGCCGGGCGGAGAAGAAACCATCAGCGGCAACAGCATTATCCGCATCGGGCAACCTTTTAATGCCTATTACGGCTACCGGGTGCTGGGTGTTTTCCAGACCAAAGAAGAAGTTGACGGAGCACCCGTTCAATTCGGCAGCCCGCTTACGGCTCCGGGTGACCTGCGCTATGCGGATGTGTCGGGCGCGAACGGTACGCCAGACGGCAAGATTGACGCCTTCGACCGGGTGGTGATCGGAAATCCGTTCCCTAAAATGATCTATAATTTTAATGCCAATCTCACCTACCAGGGGCTTGATTTTACGGTCCTGTTTCAGGGGCTCGACCGGGTGGACCGGGTGCTGAACGGTAACGGACAACTCCCCATGGCTGACGACCGGAACAACGCGCTATCGTACTGGATCGACCGCTGGACGCCCGAGAAGCCTTCGACGGTACTACCCCGCCTGGGTGGTGTCAATAATACGGTCTTTTCGTCTTTCTACGTGCAGGATGCCTCCTTTCTGCGGCTGAAAAACCTGGAATTGGGCTATACGCTACCCGGTCAACTGAGCGGTAAGGCGGGCATCCGCAAGTTGCGCGTCTATGTTAGTGGACAGAACCTGGCCACGATCACCAAACTCAAGAACTTTGATCCCGAGCGGACTACCGGCGGCAATACCGATCGCCTGACGCCCCTGTACAAGATTTACAGCCTTGGCTTAAACCTCAAATTTTAAATCCATGAAAAAGATTTTATACCTACTACCTCTGCTGCTGTTGTTCAGTTGCAAAGAGGATTTTCTTGACCGGGGCTCCCTGACCCAACTCGCCGAGGGTAACTTCTGGCAAAACGAAAAAGATGCTCAACTGGGCATCAACGGGATCTATGATGTACTCCAATCCAGGGTACTGTACAGCGGTAACCTGAACGGTTCTGCGGGGATACCGCAGCACGACAGCTTTGCGGATAATACGTTCAACAACTATAAGTTTGAAGGGCCGGGTAATTTCGTGGAGGCCCGGGTTGATCCGTCGACCAGCTTCTTCAATGAGTTCTGGACCGCCAACTACCGGGGTATTGCCCGCGCCAACAATGCCATCACCAATATTGAGCGTATTCCCAAAGAGGCTATCAGCGCTGACGTTAAAGCCCAGTTACTGGGACAGGCGCGTTTTCTGCGGGCTTTGTTCTACATGAATCTGGCGGTTCATTTCGAGGAAGTACCCCTTATTTTACAGGTTCAGTCGTTGCAGGAAGCCTACGTACCCAAGAATACCAACAAGGAGGTGTCGGACCAAATCATCGCCGACCTGAAATTTGCCGGCGAATCACTGCCCACTACGTACCCGGCTGCCCAGTATGGCTACGCTACCAAAGGAGCGGCCCTGTCATTGCTGGCCCGTTTTCAGTTGTACCTGAAAAACTACCAGGAAGTGGTAGCCCTGACGAGCCAGGTACTTACCCTCGGCTACAGCCTGAACAGCAGCTACGAGCAGCTGTTTACCGAAGCCGGGGAAAAGTCTAAGGAGGTTGTATTCGCCGTGCGTTTTTTGCAGGATCAGTCCGATAACGGGGAGACGTTCTCGGCTACCTTTACGGGAATACCGAAAGTGAATGTGCAGCCCTTACGTAACCTGGTCAATGATTACTACGCCACCGACGGGCTACCCATCACCAGGTCCCCCCTGTATAAAGCGGCTACCCCAAAACTGAACCGGGACCCGCGCCTGGCGGCTTCGGTTTACTTTAAGGACGACATCTTCCTGACCGACCTGAATCGACCCTTTACCGGCAATACGGCCACTACGTTCGGGCTGAAAAAATATATCCGCAATAGCCCCTCGACCAGTGGTGTCGGGGTAGGCTCGCCGGGCGGACAGGACTTTTACGTAATTCGCTACGCCGATGTGCTGCTGATGCGGGCCGAAGCACTGATAGAAACCAACCAGCTTCCCGACGTTTATTCCCTGGTCAACCAGGTGCGGGCACGGGTGAAAATGCCAAAGGTAGAAGACGTGGAAGGGTCGGGCCTCTCGCAGGCGGCCCTCAGGGATATTGTCCGGCACGAACGTCGCGTTGAACTGGCTTTTGAAGGCTTGCGCTTCTTCGACGTAAAGCGCTGGGGTGAAGTGGAGGCCGCCTATAAGCGGGCCACCGATGATCGGGTGGCAGCCTACAGACCCGTTTACCGGGGACGCATGTCGGAGGTATTTCCGATTCCGCAGTCCGAAATCGACGCCAACAAAAGTCTGGCGCAGCACCCGGACTGGAAGTAGCCGGCGTCGACCAATCGTTTAAGAATCTTTAAAACGCTCCCCTTTATGGTTCGCTTAGTCTGTGTCAACAGCGGAGCTAATCATAAAGGGGGATTACTCATTATCCCGATGATAAAAATCCTCTCTGCTGTGCTGGCCGGTTGCCTGTATTTTGGCTGGAATCATGACTTCGCCCACCATTCGCGGGCTCCCCTCGTACCACCGCCCAACATCATCGTGATTTTGACGGACGACCAGGGTTATGCCGATGTGGGGTTTCACGGTAGCACAGACATCCGTACCCCCAACATTGACCGAATAGCCCGCAACGGTGTGGTATGCACCGAGGGCTACGTATCCTTTGCCGTATGCGGCCCCAGCCGGGCGGGGCTGCTCACCGGACGCTATCAGGATCGCTTTGGGTTCTCGCGGAATCCGCTGGTAGCCCCAAATGACCCCGGCCAGGGCTTGCCTACTTCCGAGCAAACCCTGGCCGATCTGCTCAAAAAAGCAGACTATTCGACGGCCGTAATGGGTAAGTGGCACCTGGGTGCTCACCCCTCGCAGCACCCCAACCGGCGCGGTTTCGATGAATTCTACGGCTTTCTGGGTGGTGGTCACCAGTACTTTCCCGAGAACTTGAAGCTGAAGGATCTTTCGGAAATAAAATCCGAGTATGACTCGTACCGGACCAAACTGATGCACAACACCAAACGGGTGGACGAGAACGAGTACCTGACGGATGCTCTCTCGCGGGAGGCCCTGCGGTTTATCCGGGAAAAGCAAAACAAACCGTTCTGCCTGTACCTGGCTTACAATGCCCCCCACGCCCCCCTACAGGCTTCGGAGAAGTACCTGAGCCGGTTTCCGGACATTACGGACCCACGTCGGCGGACTTACGCGGCTATGGTCAGTGCCGTGGACGATGGGGTCGGCAACATCCTGGACTTGCTGGACGAGTTGAAACTGGACAGAAACACCATTGTCTTTTTTCTGTCGGACAACGGCGGCCCCACGCCCGACAATGCCTCGGACAATACACCGCTGCGGGGTAAAAAAGGGGATTTCTTTGAAGGCGGTATACGGGTACCGTTTGCGGTGCAATGGCCCGGTAAAATTCCGGCGGGCAGTCGCTACAGCAACCCGGTTATTTCGCTGGATATTTTCGCCACGGCGGCAGCGGTAGCCAAGGTAAAGCCAAAAAACAGGCTGGATGGGGTGAACCTGATTCCCTTTCTGACCGGGCAAAACAAAGGCATTCCCCACGACTACCTGTTCTGGCGCAATGTTGATCAGAAAAGTCTGGCGGTACGTACCCGAAACGAAAAACTGATTGCCCAGCCCGATGCAGAGTTCCTGTATAGGCTCAAAGACGCTATTGGGGAGACGACTAACCTGGCCAGACAGGACCTAAAAACACTGGAGAGGCTGAAAACCAGCGCGAACGACTGGAACCGGCAACTGCCGCCCCCCGCTTTTCTGGGCCTGATGCAGGAAAAAGAATACAACCAGTCTCATCCCGAGCGCTTTAAGATTGTCGAGGATTTTTAGGAATAGAAGACTCCGTATCTCGCCTGCCTGATTTTCTGGCCCTTCTCATTAGCGGCAAGCGAAGCGTCCTGCCACCGACTATTACATTCACCCGACCCTGGGCGCGGACATTAATAATGGAACGCCCAAATCCTGCCCCGTCTAAAGCTAGTGCGAAATCAGTGATAAGCCACTCTGACAAACTCACAATAATCACTGAGAACGTGATATAGATTCGTGAGATGTCAGATTGCGCCATTAGCTGATTCAAGTGGACATTAGTGAGGTTCCTAGGGTAATCGTTACACTAAACGGTGTGGGCCGTGGTGAGCGTTTACCCATACGTACCAATCCCCTTACCGTGCGCGAAACCGTTGGTCACTTCCGTCAAAAATTTTTGCAGTAGTCGGTGCAAATCCGGGTATTTGGCTAAATTACAAAGACATTACCAGCCCTAAACCCCTATGAAGATTGCCTGTCGACTACTTTCGCGGTTCGATCTTAGTCCTGCTTCGTTGCTTGTGTCTGTAAAACTACGGTTATGGAGCGGTCAGTAATGCAACTGCTGCTGGAGCGGGAAAACTACCGCTTCTATGCGGCTTCGATTGCCACCATGGCTGAGTTTACGCTTTCACTCCTGATCCTGGGTTATTTTTTAAGCCTGAAGGGCAAGACGCGGGACACTTGGCTGATGGTAGGGTACATGGGACTCAACCTGCTGGTGTATCTGGTCGATATTGGCGTCACTTCCAGTAAGCCTGCCGTCTATATGTACTTCCGGGTGGCCCACACGATTTTATTATCAGCACTAACCGTTTTCTGGACCTGGTGTGCTTACGCCTACCGGGGAAAACCAATGTATCGGGAAGCAATTAGTATAATTATACTGGAGACGGTAGGGCTGGGATGGTTAATCATCTATCAGAGCCGGAATATCACAAATCCTTCGTTTAACAGCGCTGTCTTTTATCCTTTTATTCTGGTTATTGGCATCCATGCCTGGACTGTCGTGGTGCTGTTGAGAAGGTCTGCTAAAAGGTTCAGGGAGCAGGAGCGTATTAGGGAAAATACACCGATTAATCAGGCGAGGTCGGCCCGGTCGCTGCAAATACTGGCTTTGCTATTTGCCTGCTGGCTCTCCTTTGTTTTAGGGTCGATCATATCCGTTTCTCCGCTTATCTACCACTTGGGTCAGATGGTGCTGCTTTTAGGAATCCTGATCCTGCATTTAAACTATGCCGAAGAAGTAACTACTTTTCAGGTAAAGCTGGTCTCCCTGCCCGTGGCTACCACGCTGGCGCTGCTGGGTATTCTCCCGTTTCTGCTGTATGGCGATTTGGCACCCGAAAACAAAGAGGGCGTCAATAATGCAACACTTCAAGACCAGCTTAGTGTTTTTGCCTGGTTGATTCCGGGGGCAACAATCTTTGTTCTGGTCGCGTTCGTCCTGTTTTATTGGATTGGTCTGCTCAGACCATTGGGTAGGTTACTGTCGGCGGTCCGCCGGATTGAAGCTGGCGAGTTTGACACCCAAGTGCTGGTACTGAGTCAGGACGAACTGGGGTATTTTGCCCGAAGTCTTCAGCGAATGGCCGCTTCGCTGAAGGTCTCCTACGATGAATTGGAAAACCGGGTAACTGAGCGAACGGCCGAATTACAGGCCTCCCTGGAGCAGTTAAAGGCCACCCAGACTCAGCTCATTCAAAAAGAAAAAATGGCTTCGCTGGGTGAACTGACGGCAGGCATAGCCCACGAAATTCAGAACCCGCTGAATTTCGTCAACAACCTCACCGAAGTGAGCCAGGAAATAGTAGGGGAATTAAAAGAAGAGGAAACCAAACCCAATCCGGACCCCGCCCTGCGGAAAGAATTACTGGGTGACCTGGAGGAGAGTTTGCAAAAGGTCAACCACCACGGTAAGCGGGCCGACAATATCGTTAAAGGGATGCTACAACACAGCCGCACTACCGGCGGAGAAAAGCAACCCACAGACCTCAATGCCCTGGCGGATGAATACCTGCGGCTGGCTTACCAGGGATTACGCGCCAAAGACCAGAGCTTAACCATTGCCTTTCGGCTCAATCTTGACCCAACTTTGGGCCGGGTAAACGTAGTGCCTCAAGAGATAGGGCGGGTGCTGCTGAACCTCTACAACAATGCGTTTTACGCCGTGCAGCAAAGAACCAGGAATCTAGCGCCAGGAGAAGGGGAACCTTATCAACCCCAGGTCGAAGTGAGCACGCTTCGGGAAAATGGCCACGTGGAACTGCGTGTAAAAGATAACGGCACGGGTATTCCATCCGAGATTGTGGGCAAGATTTATCAACCCTTCTTTACAACCAAACCGGCTGGTCAAGGAACGGGCCTAGGGTTGAGTCTTAGCTACGAAATTGTCACCAAGGGGCATGGAGGGGAAATCCGGGTAGCGTCTAAACCAGGGGAGTTTACTGAATTTGTGGTGCGCATACCTGGGTAAAGGAGCGCATCAAAAAGTGTAAGCGGTTATTTCTTCCTGGTTTAGTCAAGCAGGGTTTTATAGGCCTGGCTATGTCGCACTTGATTAAAGTCAGGACCCTGCAACTCCGCTACAAACCCTTCTTTCGTTACGATATGGTTCAAATGTTGTTTGGCTTTTTGCAAGTAGCTGAGGCCTAGTTGGGATTTACCACTCAACACATGCATTCGACCTATTTCAAACAGAATCATCGGATCATTAGGTGTTTTGGCGTTGTAGGCTTGTAAAATGGCCATCGCTTCCCCTGGCTTTTTCAACCTGGCTGCGGTAAAATCCAGAGACCGGAAAAGGAACGTTTTTAATGCAGCTATACATACGTTCTTTACTTTTTTTTGAAATCTGTAACCTTACTCCCATCATACCGATACACCCCATCAGCCCCGAACCATATACTCCCATCATTCGCTTCTAAAATCCCAAAAAGCATCCGGCCTTCATGGGGATTTAGCTCAGTTACCGTCGGTGTTTTAGTGGACAAAGTTGCTGCCTCATACCGGGAAAGGACCCACCCCTGGGCTGTTTCTGAACTAGTCCAGATGTTGCCTTTTTTATCTTCGTAGATATACCCAACAAAATTCCGGGTGATGTTGGTGAAGGTGCGACCATCATAGCGCCATAGGCCATTAGTGCCACCCAGCCAGATAGTACCCGTTTTATCCTCGATGATCGAACGAACATTGGTAAAAGTCTGGCCCATATACGTTGTATTGGTAAATGTTTTACCGTCATACACGAAGGTATTGTCCCTAGTGCCAAACCAAAACCTGCCTGTTTTGTCTTCAATGATAGCATTGATTTCATGCGGGGGCCGGGTAAAATCCGGAAAAGGTACTCCGGTTCTATCTTCAAGTATAGAACCTCCATTCAGCCTGTAATTTCGAAAGGATTTTCCATCGTAATGGCTTACACCTCCATTAGCGCCGAACCAGACAGTGCCAAGTCTATCCTCATAAATACAGACAATCTCATTATTAATAAGTCCGTCCCTGGTGGTGAAGTTTCGAAAGGATTTCCCATCGTAATAATAAACCCCTGAGCCAATCGAGCCAAACCATAAGTTGCCGTTTCTATCTTCTAACACCGAAAAAAAACGAGCCACACTGACCTTATTGGTGACATTGGTAAACGATGTGCCATTGTAGCGAAAAACACCATCAAAGGCAGCTATCCAAATATTACCCTTTCTATCTTGCCTGATCGTACGAGTGATCAGGTTAGGTCCATAGGCAGTAATGACTTCTTTAGTTTCGGACTTGATCGTGTCTGTTGGCAGGTTAGCCTTATTTTGCCCTTTACAGGAAGTGTAAAGAGCAACCAACAACAACGCATATACGAGTGCGGGTTTCATTATTCGTTCTTTTAGAGGATTTTGCCACCATACGAAACATTAAACTCATGAAATGGATTTGCAACAACATTTCTTTAGCAACCGCCTTGGCGAGGGGCACGTTTATAAATCAGTTTACTATCCCGTTCTACATAGTCGCCCGTTACTATTGGATATGAATACTTGGGCGCGTGCGATACAGTATGGCTTCTTATGATAATTTTGTCGTTAACGTTCAGGCTATGCAATTGCTGAAATTCATTAGACTTTTCCGGCCCAAAACTAAGAATATAATCGTCACCATTAATCCTGACCATCACTCCGAAACCTAATCGTGAGCCTGGCGGAAGGGAAAGAGAGGTTACAACAGCCTCCATATTGGTAAAAGCACTTATATGCTTCCTTATTTTAGCTTCACCGGCATACACTTTTTTACCTTCGGGAGACGCTTCCCATTTTTTGAACTTTATACCATCAGGGGTAGCCTCCCATTTTTTCAATGCAGATTTCCCTTCAGCAGCAGAGAGTGGCTTTGAGGTTGACTTTTTAGAAGCTTCATCTTTTATATCACGATTTGCAAATACTAGTCCGCTTATCACAACCAGCGGTAAGACGAGCGCATAAATATTTTTTTTCATATTTTTTAGAGATTTAATTAAAATAAATACTCGTTTAAGGATATCAACAAAGCTAAAAGTTTCTATCCTGTCGCCGGTTAATGACCTGTAAAAGAATGTTAACGAAACGTAAAAGCTACTTTTACAGACTGCTGTCTCACAAAAACGCTTCGATGGGACACATAATAGTATATCTCCAACTCATGCTATCCATGGTAACCCTACCGGCCGGGGAGGTGAAGTCTCCTAATTGAACCCAGAAATACAGCTTGGGTAACCGGCTTATCAGCGCGTAGCGCTTACCAATAACAAGGTTCACCAGCTTTTAGTCAACTCTTTTCAGGACGAAACACATGGTTACCCAGGCAACTCATGTTGACTGACCTGTTCGGTTTACATGGAAACAGGACCAGACCCCATTTATTAAAGTAATTGATGAGATTGACGGTAGCCGGCTATACGTTTGCATCGGTTTTTGCGTAATTTACCTGTTCAACAATAGGGCCTAATGCGCGTTTTCTCCCTGCTGCTGTTATTACCCACTCTCCTGTTTGCTCAACCCAAAGGCTGGCAGCCAATTACCATATCCGATGGGCTGTCGCAGGGCATGATTTACGACCTGAAGCAGGACCAAAACGGGTTTATCTGGATCGCAACCAAAGACGGCCTGAACCGCTACGACGGCTACAACGTCAAGGTATTCACCAATGACCCGTACAATCCCTTCAGTCTGTCCGACAATGGCTGTTCGGCCCTGTTGATCGACCGGCGGCAGCGCCTGTGGGTAGGTACCGTTCATAAAGGACTTAACCTGTTTGACGACCGGACCCAGCGCTTTTACCATATCGACATCGGAGACCAGTCTACTTCGGATAAGGGTAGCTATGAAATTACCGTGCTGAACGAAGACCCGGACGGCAATATCTGGGTGGGTACCGGCGCCGGAAAACTGTTTAAGGTTACGTTGCCCAGCTACCTGCATGGGCGCTTCCCCAGCGAAGCCAATATCACCAGCCAGGTCCGGCTGCAGTCGGTTTCGCTGATGGAAACGGATGATAACCTGAATCGGTCTACCCATTACCTGAACTTTTACCCCAACGGCTCGGCGCTGGTGGGATTTACCGGCGGGCTCTTTTCTGTAAACTGGCGGCAACCCGGCAAAGCCAGCGTGGTAACCGAAGCCGCCAGCGGACTATCCGATTTTTACGCAACCTATGAGGACACCAGGCAGGGCTACCGGTTTGTTTCGGTCAGCGACGCCATTATAGGCTGGTATGGAGGCAAACAGAAACGCATTGCACTGCCGCGACCAGACAATTTTGGCGTACAGCTAAAATCCCTTGACGCCCATACCGTGGCGGTGGCAACGCCGGATTATCTGTGGCTGATGTCGCCCGCCGAACTTTACCGGCAGGATAGCCTGACCACCCGAAACGCCTACGAAGCGATTCCCACGAACGTCAATACCATAACCAGTATGCTTAGGGACCGTTCGGGCAACATCTGGCTGGGTACGAGCGGCTACGGACTGCTCCGGTTCAACCCGGATGTAAAGCAGTTTCGGGCCTATCTGCCGGGTATGTCGCTTACTACCCTGTACGTAGACCGGCAGAAACGTACTTATGTGCGTTATCAGTTTGCGTATGCGCTGCTGGAACGGGCCGCTAACCGCATGGTTCCTTTCCTGAGCGAAAAGCTGCCGGAGGCCGACCGGCGGCAACGCCACCTGATGCAGGACCGGCAGGGCAATTTCTGGGTGTCGAATGTTCACTTCAAAACGCATGAACAACACCTGTTCAAGTTTTCTGATACCTGGCAGTTGCTCAAAAAATACCCGCTACCGCCCAAAATCAGTTTTGGTTTCTACACCAATGCGACGGTAGAGGATCAGGACGGTAATCTGTGGATTGGGGCGGCAAACGGGTACCTGCTCCAGTTCAATCCACAAACCGAAACGTTCACGGTATTTAGCTACCAGGGACTGCTCCCCGGTAATGAAACCAATATTGAAACAAGTACCCTGTATCCGGACCGGCTGGGAATATTGTGGCTGGGCACGCAAAAAGGATTGATTAAAGTCGAAAATACCCGCACCCGGCCGGTCTTTACAATATACAAAAACTCGGTCACGGACCAACGGAGCTTAAGCAATAATGGGGTGCTGAGCGTTATCAACGACCCTTATCAGCCTGATACGTATCTCTGGGTAGGCACCAAAGGCGGAGGGCTGGAGCGGCTCCATAAACCCAGCGGTCAGTTTGACCACTTCACCGAAGCCCAGGGATTACCGAACAAAGTTGTGTACGGCATCCTGGCCGACGAATACCGGAATCTCTGGCTGAGTACCAACCGGGGTCTGGCGCGGTTTAACCCCAGAACGTTCACGTTTCGGAACTACACCAAAGCCGATGGCCTGCAGGACGATGAGTTCAATACCAATTCGTATTTCAGATCGGCTTCAGGGGAACTGCTGTTCGGAGGGGTAAACGGCCTGACGGCCTTCCGGGCCCGTGACGTTGCCGGGCCGGACGCGGCTAAACCTTTAGTTCATATCGTCAGCCTGAAAGTAAATAACAAACCCGTGGTGCCCGGGGCACCCGATAAACTGCTGACCGAAGATATTGTCTACAGCCGTGCCCTGGGCCTAGACCACCAGCAGAATCTGCTCACGTTCGAGTTTGCCGTGATGGATTATACCCATCCCGCCCAGAATCGCTTTCGTTACCGGCTGGCCGGTATTGACCCTGACTGGATTGAGGCCGGCACCAACCGCTTTGCCAACTATACCCAGTTAGTACCCGGTAACTATACGCTCCAGGTAATGGGCTCGGCCGACGGGGAGACCTGGAGCGACCCTGTGGCGGTACAGTTCCGGATTCATCCCCCGTTTTACCTCACTTGGTGGGCGTACCTGTTTTATGCGGGGGTGCTGGTCCTGCTTGTGTGGCAGGCCTACCGCTTTCAGATGCAGCGGCTGATGCTGCAGCAGAAAGTGCTGTATGAGCAGAAAGAAGCGGGTAGGCTGGCCGAACTGGACGCGCTGAAAACCCAGTTTTTTACCAGTATCTCGCATGAGTTCCGAACGCCCCTGACGCTGATTCTGGGACCGCTGGCCGACCTCCGGCAACGCGCCCCTGCTGAGCCCCTGCTAACCCTGATGGAACGGAACGCCCGCCGGTTGCTGGCCCTGATTAATCAGTTGCTAGACCTGAGCAAGCTGGAAGCCGGGCAGTTGAAGCCAGCGTTTGACCAGGGCGATATCACCGCTTTTTTTCGCGCGCTGGCCGGTTCGTTCCAGTCGCTGGCCGAGAGCCGCCAGATTACGTTTGTGTTCACCCAGCCGGAACCGGAACGCTGGGCCACGTTCGACCGCGATAAGCTGGAGAAGATTGTGACCAACCTGCTGGGTAACGCTTTCAAGTTTACGCCCGCCGGGGGTGAGGTCCACCTCAGCGTGCAGTATGCGCCCCCGGCCGAAACCGGTGCCATGACCGTGATTGTTCAGGATACCGGTATTGGTATCCGGGCTGATAAACTGCCTTATATCTTCGACCGCTTTTACCAGGTAAGCGGCAATATGCAGCGCCCCTACGAAGGCACGGGCATTGGGCTGGCGCTGGTAAATGAACTGGTCGGTGTGCTGGGCGGCACTATTCAGGTTGCCAGTACCGAAGGGGCCGGTACTACCTTCACCGTCAGCCTCCCGCTCTACCGAACGGCGGCCCCGGCACCAATGGACGATGAGCCGGCCCGGCGGCCCTTTTCGTTGCTGGATGGAATAGAACACGAGGAGGCAACCCCTGCCGGTCAACCCTTGCCTGCGGCATCCTTAACCCCCGATGGGACTGAGGATAAGCTCCTGCTGATTATCGACGACAATGCCGACATCCGGGCGTACCTGCGGAGCATCTTTGCGCCGGAATACCGCATTATGGAAGCCGAAGATGGCCTGGATGGTCTGGAAAAAGCCAGTGCTCTGCTGCCCGACCTGGTGATTTGCGACCTGATGATGCCCCGGCTCGACGGCTTTGGTTTTTGCCGGTCGCTGAAAACCCAGGAAGCCACCAGCCATATTCCGGTGGTGATGCTGACGGCCAGAGCTAATGAAGAAAACCGCATTGAGGGTTTTGACCTGGGGGCCGATGATTACCTGACCAAGCCCTTTAACCGCCGGGAAATACAGGCCCGCGTGCGCAACCTGCTGCAACAGAGGCAGCGCCTATACGAGTGGTTCACGACCCGGCTACCCCGAACGGCCGTACCGGTGATACCACCGGCTCCGCTGACGGCCGAGCAGCAGTTTATCGACCGACTGACGGCCCTAGTGGAGGTCCATCTGGATGAACCCGCCTTTTCGGTAGAAGCCCTGGCCGAGGCCGCTAACCTGAGCCGGATGCAGCTTCACCGCAAACTCAAAGCGCTGACGAATACCCCGGCCACCGACTTCATCCGCAACATCCGGCTGGCGCGTGCCGCCGAGCTGCTGCGGGAGGGCGACCAGAGTGTCACGCAGATTGCCTACGCGGTGGGCTTCGATAGCCTGTCGTACTTTGCCAAAGTTTTTCAGGAGCGCTACGGCAAACTCCCCTCCCAGTACCGCAAGCCCGACGCCCCCGCTATGTAATGTGGGGGCGTCCCCTGTTTTTGTCCAAAAAAGCCCCCGATTTCGGGGGCTTTTTTGGGTCCATGTTACACTAGCGATACTGGATGTGACGAGAGCGTTAGCAGCTAAAAGCCGAATGGGTGTACTTAGCCCCGTCAAAAACAACTCAATCATTATGTTTCAACGACTATTTATGAAAACGTCTACCGTACTGGTAGCCCAAGGCCATGACCAGGCATCTGGCCGCACACGGCGCTGGCTGAGCGTCCTTGTCGCCCTGCTGTGGGGTAGTTTGCTGCCGACGGCGCTGATGGCCCAAACCGCGCCGACTATACAATGGAACAAAACCATCGGAGGCAGTGACTATGATCAGCTTAGTTCCCTTCAGCAAACTACCGACGGGGGTTATATCGTGGGAGGGTGGTCGTCTTCTAATGCTGGTGACGACAAAAGTGATAACCGCAAGGGGAGTAGTGATTACTGGGTAGTAAAACTGGATGCCAACGGTAACAAACTCTGGGATAAAACCTTCGGAGGCAGTGACAATGACCTGCTTAGGTCCCTTCAGCAGACTACCGACGGGGGCTATATCCTGGGCGGGTCTTCACCTTCTAATGCCGGTGGTGACAAAACCAATGACAGCAGGGGACTCAATGACTACTGGGTGATAAAGCTGGATGCCAGCGGCAACAAAGTCTGGGATAAAACCATCGGAGGCAGTGGCGACGATCTACTTTATACCGTTCGGCAGACTACCGATGGGGGTTACATCCTGGGTGGGCATTCAGGGTCTAATGCCGGTGACCACAAAACCAATGACAGCAGGGGGTTGGAGGATTACTGGGTAGTGAAGCTGGATGCCAACGGGGCCAAAGTCTGGGATAAAACCATCGGAGGCAGTGGGCGTGAAAGATTCAGTTCCCTTCAGCAGACTACCGACGGGGGCTATATCCTGGGCGGGTCTTCAATTTCTAACGCTGGTGGAGACAAAACCAATGACAGCAGGGGACTCAATGACTACTGGGTGGTGAAGCTGGATGCCAACGGGGCCAAAGTCTGGGATAAAACCTTCGGGAGCGGTGGCGATGATTATTTAACTTCCCTTCAGCAGACCACCGATGGGGGCTATTTGCTAGGTGGGTCTTCGCCTTCTAAGGCCAGTGGCGACAAAACCGAAAACGGCAAAGGCGAGTATGATTACTGGGTAGTAAAGCTGGATGCCAGCGGTACCAAAGTCTGGGACAAAACCATCGGGGGAGATAACGAAGATATTTTAGCTTCCCTTCAGCAGACTACAGACGGGGGCTATATCCTGGGCGGGTATTCGCATTCTGGTGCCGGGGGCGACAAAACCGAAAACAGCAATAACAGTAGTGATTACTGGGTGGTAAAGCTGGCGGCCAACGGTACTAAAGTCTGGGACAAAACCATCGGAAGCGCTGGCGAAGATATTTTTTATTCCCTTCAGCAGACCACCGATGGGGGCTATATCCTGGGCGGCTATACGGATGCTAATGCCAGTGGCGACAAAACCGAAAACAGTAAGGGTGATCGGGATTACTGGGTGGTAAAGCTCAACACCGATTGTTCCGCGCTGCTGCCTTCGTTTACAGCGGCCCCGGTTTGCCTGGGCTCACCTACCCTGTTTACCAATACTACCCCCCAGTCAGGCCCTCAGCCCTCCTATTCCTGGGATGTAAATAACGATGGGACGGCAGACTACAGTACCGCCGATGTAAGCCACACCTATACCGCCCCCGGCACCTATACCGCTACGCTGACCGTTACCCAGGGGAGCTGTCAGACCAGCGTTAGCCAGACGGTGGTGGTCAACGCTCTGCCCACGGCCGGCATCACGGCCAATCCAGGTACACTTCCTGTTTGTGCGCCAACTACCCTGACGCTCACGGCGACAGGCGGTACCCAATATACCTTTGCCGGGCCGGGTGTAGTTAGCCAGGATATAAACGCGGGTACAGCGGTGGTCAACGCCAGCGGTACGTATTCGGTGACAGTGGCCACGGCCACGGGCTGCACCAGCGTAACCAGTATTACCATCAGCACCGCCCAGACAAGCATCGCGGGCACCAGCGTCTGGACCGGTTGCAGCAGCACCGACTGGAACACGGCGGCCAACTGGAGCGGATGCACCGTGCCGGTAGCTACCGATGAGGTAGTGATTCCGTCGGGACCGGCCAATCAGCCCCTTATTGGCGCTGGTACATCGGCCGTGGCTAAGTCGGTACAGGTGCGGAGCGGGGCTTCCCTGACCATTGCGACCACGGCGGTACTTACCATCAACGGCTCGGCCACTGCACTTACCGGAACCTTGTACACCGCTTTTTATAACGAGGGTACGGTACAGAACAGCGGCCAACTGGTAATTGGCAATAGCCCTACGGCCAATGTGGGAAACTATGGACTTTGGAACAACGCCAGTTTTAACAACAAGGCAGGCGGCAGTATCCAGATAGACCGAAGCACTTTTTCTGGTTTGTTTAACCGGACAACCGGAGGAACGTTCATCAACGCGGGCACGATTACCATTGGGCACCTGGCACCGGCCGGGATTTTTGGCCTTGAAAATGAGGCCGTATTTAGCAACAATGCGGGCAGTACTATCCAGATTGACCGCTCAACCGGCAAGGGGCTGTTCAATGATGATGGCACGTTTACCAATTCGGCCACCATTACCATTGGGACCGAAGCCAGTGCGGGACTCATTGGTCTTGAGAACGAAGCCGATTTTGTCAACAACGCGGGGGGGCACATCTACATTGACCAGACAACTACCAACGGTATGCACAACCAGCTCGGGTCCTTTACCAACGCGGGCACCATCACCATCGGAGCTGCTTATCCGGTTGGCGAAGCGGCCCTCCGGAGCGATACCGATTTTAACAATAATGCCTGCGCCACCCTGACGCTGTTTGCGCCCCTCAAAAACAGTTATAGCTTTGTCAATGAGGGTCTTTTTACGGTCAATACGGCTCTGCCGCATACCAACACCGATGTCTTGACCAACAACGGTATTATCAGCTACCCGCTGGGTAACCCCATTCCCAACGTCACCAACAACGACCTCATTGTCGAACCCCTCGTGAGTAGCTGCAGCCTGATGACAACGCCGGCGCTACGCATTGGCGGCAGCAACAACTTCTCAGCGGCAGCCACCTGGTATACCGATGCCGCGGTGACGGCCGGTAGCTATAACCAGGCCACCAATACCTTTACGCGCCAAAATACGCTGCTGCCGGGAAACACATACCCGCTCTCGTTCGTAGTCCATGACAACGTTGCCAATTGCGCCCAAACCGTGACCACCAGCCTGTCGACGGAAGTGGACAACACTCCGCCCAGCCTGACGGCGAAGAATGCCACCGTCTACCTGGACGCGCAAGGGCAGGCCACCATCACCGAAACGGATGTGGTAGCCAGTAAAGCCGACAACTGCGGTGGCCCGGTCAGCGTTACCCTGAGTCAGACCAGCTTTACCACGGCTAATCTGGGCGATAATTCCATCACCATCACATACCGCGACCCCAGCGGCAACACCGCCAGCACCACCGCTACGGTGACGGTGCAGTACAACCTGAATCCGCCTGCGCTCAGCCTGATTAGCGCCCCGGTCACTCCGGTTCCGGTCGGCACGCCCATTTCCGCCAGCGCCACCTTCACCGGCGGCACCGTCACCAGCGCTACCTGGCAGTGGGACGACGGCAGCACCAGCCCGGCTACCCTGGCAGGCGGCACCATTCGGGGTGCCCATACTTACACCACCACCGGCGTTTATACCCTCACGCTAACGGTCAACTGTAGCTGTGGGCAGGTACTTACCCAGACCTACCAGTATTTGGTTGTTTATGACCCCAACGGCGATTTCGTGACCGGCGGGGGCTGGATTACCTCACCGGTGGGGGCCTACATCGCCCAGCCCAGTGCCACGGGCAAGGCCAACTTCGGCTTTGTTTCCAAATACAAGAAAGGAGCTACCGTGCCCAGTGGTGATACGCAGTTCGAGTTCAAAGCCACCAGCTTCAAATTTGAAAGCACGGCCTACGAGTGGCTGGTAGTCTCCGGTTCCAAAGCGCAGTTCAAGGGAGAAGGTACCATAAATGGTGTCGGTACGTATGGCTTTATGCTGACGGCCATAGACGGCGACATGAAGAACGGCGACGGCATCGACAAGTTTCGCATCAAAATCTGGAATAAAGCCGGTGGGGCTACCGTGTACGACAACAACCTGAACACGGCCGACGATGCCAATCCAACTACCGCCTTGGGTGGTGGCTCCATTGTGATACATACCGGCGGTAAGAACAACCGTTTAGGGCTGGAGCCCGTGCTGAGTGCGGAGGGGATGCTGCTGCGCAACTACCCCAACCCGGTAGCGGCCCGCACCACGCTGGAGTTTATGCTACCCCAGGGGGGCGACTACACCCTGGAGGTGCAGGACCTGCGGGGCTCTGTGGTGAAGCAGTTGGCCAGTGGCCGGGCCGAGGCCGGTGCCGTCAATCAGGTGAGTTGGGAGGCCGGCGCCAGCCCGGCGGGGGTGTACATCGGCCGGCTAATCACCCAGCAGGGCAGCAAGGCCATCAAACTGCTGGTGGTGAAGTAAGCCTCTGTCTAGTTAACCAAAATGATTCAGATCAATCACCCGGAATGCCTTGATGGTTAAGTTAACCATCAAGGCATTCCGGGTGATTGATGTTGATGATTAACATACGTCCGGTTTCCCACCGCACCATCAGCTTACGTGTCTGCTGCCGGACACCGTGCTGGAGTTGAATCAGATAGCGTATTGAACACTCTCTTTACGTCATTATTGCCGATATCGAAGTGGCGGCTGAGGCAGGCCTTCTACAAACGCTTTGACGGGCGCTTTTTTCGTTTACTCCTGACGGGTGTGTCTTAGGGTGTAGCTGCGATTTGTAAGAGATTAGCAATCAAACCCGTCCAGCCGGTTTGGTGGGATGCGCCCACACCACGTCCCGAATCCCCGTGAAAATATTCGTAGAAGGGAATATAATCCCGAAAATGTGGATCATGCTGAAACGTCTCCTGTTCGCCGAACACAGGTCTTTTGCCCGCAGCATCCCGCAGGAAGATGCCCGACAGGCGACGGGCCATCTCCCGGGCTATTTCTCCAAGGGTTAAAAACTGTCCCGAACCGGTTGGGCATTCTACCTTGAAATCATCGCCGTAGTATTGGTGGAACCGTTGCAGGGATTCGACCAACAGGTAATTGACCGGAAACCAGATGGGTCCCCGCCAGTTGGAATTCCCGCCGAACATATAGGAATCGGACTCACCCGGCTGGTATGTCACCCGGAAACTGTTGCCATTGGCGTGAAATACGTACGGCTGGTCTTTGTGGACCCTCGACAAGGCGCGGATGCCGTAGTCGGACAGAAACTCGGTTTCGTCCAGCATCCGTTTGAGCAGCGATTTCATGCGGTGTCCGCGCAGGAGCGAAAGCAAATGTCGCTCTCCCGTACTGGATTCTTTCCAGCGCGACACCAGGCTAGCCAGATCAGGCCGGTTGTTCAGAAACCATTGCAGGCGGGCCGTAAAATGAGGCATCGCTTTGAATACTTCATCGTCCAGCACCTCTACGGCAAACAGGGGAATTAAGCCTACCATTGACCGGACTTTCAGTTGAGTCCGGTCGTTGTCCGGTGTTCGGAGCACATCGTAGAAGAACTCATCTTCCCCATCCCAAAGATTGATTCCCTGGTTGCCTACATTGGCCATAGCGCCGGCGATGTAGAGGAAATGCTCAAAGAACTTGGTGGCAAGCCCCTGGTAGACGTGGTTTTCTTTGGCCAGTTCCAGCGCCATTCGCATCAGGTTCAGGGCGTACATGGCCATCCAGCTGGTACCATCGGCCTGTTCAATGTGACCACCGGTCGGCAAAGGAGCGCTGCGGTCAAATACGCCGATGTTATCCAGCCCCAGGAAACCGCCCTGAAATACGTTTAGCCCCTCTTTGTCTTTACGATTTACCCACCAGTTGAAATTAAGCAACAGTTTATGAAACACACTTTCCAGGAAGTCCCGGTCGCCTACACCATCATGCTGTTTCTGGTCTATTCGGTACACCCGCCAGGTGGCCCAGGCGTGTACCGGAGGGTTTACGTCGCTAAAGTGCCATTCGTAGGCCGGGAGTTGGCCGTTGGGGTGCATGTACCATTCCTGGGTGAGCAGGAGCAATTGGTATTTGGCAAATTCGGGGTCCACCAGAGCCAGCGGCACGCAGTGAAACGCCAGATCCCAGGCCGCATACCAAGGGTACTCCCACTTGTCGGGCATGGAAATAACTTCGGAATTGTTGAGGTGGAACCAGGCATTATTGCGGCCCGCTTTGCGGCTTTCGGGGGGAGGTGGTTGCCCCGGATCACCGTCCAGCCACTGGCGTACATCAAAATAATAGTATTGTTTACTCCAGAGCATACCCGCCAACGCTTGTCGCTGTACCCGGCGGGCATCTTCCCCGGCCAGGCTTGCCTGCAAATCGGCGTAAAACGTATCAGCTTCGGCTTTGCGCTTAGCCAGCAGGCTGTCAAAATCGGCAAACGGCTGCTCGATTTGTCCTTTCCCTAAACGGAGTCGAAGGGTAATGGATGCGCCGGCAGCTACCCTAAAGTTATAGTGGACGGTGGCTTTGGTACCTTGCTGCAGGGGATTTACGGCTTGCCTGTTTCCGTTTACGAGATACTCATTTATGCCATCTTTGTAGTAGGCCTGCGGACCGCCAGTTCCGTATAAGCGGGCAGCATTCGTCTCATTTTCGCAGAAGAGAAAATCAGGATGCCCGTCGGCGTAAAGCGTAAAATTGCCCAGATCCCGATGATTGATGTTTATAATGGTCTCCGAAGCATCCGCGGAGAGTTCCGGCCGGTAGGCATCGTAGCCCCATGACCAGGTATTGCGAAACCAGAGCTGAGGCAACACGTGCAGCAGAGCGGGCTCGGGCCCACGGTTATGCACGGTAATCCTGATTAAAATATCTTCTTCGCTCGCTTTGGCGTACTCGGTGAACACATCAAAATAGCGATCTTCATCCAGAATACCCGTGTCAATTAGCTCAAATTCGGGTTGGTCTTTCCCCCGACGGCGGTTCTCTTCCACCAGCCAGCCATACGGATAGGCCGCCTGCGGGTATTTATAGAGCATTTTCATGTAGGAGTGCGTAGGCGTACTGTCCAGGTAGTAGTAGTACTCCTTCACGTCCTCGCCGTGATTGCCCTCCGGACCGGTCAAGCCAAAATAGCGCTCCTTGAGAATGGGATCGTTGCCGTTCCATAGCCCGAGGGCAAAACAGAGTAACTGTCTGTCATCGCTGATGCCGGCAATGCCTTCTTCTCCCCATCGGTAGGCTTTGCTGCGGGCCATGTCGTGCGATAGATACTCCCAGGCATTTCCATCAGGACTGTAATCTTCCCGGACCGTTCCCCATTGCCGGTCGGTGAGGTACGGTCCGAATTTGCGCCAATGGAGCAGGCCTTTTTTGATTTGTTGCAGGCGTACTTTCTCTGCGTTCATAGTGCTGGTCGGAGTTGCCAGGTAAGTTGGTTATTTATGGGCAAAAAACCATTCGACTGCCAGCGTGTTATTCCTTCGGACTCAACAATGAGAAAACAGATATGGATAAGGCAAAGAAATTTGAGTTAATGAACAAGATTGTTCGTGAACTGGAGGACCTTCAGAATAGTCAAACGGCCCTGATGGCAAAAATAGGCCAGATCGAGGTCGATAATATGAATGGGCTGAACGATAAGTACCTGGAGACCAACCTGGGTGATATGCACAGCAAAATAGCCGAGAATGTAGACGCGGTGACAGAGATTTTTGCTCACTTCGAGCGGCAACGGGACGAATACGGGGAGAAAAATGCAGCGGCCATTGAAGCCGCAGCCATCGAAGCCGCAACGGCCCCTGAAGCAACCAAGTAATCGATCCAGCATAACGCCAAAAGCCAGAGCCTGCTCTGGCTTTTGGCGTTATTGGTGCCTGGATATGGGGTAATGACAGGTAGCGTTGGATCGTTCAAGATTACCCTCAAATCTGCTCAAAATAAGTCTCCAGGCCAATGGAGCACAAGTTCTCTTGACATTTGTCAAGGGCATTTTCTATCATTTATCAAGGCGCAGGGGCTGGCCGAGGGGTAACTTTGCATTATCAAAATCAAACGATAATGCACATGAAATCGACCATCGCCATTATAGGAGCCACCGGCAACATGGGCTCCGCCATCGCCAAAAGTTTGGCCAACGGCTCATATCGCCTGCTGCTTTGTGCCAACGACTTTCCTACCGTGCAGGAACTGGCACAGACCATCAAAACAGATACACCCTCGGCCGATGTCGAAGCCATTGTCTGTTCGCGCAATGCCAGTTGGGAGGCCGACATCATCATTCTAGCCACGCCCTACCAGGCTGAGCAAGAGATTGCCGAAACCATTCAGGAGATAGCCAGCCAAAAGATTGTCGTCAGCATCGCTAATCCGGTCAACGAAAGCTACAGTGGTTTAGTCACCGCACCCGACACCAGTGCCGCCGAAGAACTGCAAAAGCGGCTGCCCCACTCAAAAGTTATCAAAGCCTTTAACACCACGTTTGCGGCTGATTTTGCCACGCCGGTGATTGACGGCAAGCAGGTGGATGCGTTTGTGGCGGGTAATGATGAAGAGGCCCTGCAGACCGTATCGGAACTAGTGAAAACGGCCGGTTTTAATCCGATTGTGGCCGGTGATCTGTCGGTGAGCCGAACGCTGGAAACCATGCAGTTTCTGCTGATTCAGCTTACCATGAAGTACAACTACTATACCCTGGGGGTACAGGGCAGCCAGGATACGGCTTCCTTCTTTAACGACAAGACGGTAGCCGGTTCGCTGACCATGACGTCTGTCAAGCTAAGCGCGTGACAGCGGCTGGGTTGATGGGGCGGGTACGCATCGGTTGGACCAGCCTGCCACTATTACCCCGTTCAGGCCTGTTCATTTAACGTCAATAGGTTTGAAAGTTGTCCAACCGGCGGTTCAGGTCATACGCGGCACTGATCAGGCCCAAGTGGGTAAAGGCCTGCGGAAAATTACCCAACTGCTCACCCCGACGGCCCAGTTGTTCGGCAAACAAACCGAGGTGATTGGCGTAACCGAGCATTTTCTCGAACAGGAGCCGGGCTTTTTCAAGCTGGCCTGCGCGGGACAGGCATTCAACATACCAGAAGCTGCACATCGTAAAGGTCCCCTCCTCCCCCTCCAGGCCGTCCTCGGCACCCGCATCGAGCCGGTACCGGTACACCAGGGAGTCGGAAACGAGCTCCCGCTCGATGGCTTCCAACGTGGACAGCCAGCGCAGCTCATGGGGGTGGATGAACCGGATGAGCGGCATCAGCAGCACGGCCGCATCCAGAGTGTTCGAGCCTTTAACCTGCACAAACGCCTGCTTTTCTTCGTTCCAGAAGTTGTTGTAGATGTCCCTGAAAATCTCGTCCCGTACCTCACGCCAGCGCTCAACGGGTGACGGAAAGGACCGGTGCTCCACCACTTTGATGGCCCGGTCCAGGGCTACCCAGCACATCAGACGCGACTGCAGAAATTCATTTTCTTCACCCCGAACCTCCCAGATGCCGTGATCAGCCCGCTGCCAATTGGCGCATACGTATTCAATCTGTGGCTCCATCTTCTGCCAGAACGCATACGTGATGGCTCCGTGGTACTTATCGTGCAGGTAAATAGAATCCATCAGCTCGCCGTAGATATCTAGCTGGAACTGCGCGTAGGCCGCGTTACCAATGCGGACGGGTGCCGATTGTCGATAGCCCTCCAGGTAGTCCAGTTCCTGCTCGGGGAGTTCGCGGTGGCCGTCCAGGGTGTACATCAACTGTAACGTTTCCCCTGCCTGCTCAATCGTATCGAGTTCCCGCTCAATCCAGTGCATGAAGGCGGAGGCTTCATCCTGATAGCCCAGCCGCATGAAGGCGTACATCACAAAGGCCGCGTCGCGTATCCAGGTGTAGCGGTAATCCCAGTTCCGACTGCCCCCAATCACCGACGGCAACCCGAACGTTGGCGCAGCCACCATAGAACCGAACTGGTAAGAAGTCAGGAGCTTAAGGGTCATGGCCGACCGATTCACCATTTCGCGCCACCGGCCCTTATACTGCGACTTACCCACCCAATCTTTCCAGTAATTTACCGTATCATCAAAGCCCGTTGTTGTGTAATGGATCAGAGCATCCGCGGCCAGCCGCTTCTCGTCTACCGATGAGGATTCAATGATGAATTGCGCGTGTTCTTTTTCGGACAAGGTAAACTCAGCATACACATCCTGTCCGCCGATCACCAGCGGCACGTTGCTGATCAGCCGGAAAGATGATAACGGGTTCGCCAGACTGGTGAAGGTAACCTCGTACTCGGTGCCTTCTACCCGATGGTCAGCCCTGGCGTAATCAAACCGGGGCTGACAGCGCATCCGAAACGGAACACTACCCCGCGTAACCACTACATCCCGCACGAGCACGCAATTCTGCTCCACAGTTTTGATGGGCATGAAATCGGTCAGTTCGGCGACTCCGTCCTCCGACAGAAACCGGGTTAGCAGCACGGTCGTATCCGGTAGATACAACTGTTTCGTATCCACATCGTCCAACTGGGGGCTAATGGCAAACGTACCGCCTTTTTGGGCATCCAGCAGGGACGCAAAAAGACTCGGCGAGTCGAACCGGGTAAAGCACATAAAGTCGACGGAACCGGTCATGGATACCAGAGCGACCGTGTGTAAGTTGCCGATAATGCCGTAGTTGGCAATGGGTTGATACGTACCTGAAGCCATAAAGCTGCCCGTGAATGGATGAGAAAGCGTGCTTAACTGAAAAGGTAACCCGCAAATCTTTGTTCTGTTTTCTTTGGTTGTTGCTCCTCAATTTTACTGCTAACTTATTTCCTACCGTACCAGCAGCTTGCGGGTCTGTTGCCGGGTGCCGTTCTGGAGTTGAATCAGATAGAGTCCGGAGGGTAAGGCCGGGCTAAGGCTGATCGTTTTCCCCGCCGTAGGCTCCTGTGTCTCAGAGTAGTGGATTTTACCGGTCAGATCCAGGATGTTCAACCGCATGATGCGGTCCGATGCTGGGATTTTGATCATAATGGATTCATGGGTCGCTGCCGGGTTGGGATACACCTCCAGCGCATTGGCCTCGCTATTCCCCTCAGCCATACCGGGCACCATGGCCCGTGCGCCCGAAGGAATTTTAGCCAGGTTGATTTTATCCATAAAAGGCGCTTCGGGTAGTATTCCACTGCCCACCGTGCGCAGCTCGATGGTATTTACTCCATCATTGAGTTGAATATTCACCTTATAAATGGCTGGTGCCCCACCTTCAAAACACCAGTTACCAGAAGGATTTACGGTCTTCTGCCCCTGACTCACGCCGTTGACCAGCAACCGGAAACTCCGGCTCACTTTGCTCATGTAATGAATCGACAGCTCGTAGGTGCCGGTGGCGTCGGTCACCACTTCATTGAACCGCACCCCATTGGCAAACGCCCTACCCAGGTTAACCTGCTTTTGGTTCGACGATTTATCACAATCTACCACCGCAACCGTGCCCAGCAACTCGGCGTTTTCGGCTTCATAATCAGAGACAAACACCGATTTGATCACATTCGGATCTTCGTCGGCGGGGTTGCGCCCCACGCTGCTCACGGCCAGTCGGTCCAGTTTGGCGCCGGGATTGGCATACGCTACCGTAATGTAGTGCGTACCCGCCGTGAGGAAATAGGTAAAGCTGCGATCTTCGCCACCCTGGCTGTAATGGAATTTTTTCCAGTACCAGTCAAACAGATCATTACCCAGGTTGGCCCAGGGCCGGAACGGCTCGTTATCCACCCTGATCCAGTAGGTGTCGCCGGCACCACCCTTCGACTGGATTTTCCCCCAGATGTCGTAATGATCGGTTTCGGCTACAGTAATTTCGTAAACAGCCTGACCGGCAGCATCAGGGGCCGCAGCGAGGGCCGATAGGCCATCGACCGACTGAATAAACTGCCCGTTTATAGCCTTTGGCGCTGATTTTATGGCCCAGTTTGCGCCTAATGGACTGCCGGCTTCGGCTTCTTTAAAATAAGTGACGTTCGTCTGGACCGGTCCCCAGGGCTGCTCACCGGGTATGCACGACAAAGCGGGCTGAGGTGTCAGTTTGACCGCTGCGCTGCTCGTGGTGAACACGACCTGATCCAGTTCCAGATTGGCGTTCGGGAATTCCAGTGTCAGGCGGTGTTTGCCGGCTTTCAGGTCGTAGAAACGGGGAATTTTGTACCAGAAGAAACCGGCCCCCGACAGGCCGCCAATGGTGGCAAACTCGCCACCGTCCATTTTAACTTTTATGCTACCGTTGGCGGCTGCACGGGCCCGTATCCACAGACGGTACGACTCCGGACCAGCCAGATCAAACTCAAAATGCACCTGCTTTGCGATGGCCGACACGCCGGCCTTGCCGGAATTACCCTGAATAACCAGTTGATTGGACGCTTCGGTATTGGACTTTATGTCCCACTGACTGCCCGGATACTGCGCACATTCCGCTTCAAAGGAGCGTAAGCGGGCGGGTTGTTCTACCCAGGGGGCATCCATACCCGTCAGGTTACTGGAGTTAATGTAGGTAGGCTCGGGGATAGAAGGGGTTGAGGCATGACCGAGGTAAATGGAGCCAATATTGGTCAGGTTTCCATTATCATCGAAGTAGTATGCAGGGGCTACGTTGGTACTCCCGTACTGCGGATTGGGCTGGAAATAGGCGTAGCGCTCCACATAATCGAGTTGTTCGAGGTAGGGAAGCGCCAACTCCAGAAAAGCCGCCTGTACGGAGTTATCCCGATTAGGATTAGCATTGAACTCAGTAATCCAGATGGGTAGCTGATACTCGTCGTGTACGCGCTGGAGGTACGCCTTGAAGCGGTTAAACACATCCTGAGGATTCGCAAAGGGCGAGTTTTGCGGGGAGCTGCCCCAGTCGTACCAGTGCACGGCAACAAAGTCGAAACGTACGTCTTTCGCTTTGGCAATCTTGTTAAATTCTCTGAGCCAGGTAGAAGGGCCATTCTCACGGGGTGCGGGTGTTCCCAACCGCATGCCGGTGCGCATGATATTTTCATAATAAGCCACCGCCACGGCCGGATCACACAGATTGTTGAATTGCCCCGACTGGTCGCTGCAGTTGTCCGACTCATTGAAACCCAGCAGGTGGTTTACCTGGTATTTGGCAATAATATCGTTCAGGCTGGCATCCGAGGTAGCACCAGCACCCCAGGTCATGGGTGCGTACTCGTTGTTTTCTTTCGATGTATTGGTCGCCGACCAACTGTAAAACCAGCCCGCATCCAGCCCTTCGATATAGCCGCCGGTACCTTTTTTGGTAACCCAGTTCCAGGGCAGCACGCGGATAAAACTTACATTGCCCTGTAGGGCAGCAGGCAGGAGGTTTACAACAAGGTCTTTCTCGGAGGCAATGTATACCTTACTCTTGCTGGTCCCGTTTTCTTCGACCGCCAGCGTAACCATATAGCCCCGTTTCAGCCGAAACGACCGGGTAGCGTTATCCAGCGCATTGGGGATGGTAGTACCCGCATAGATTGTACGCTCGGTCAATCCGGCACTTCGGCCCGTCAGGTTGGCACCACTGAATATCGCCAGGGGGTGATAATCGGGAGAAATGGCGCGAACGATGGCCCCCTGCTGGTAGTACTGATTAATGCGAATGTTCTGCTTGTGTACACTAGCGGTGTCGTTAACCCAGATGACCCCCAAGCGCTGCACTACCAACTGATCAGGTGTGGTAGCCTGAAAGCGGACCCATGATTTGGCGTCGAGCAGATTAACCACTGCTTCGGCCCCCAGGCCATCGTTTATCGAAAAGTAGGCATCGGTTTCGTCGTCGAGCGAAAGAACTCCGTTGGTCAGGTGGTTTTGAAAACGGAGGGTACTCCCCTCGGCGGTAATGCCAATCTGTGCGCATCCAAACAAGACATCGCCATTGATTTCGACCGTGGCCCCCTCAATGTACAGATTGTATGGGATGGGCATACCCGGATCAAGCGTGCCGGACTGGGGGTGGACATCCTGCGCTGGATTGGGCTGGCCGAGGCAAATCTGGTAAGACAGTTTGTTCGCGCCGGGCAGGCAATACGGCTTGGCTTTCTGTTCCGGCTTTCCGGTTGTTGCAGCACCGGATGGTGTCGGTGACGAGGGCATCTGGGTAGCCTCCCGCCAGTTGTTTTCATTAAAAAAATCGCTGTTTACCTCTCCGGTCCAGTACAGATACTTCCCATTGTCCATACAGGGAGTAGAGGCAGGTGTTACCGTTGCAGAAAGGGAATAAGGGGTGGTGCCTGCCCACAAAACAAACAGACCCAGGTACAGCTTTCTCATAGTTCCAGGAATAGTTAGGTATTGCTTTTGACATAGATAACATGCCAAAAGTACCTGACTGATTCCTGGAACAGGGGGGCAAATCGTGCAGCTTACGGGGCTACACAGGCAATTGGTTCGGAAATTAGTAGATTATCTAAGATGCATAGAGGCTGCGGCAGACTCATTCGTTTTTGTCCGACTCGACGCCAACGGCCTTTTTAGCAACGCCCCAGGTCTCTTCTCTGGCCGGATCATAATTTGGGTTCCTGACCGGCATCTGGGCGCTAACCTGTTTACGCCAGGCGATCAGGGCGTTGTGCAACTCCTTTGTTTTGGCCGGATTTGTGGCTGCCAGATTCCGCTTTTCGCCAATGTCCTGTTTCAGATTGAAGAGCTGAAGCGAGTCCTGCTCAAACACCTCGACCAGCTTCCAGTCACCCACCCGCACCGCACTGTAGGGTTTGGCTCCTTCCAGATGGTAGTGCGGGTAATGCCAGAAAATGGCCTTCCGGTTAGGCGTCCGGTTCGACAGTAACAGACCGCTGAGGTCAATTCCGTCAAGTTCCGGTTGTCGGGCCGACTTGATATTTCCGCCTGTCAGGCTCAGAATCGTCGGGTATATATCGGGTGATATAGCCGGTACGTTGCTCTCGCCCCCCGCCTTTATTTTGGCGGGCCAGCTGATAATGAGCGGCACCCGAACGCCACCCTCAAACACGTCGCCCTTCCCTGACCTCAGTGGAAAGTTGTCGGTAACAGTTCTTCGCCCATTTTCGTAATTACCCCGCAACCCGCCGTTGTCGGAGTAAAAAATGAGAATTGTATTCTCGTACTGTCCGGTTTCGCGCAACGTACGAACCACCTTGCCCAACGCTTCGTCCATATGCTCAACCATGGCAGCATAGGTCGGGTTGATATGATGGTTGCCGGCTTTCACCAACGCCTTGTATTTCTCGACTTTCTCCTTTTGTGCCTGCAGGGGTGTATGGACCTGATAGAGCCAGTAGTTCAGAAAAAACGGTTTGTCTTTGTTCGTCCTGATGAACTGAGCCACTTCGTCGGCCAGGCGTTCGGTCAGGTATTCACCGGGAGGTCCATCGGTAAGCCGCGGATTAGCGTATGGGCTGAAGTATCCCGTTCCCCCGCTCGCTACGGGGGAACCCGCTCCCCAGCCCGCTATGTTGAGGTCGAACCCGTGCCGTTCGGGCCAGTTCTTTTCCGCTTCCCCAAGATGCCATTTGCCGATATGGGCGGTCGCATAACCGTTATCTTTCAGGGCTTCGGCCAGGGTGTATTCACCGTCGGCCAGGTACATCGTCCAGTCGGGAACCTGTAGTTTGGCGTAGGGCTTTTTGTGTCCGGCAATCCAGTCGGTACAGTGAAGCCGGGCCGGATATTTGCCCGTCATCAGGCTGGCCCGCGTAGGCGAACACACGGTACAGGCCGAATAAGCATCCGTAAACCGAATGCCGTCTTTGGCCAACGCATCCACATTGGGGGTTTGATATAAATCACTGCCGTAGGCACCCAGGTCTGTCCACCCCAGATCATCCACCAGAAACAAAATCACGTTTGGTTTGCCGGGCGCCGTTACCCGCGTTTTACTTTCCGGGCGCTTAAGGATCAGAAAGGCCGGTAGCGTAGCGGCTATCAGAAGTAAGGCGGGTAGCGCTTTTATGAACTTCATGAATAAACAGGGTATGTTGAACGGATCTTACCCCAATATTGACCAAACTTTCGAACGTGCGCAAACACCTACACCCATTTTTGGCCGAACTATTTTCTGACCCTGTTCGTCCGCGATTGAATCGAGAGACGGGCGAGCATCGCCGGTCCGCCGGTGCGGTCTGTGACGCGAGTACTATTCCCCACCACATTGCCTGAATAGCCCTATTAATCAGCGTCTCCTAAAGAAAGTACGGATAACAGGCCATAGTGACGGACCGGCAGACCTCGCCCGTCTCACGGTCCAATCCGCCCCGCCGGGCCGCCAGACGAGCTGCGCTTCTTCGCAATGGCTAACGCCAAGCTAAGCATCTGGTCTGAACGTATAAGTACCGTCTTTTTTGAATGTTATTAGGGTCCGACAATATGGATTTCCCGTTATGGTTACTTTAAATTCGAACCAATCCATGGTACCTTTTTCGGACGTATACCCACATCCAGGGATGTTTCAATAAGCCAGGTTTTTTCTCCTTATTAGTGAATTGCCTTATCAGATAGACACCCATGGGTCCGTTCTCTCCCCAGACCGGAAAATTTGTTGTCCGTTTGGCGTAATCTACATACTCGTCAATAGCTGCTTTTTGTGGCCCGTGAGCAAACAAATGAACGAACTGGCAATCCGCCTTCTGCCCCAAAAGCCTATACGCCTGCAGAAACAGGAATAGCGTTAAATAAAAGCTTTTCATGATTGAACCCTCTCAATTTAAAAGTTAAATATCCGGCTGTCCAGGGAGGTTCCTCCAGACAGCCGGATATTACCTAACTCCGCCAACCACCCTTAATTGTCAATCCGAATCACCCGCTCGGTCACCCGCTCGTTGCCACTTTCAGCGGAGAGGATATACAGACCGGCGCTCATATGGCGAATATCCAGCGTGGTTTTGCCTTGGCCGTTGGTGAGCGTCAGCGGCCATTCGCCCTGTACCCGTCCGGTCGGGTCATTGAGCTTCAGCGTGACCGACTGTGCATTGCCGAAGCCCCTTACCGTTACGTGCAGCACGTCGCTGGTGGGGTTGGGCGATACCTGCATACCAAGGGTTCGGCCTTCTACCGACGGCTGCGTGCCGGCCGCTACCCGGGTGCCACTGCTGCAGCCTTCCGACTTGTTGGTAGCCGTCGCCGTACGCAGCTTACCATCCGGGCCGGCCAGCGACCAGCTCACCTGACCATTGGCCGGGAAGCTGACGGTAAAGACGTTCTGGATTCGGCCGGGCTGGAAACTCACCGGCTGCCCGATGGCGGTTGCGGGTGTCATATAGTTGGTGGTGCCAACGGGAATATACACCGGCATATCCATGTCGTTTTTGTAGCCGAAGCGGGCCGTCCACTGACCATTGCCGTTGTTGACCACGCACTCCAGAACCGGCTTCACCCCTTTGTCCTTTTCAGCCGTTGTAACCGCAAACGTTTGCGTCACATCAGCGGCTGCCAGGTAGTTCTGATTACCCACCTGTGAGGCCTGCAGCGTGACAGGCCCAATACCGGTAATGGTCAGCAAATCACTCAACACCGTGGCCGGCCCGGATACCACCTGGTAACTGATGGGCAGGCCCGATGTCGCCGTAGCGGTCAGCGCGAAGGTTAGCAATGGACTGCTCTGGTATACCACATCGGCCAGTTGCGTGAACGTAATCGTCTGGCCGGCTTTCGCTACCGTAAACTGCCGCGTAGCCGGCGTCGCGGGCGGGTAATAGCTGTCACCAGCCTGATTAGCCTCTACTACTACCTCGCCTGCTCCTGTGATAGTAAGCGTATTACCCGCTATCGTAGCCGGTCCGGATACCACCGAGAAACTCACCGGCAGTCCCGACGTAGCCGTGGCCGACAGGCTGACGGGAGCATCGCCGTATGTCCGGTCCGCAATGGGCTCGAAGGTAATGCCCGGCGGAACCACCGTCACATTGACCTCAGCCGACGACGAACAGCCGACGGCATCATACCCCGTTACGGTAAACGAACGGGTTTGTGTCAGCGCAGCCGTCGTCAGTGTTGCTCCGGTCGCGCCCGTGTTCCACTCGAAGGTGTACGGAGCCTGTCCACCCGACATAGCCGCCGTCAGCGTGGCCGATTGGCCAAAATACACCTGAGCGGGTTCCGCCGTAAGGGAGACATTCAGCTCGGTGGGGCAGTTGACGGTACCCGTTACCGAGAACCGGAAGGGATTCTCCAGCGGATTGGCCGCATTGCTGGTAAAGGTGGCGTTTCCGCCAAACCCACCCGGCCGGTCGGCATCCAGCTGAAGTTGCAACGTTACCGTGCCGTTACTGGCGGGGACCGTGAGCGCCGATGTACCGTTCCGGCTAATGCCATACGGGAGTAACCAGGCCGGATTAATCGTAATGGCGGTTAACGTCATATTGCGGGCAATAAGCTGGCGGGTAACCGGACTGTTCAGTACCGTCGTGCCGAAGTCCAGGGTATTGCCGCCGTTCAGCCGCACATCGCTTCCGCCAATGGTACCGTTGTTGTCGGTATCCGCCCAAAGCTCCAGGTCGAAGCTGCCGGGCTCATTCCCGAACAGCTTAGTGCCGCCATCGTATACAGGAATCTGCTTAGTCTTGATCAGCGACGGTACCGTCCGCAAACCGGCAAACGACCAGTCGTCGGCGCTGGCAAAGGCGCTGTTGACATTCAGTTGGAACTCCACCGTCCGTCGGTAGTGCATAGGGTTGTTGGGCAGGGTACCGGCCGGGGTAAATGTAGTCGGGCGGCCGCTGACCAGATCCTCTCCACCCGGATAAATCTTATCGGTAAAGGCCACTTCCACGTAATACTGATTGCCGGATACCTGTACCGGGGCCGAAATGGTGGGTGCGTTGGTAGCATCGTGCGCCATAATTTGCTGCCCGGTCACCGAAGCCCCGTCTTCCAGCGTAAAATAGTAGCGGAAGCGCAGGTTGTCGTACGCACGGGCCGGCCACAGCGAGCGGTTATTGAGCGTAGCCCGGATGCGCACGCTGCTCGCCGACTGGCTGACAATGCCCGCTTCTACAAACACCTCATCGTCCTTCTCCGCCGGAGTTGGGAAGTCGGCCGACACGGTTCCGGAGCCGTCGCGGGTCAGGTAGCCGAGGCCGAACAGCGCAAAGGCGTTGGTCACCGGCGAGGTCTCGTTGCTCTCGAACGCCCAGGAGGTCGAGGGCGTCGACAGTACCGTTTCCCGCGAGTAGTTGCCGTTGTAAGTGGCCTGCGGACCGCTCACGATACCACCGTACTGCGTGTGCCGGGCCGTGGTGCGGTACAGGGAGTTGGTGCCTGTCGTCCGGTGACCAATGCCGGCAAAGTACCCTAAGGCGGTGCGGTGGTGATTGTTTTGCAAACCGCTTACGCCGACCAGCCCCGGAATGGTACCGCTGTCGTAGCCAATCATGTAGCTCCGGCGGTTGGCGTTGGTACCCAGCATGGCATTCATGTTGGTCGTGGCCACTTCGATAAACTTGCTCTGCAACGCCTGCCGCGCACCGGTCGGGGCCGGGTTTTCGCTGCTCATGGCGTGGGCGTAGGCAAAGAGGCTCAGGCTGGCAAACATATTCGGGGCCGACGAGCCACCGGGACGCTGCATCCGGTTGTTGGTGGTGTTAATAAATCCACCGTTGGCGGCTGCGTTGGCCAGCAGCGAACTTGCAGCCGGACTAACCGCGTCGGCACCCGTATACATTTCAATCCGGCTACGGTACGCTTCGGATATATTAGCCGGCAGTGGGGCATTCAGCTTGTGCAGCAGAATAGCCGATGGCACCCGGTACCAGTGAAAGCCAAACGAGTTGCCCTGATCGTTACCCCGTGCCGCAATATCGTTCCTAAACACGGCATAGTAGGTAATAGCTTCGTTAAGCCGGCCGGCAGCGGCTGTGGGGTCGGTCTCTGCCTGGTGCAGCCACAGGGCGGCCCAGCATAAATCATCGTGCAGGTTGCGGCTGACCAGGCTAACGTCTGTAAGGTAATTATCCGGCATCTCGTGGTAATCCGGCACGGGCGCGTCGTAGTCGGCACCAGTTCCGACGGGCTGCGTACCGTTGAAGTTCATACGCGAGACACTGGGGCTACTACCAGTAGCCAGAATACCGTTGGCACCAGTAATTCCCGCCGGCCGGGCACCCACTTGCGTAAAAATAGTCGTGCTGGCCGGGTACAGGTATGGGTCATGCCGGACCAGGGTGCCGGACTCATCTTTCATCACCCCGTTCAGGTTAAAGCCATTCGTGGTATAACCCGCCAGCGAACCAATGGTGCGGGTCGAAAAGTTCTGACCCGTGTAATTCAGCAGTTTGCCCCCGCCATGGGTGAAATGGAACACGAAGTTGTACATCCGGCGGGCGGCCGTCAGCAACTGGTCGGCGTAGGCTGCGTCGCCGTTGTCCCGGAACACTTTTGAGCCGGCCGCCAGCGCTGCCGCCATCGCCGACACGGTGCTGACCGATGGGGCATCCTTATCGGCGTAGAAATACCGCCGGACGGGCTTCTCCGGGTCATTGCCGGGGAATTCGTGCATCACTTCGGCGGCCGCCCACTTCTGATGGCGGGCCAGATAATTGTTGGGCAGCGTGGTGGCGGCTTTGCGGTCGGTTACCATCAGGTAAATCTTATACGTATTTACATCAGCGGCATCGCCAAACGTCAGACTCTGCAGGAAGTAGTCGCTGATGTATTTGAGCGTACCCAGCAGGTGCGTTTTCTGGCCCTGGTTGTACGCCTGCGGGAACTCCACCGCGCTCCAGGCCAGCACCGATGCGGCAGCGGCCATGGTATGCGACGACTTCAGGTAATCATCCCCGGCATTGTACAGTCCCCCAACCAAATTGATGGACGGAAAAATGTCTCCCCCCTGGCTGCTGGCCACGTGGTGGGCATTACCGCGCCAGCCGACCCGGTTCGGCAGCGTGGTGCCGTTCGGCAGGGTTATACCGGCCGCTACCTGTCCGGAGCGCTGCGTCTCGAAGTAATACAACGCCCGCTGCACGGCTTTTTTGTAATCGTGTGCGGGAGTTGCCAGGGTCGGCGGAGCGCCCGGCATCTGACCCGGTGCGGTAGGCTCATCGCCCGACAAGAGTTGTCCCTCATTGTACATCGGGATGTTCATGGCGCAGGACGGGGTAGCCGAGGTACCGGGCAGGTTCGCATACGAGAAGTCGTTGGCTGTATTGTTGGTGCCCGAGTAGGTGAGCCGCAGTACTGCCTGCCGCATGGTATACGTACCCGCAAAGCCAATGTTCTTGGAGCGGTACACTCCCCAGGGGGCAATTACCTCAAAATCGGTGCGGCCCTCCGCCGGAATAGTCGTGCCCGGCGTCGGATTGTACAGCGGGCCGTTGAGCATAGCCTGCGCAGCCGCCAGCGGATTTTTGGTTACCCGCCAGGCAAATGGCTCGTTGGTAACCGACGTATTCAGCGGGTTGTCGAACAGGTAGTTGTAGGTAGTCAGACTGGGTTTGCGGAAATACACCTCCACGTAACACAGCCGGTTGCCGGCACCGTCAGTCGAGACTACCACAATGTCGCTGCCGGTCCCGCCCTGCGAAGGCGCATCTTTGGTAATCATCCCCTCGGTATTTGGGTTCAGCGTGGCTCCGTCGGCATCGGCCGGGCAGGTACCTGTTATGTTGCTGTAGGGGTTCAGCAGGTCGATTTTCGTCACATTAACGCCCGGCTCCAGCGTAAAATAATACCGGAACGACGCGCCGGCAATAATCCGCTGCGGCCAGCGGCTGCGGTTATTGACCCGCACCCGAACGGTGGTAGTCGTAGCCGTCGGAGCCGCATCGACCCGGGCTTCGCTGAAAAACTCTTCGCGCATCCACTTGGAGTTACTGGGCACCGGGTGTGGGATGTCTTCGCCGTCGGGCAAGGCTTCTTTGGCAAAGTCGGCAGGGAGTACCTCACCACCCGAACCGCCCAGCGCCTGCTTCATGCGGGCCATAGCACCCGTCCAGTACGGCTGGTAGAACGTGGCCACTTCGGAGCGTGGGGCACGGGTCGATACTGTCGTGATGGGCGACCCATCTGTATTGGCGTAGCGGTCGGCCGGTGCGTCGGCTCCCCGCCCGGTCGATGGACCGCCGATAACGCCACCGTACAGCATATTGCGGTTTTCGCCGGCCCCGTTGCGCGGGTCGGTCACTCCGCTACAGGTATTGTTTGGCTGCCCGGTCGGGTGACCAAAGCGTCCGGACGTATAATCGTCAAAGCCATTCACCCCGCTCAGGGCGTTGGCGTGCAGGCCGATGTTGGTAGAAATCACCCCCGGCGGACGGTATCCGATGACGTAACAGCGGTTTTCGGGATTTGCCCCCAGAAAGTACTGCACCTGGCTCAGCGCATACCCGATATACCGGTTCTTTTTAACCGGGTCTTTTACCTCATCGCCATAGGCAAAATGAATGAACATGGCCGGGCTGAGCTGTTCAATAGGTCCCCAGTTCTTATCGCCGGCCAGCAGGGACATTCCGCCCGGTGTGCGTTCAGCATTGACCTGGTTATCTAGGCTCTGCTCCAGCCACTGGCGATATTTGGGTTCCGTGGGCACCAATCGGGTCAGCCACAAGGCGACCGGAATGCGGTAGTCAAACACCTGGTGGAATCCAAACGGCAGAGCAGCTCCTCCCGTTGCGCCTGAACCATCGGTGCGGGTCGGATGCCAGTAGGAACCGGTGGAGCTGAGGTCGGTCGCCATTACATCACCGTATTGTTTCGCTTCGTTCAGGTAATCAGTTGCCAGCGCCGTGTTCCCGTTGCGTTCGGCCTCGGCCTTGTGAAGCCAGATGGCTGTGTAACACAGGTTATCCGAGAAGTTGCGGATGAGCCCGGCAATGGAGCGAGAGCTTTCGTAATCGTAATTGCCAGGGTCGCCGTTGGGCGATTGGGGGCTGTGCTGAAAGATTCGGCTGCTGGTCCAGGTCGGGTCGGCCAGAAAATCGGCCCCAGCCGCCTGTTTGGCGTTGGCCAAGGTAATGGTCTTGGGCAGGTTATTAGCCGAAAAACCGGGCGCGACACTGGCGAAGTAACTATCGGCCAGCGCACTGGTTTTACGCACTACCGTTCCGTTGGCCCGTTTGTAGTGGCTATAGCCCCAATAGGTTTTAGTAAAATTATGCAGTCGCTGGGCTGCGGCAACGAGCTTATCGGCGTAGGCCGCATCGCCGTTCTGCCGGAACAGCACCGAGGCCAGCGCCAGCGACGACGCTACATTGGCCACGGTTGGGGTCATCGGCGCATCCTTGTCGGCGTAGAAGTGCGGCCGCTGCGGGTTCCGGTGAACCTGCAACTCCGAGGAGGTGGCCACGGTCTGCTCCCCCCGGTAATCGCTAACCATCAGGACAATCTTGTAGGTAGCCGGATCATCGGGATTGGTAGCCAGAAAGCAGCGCAGCAGGTAATCGGTGCCCCATTTGACGTTGGCCAGCAGGTACGGCATCTGGCCGGAGCTCAGCATCGCGTTCCGGTACTCGATGCCCGACCACGCCAGGCCGTTGACGGCGAAGGTGATGGACTGGCTCCATTTTGGGTGGTCACCGGCATCGCGGAAGCCGCCCTGCAAAGCGCCTATCTTGTTGGCATCGGTAATGGTCTGGCCGTGGCCGTTGATGTATCCGCCGGAGGGGATGACCAGGTCATAGCCGTCGTAGGTGTGCTGGTCGGCCATCCAGCGGACGCGGTTCTGGCCGGGCGCGTAGCCGTAGGCCGGCATGGTACCGGAGCGCTGAGCGTCGTAGAAGTAAATGGATTTTTGAAGAAGTTCGGCGTAGTTGTGTTGCTGAGCGAATGCCGGAAGTTGGACAACCACTAGCCACAACAGCAACCAGGCCGTGCGGGTTAATAGAGAGTAAAGCATAGGATGAACATGAAAGGGTAAGAAGTGCTTGGAAGTGACTCTACACTTTGTAAGACATGAATATTTCTGAACACCCTATATGTTACTCTGAAAAATCTTCAATTTACTCTTGATTGGCTCCTACCTCGATCAGATGATACCAATTTAATATACTACCTGATTTGTATCCTACTATCATTAAAAGTCAAGAATCAGTCACTGCCACATCAACATTATTCAGTAAGCTTTTCTAACTTAGTGTATAGTAACAACAGCCGGCACGTGCCGGCTGCTAAACCCCAATCCATCATGAATATGCATGCTAACCCAATCAAACGCGCCGTGTTGGGCACCATGACCGCAGCTTCATTGTCCTTAATGGCCCTTCCCGGCTTTGCTTACACGGCTGCGAATAACCAGCCAACGCAGCAGGAGCAGGCAAAAGGCGAAAAGGTAGCCAATGTCAGCATCAAAGGCATGACCTGCAATGTGTGCGAGAACAAGGTAAAAGATGGTGTCTCGAAAGTGAAGGGCGTCTCCGACGTAAAGGTATCGCACGAGCAGGGCACGGCCGTGGTTAAGTACGACCCGAAGAAAACATCGCTACCCGAAATCCAGAAAGCCGTAGCGGCTTCAGGTTTTGAAGTGGTATCGACTAAAGTGAACTAAGTACCAGCGGTCGGAACCGGTATCCGGTTCCGACCGCTTACGGCTCTTCATCCAGCATATCAGCGGCCAGGGCGTTTACGGTTTCCCAGGAGAACGGCAGCCACAGGCCGGTCATGTCATCGAACACCTCGGTAGCGGCCACGCAGGGGAACAGCTTGTAATCGAACTTGGGGTAGTTACTGACGAGATACCCCGGATAATAGTACTGCTTCTGCCGATTCCGGGCGTACTCAATCTTTTGCAGCATCAGATACTTTCCCAGGCCATACCGGCGGTAGGCCGGATCATAGAAATTCATGATACCGGCAATGCTTTCGTTTCCGTCGTCGAAGATCCCAACGGCAATGAGCCGGTCACCGTCGCGTACTTCAACGGCGTAGGTATCAAAGGCATTGTAGCGCGATCCGTTCATCAGCCAGAACTCTACCGATGTGGGTGCGTCGAAATCGACCGCGCTTCGGTACCGGGCAAACAGGGTTTCGGCTTCGTCGGTCAGCACAAAGGGGTTTACTGCGACGGAGAAGCCGGCGTTGATGCGCAGCAACCGGCGCTGCTCACTTTTAAAGGCAACGACCGGCAGCAGCATCCGCAGCCAGTGTACGGGGCAGATGGTGTCGTTGACAACCAGGTAACGGCAGGTAAATATGTCCTGGTGCATGCGGAAATAGCCCATGCTCAGCCAGAGGTCCAGATCACTTCCCGACATAAACTGTGTTTTTACCGCAACGGCGCAAAGGTTTTTTCATACTCCTCCGCTTTAAACCCCAATGCCACAATCTGTCCGTTGGCTTCGATCAGCGGCCGGCGGATTACGGAAGGTTTCGCCAGCATGAGCGCCGTAGCCCCTTCGGTGTCGGTGGGTTTTTCTGCGTCGGGCAGCTTCTTCCAGGTGATGCCGGACCGGTTCACCAGTTCCTCCCAGGATTTCTGGGTGAGCCAGTGCCGAATGATCTGCCCGTCGATGCCCTGCTTTTTGTAATCGTGAAACTGATAGGCAACGCCATGGTCGGCCAGCCAGGTGCGGGCCTTTTTGACGGTGTCGCAGTTGGGAATAGCGTATAAGGTGTACATGCAAGCTACATTACGTGGGGCAAAATGTGGACACAAATATAAAGGGTACCTGCCACAACAAAAAAGCCCAGCATCCCTGCTGGGCTAGACCTGATATGGTCCAAAGCCGACGGTTCGCCGTCGCAACGTCGCAACGGCGAACCGCTCTTGTACGTTACACGTTATTTGGGAAAGGATGCTTCCAGGGCTTTCGGTAAGGCCGCTGCAGCAGGGCGGTAGCTTCCTTATCGCCGACAACAATATGTTTCTGCGGATCGTACACGACCGGGCGGCCGGTCTGCATGGCGATGTTGGCCAGAATGCAGCTAGCCGTTGAAATGTGCCCTTCCTGAATATCCGCTACAGGGCGGCCGCCGTTTTCAATGGCCGCTATGAAGTTGAGCATGTGCAGGCGGGTGGCTGGCGCGGCATTCAACTCAATGCGTTCTTCGGTAATATCTTCGGGATACTTTTCTTTTTCGTACACTACGTCTTTGTGGATCTTCTCGCCTTTAGTTGGGCCGTCTTTACCGACCGGAATAAAATCGGCCCGCATGGTACTGGCGATCAGGGTACCTTTGTCGCCGTATAGCGTAAACGACCACGGATAATCCGGATTTGGTGCGGTTCCCCACGAACGCTGCTGCCAGACGGCGTTGAGCCCATCGTATTCGAACACGGCTGTCTGGGTATCCGGAATATTGGATTTGCCTTCCTTCTGCACGTAGATTCCCCCCGTTGAGGTAATGCGTTTGGGCCAGCCGAGGCCCAGCATCCACCGGACTGTATCGAGCATGTGGACGCACATATCGCCCATGATACCGTTGCCATACTCGTTGAAGGTCCGCCACCAGCGGATGTGCGGCAGCCCGTCGTAAGGCCGCATCGGGGCCGGGCCCGTCCACATCTCATAATCCAGGAACTCAGGTACCGGCTGCACCGCCGGATTCCCATTGGCCCGCATATGCAGATAACAGCACATCTCTACGTGTGAAACTTTGCCAAGCAGACCCGCATCGACAACATTTTTTTTGACGTCGATCAGGTGCGGGGTGCTTTTGCGCTGGGTACCTACCTGCACCACTTTATTGTATTTACGGGCAGCGGCCACCATGGCTTCACCTTCCAGGACATCCACGCTGATCGGCTTCTGCACATACACGTGCGCACCCGCTTTTACCGCATCAATCATGTTCAGCGCGTGCCAGTGGTCGGGTGTACCAATCAGCACAATGTCCATTTCATTTTCGGCCAGCATCTTCCGGTAGTCGCCGTACAGTTTGGGCGTCTTACCTGACTTCTGCCGCTGGCTCACCAGCTTGGCCGCGCCGTTGAGCAGGTTCTTGTCGACATCGCAGAGGGCCACTACCTCAACCGGGGCCACCTGAATGAGCCGGAACAAATCGCTTTTCCCGTACCACCCGGTACCGATCAGCCCAACCCGGTAGGTCTTCGCCTGATTAATGATATCCATACCCTGGGCACCAAAGGCCGACAGGGCGAGTGAAGCAGTCGCGCCCTGCAGGAAACGACGACGGTTTATGTTGAATAATTCCATGTATAGTAAGGGGTCTTTTTAGCCGATGCATCGGCTGGTCAATTATAAGGTCTAGGGTTCTCACGTATAAAGCCAGTCCTGTTTGGCAAATACTCTTACGATAGGGGCAAATCTTACAGCACCTGCGTGAAAGGTAATAGCGCGTCAGCGCATTTCCGCTACTCATTAATCCGGCTGTTCACACAGCCAGACCGGTGCTTCACACGATAACTGGTTTTTGAGGGTTTTCGGGACAGTACTTTCGGGTAGTCTTAAAGACAACCAAACTGTTTATTCAATCTCAAAACCTGTAATCATGAAAACGATTAGCGTATTCTTCTCCCTGCTGTTTATTACCAGCCTTACGTTTGCTCAATCTGCTGCCGACGAAAAAGCCGTACGGGCAGTCATTCAGAAAATGGATGATGCCTGGAATGCGCACGATTACACCTATACCGGCAAGTACGATATCTACGCTCCGGATGCCGTAATGATTAACCCGGTCGGTATGTACTGGAAAAACAGGGGTGAAATCCAGAGAGCGCACAAAGCTTACGGGGAAACCATGTTTAAGTACGGATCGGCAAAGAGCGAGCAGGTAGATGTCCGGTTTCTGGCACCAACAGTAGCTATGGCAACGATCAAAGCAATGTACCGGACGGATAAAGACCATACCCTGCCGGGAGGACAGAAAGTTTCTAAGGGAACTACCGATTATGACATGCTCAATGTCATTCTTACCAAGAAAAACAATGACTGGAAGATTGCCTCTGTTCAGTTAACTCCAATTAATGCTCAGGCTGCTCCTCATAACCCAATCCGGGCAAGCCGCTGATTATACCAGTCCCCGGAAGGCACCGGCTTCCGGGGACTGGTTTTAATTTGCAGTAAATGCCTGTAAAAACGGAGTGCTTTTACGATATTGACATGAGTAACCAGGCCCTCTTCTGCATCTGATCCTTATGCGCGGTGTAGTCCTTCTCTTTTTGTTGATCCTCCCTGCTGGGGCGGTAATGGCCCAGAGCCTTCCCGCGCTTACCTTTCACGGCCAGCCAACGCTGGAGCAGGGGATTTCCGTTGAGCCAAATTCATTATTCTACGAGGACCCGACCGGCGATACCCTGACGCCTATATCGGTTATAGAACGCGAGCGGTTTGTTCCAGCCGCCCAAATGCCTCAGATACATAATGGTAACGCCCGGAAAATGCCCCGGACCAGTCAGGTAATCTGGCTCCAGTTCCGGGTGGCGAATACCCATTTCACTGACACACTGCGCCTGGAGTACATGGGTGGAATACATGCCGTATACTCACTGTACAGGAAGACTAATGGCTCTTTTCAATTTTTAGGCAGCCGGGGTTTATGCGTTCCTACATCGCCAACCATTAACGGTGTAGCAGCGATACCAATCCTGATACCTCCCCGGACTACGCATCATTATTTTGTACGTGTAGCCGATTACCAGATTATGCTTGACAACATTGCCGGCCAGTTGCATAACCAGCAAACCTTACTGGCAGGCATTGCACAGGAACTGCTCCTGAGCCGCTGGCTGTTTGGTGCTATGGCCATGATGTTGGGCGGCCTCCTGCTCATGGGGGGATACGCTTTATTCCAGTATCGGCTTACCCGCGACAAGGCTTTTCTGTATTATTCGCTTTACACGGGAGTAGCCGGCTGTTTTCTTATTGTCCTGGCAAACCCCCGCTTTCAGCTCGGGCTAACCCCAGCCGCCCTACCGTTTCTTGGCCATCCGGTCACGCTTACCTTTACGCATCTGCTGGGGCTGATGTATGCCTTGTTTCTGACCAATTTACTGGCAGTGCCCCGCCAGCAACCCAAACTCTGGCGAGCTATTCAGTTTATGATGATCGTGCTTACGCTGCTACAAGTTGCCGAGTTCATTCAAGCCTTTACGGGGACGTGGATTACCAGCAATGCCTTGTTTTTGCTAATCGATACAGTACCGGCCCTGTTGATGGGATTGATTCTGATTTTGGCGACCGTGCGTAGCGACACTAAACTTAAACCTTACCTGCTCACCGGTCAGATTAGTCTGTATTTTATTGCCATTTCACCCGTTCATGGCACTTATTTCCTGGAAAACGTCTCCCCTGAAGCTAATGTATTTCTCAACTACCCTCCTTTTTACATGATGCTGGGGCTGTGCGTCGAACTGTTCTGCTTTGCGCTGGCCCTGGCCTACCGCAGTAAACTGGTGGAAGAGGAGAAAAATCAATTGCAGGAAAGCTTCGCCAGAAAGTTAGAGACTGAACTAGACGCCCGTACACGCGAAGTAGAAGAGCAAAGCCAACTGCTGGAACAACAGCACATCCGCCAGCTGAAACTGGACTTTGACCAGCAGCTCGCCGAAATTCAGATGACGGCGCTGCGGGCGCAGATGAATCCGCATTTTATCTTCAACTGCCTCAACTCCATTCAGCTGTACACCACGAATAACAACGCGGCCAAAGCCTCGGATTACCTCAACCGCTTTAGCCAGCTTATCCGCCTGGTGCTGGAGAACTCCCGCTCGGAGCGGGTAACGCTGAGCAACGAACTGGAAGCCCTGCGGCTCTACCTGGAGATGGAGGCCATGCGTTTTAAAGACAAACTCCGGTTTACCATAGAAACAGATCCTGAACTCGATTCAGACCTCATCGAGATACCTCCCCTGCTACTCCAACCGTATGTCGAAAATGCCATCTGGCACGGCCTGATGCACAAGCCCGAAGGCGGTCATGTCCAGGTCAACGTTGAGCCGGTCGAAACCGATTGCCTGCGCATCACTATCACCGACGACGGCATTGGCCGGGCCAAAGCGGCCGAACTGAAAAGCAAGTCGGCCACCCGTCACAAGTCGTTCGGCATGAAAATGACCGGCGAACGCATCTCCCTGATAAACCGGCTTTACCAGACCCAAACCCAGGTACAGGTACACGACCTGGTCGACGCGTACGGCCAAGCCGCTGGAACGGAGGTGGTACTGGAGATACCGGTATAATACATAGAATGATTGAATGGTAGAGTGATTGAATCAAGTATGATTGAGCCATTCTATCATTCAACCTTCACTCATTCAATCATTATGCTTAAGGCTATAATCATCGACGATGAACCTGACTGTGTGCAGTTGCTGGCGCTGCAACTTAACGAACATTGCCCGCAGGTGCAGGTACTGGCGCAATTGACCAGTCCGGAAGAGGGGCTACGGGCGATTCGGAACCTGGAGCCGGATGTGGTGTTTCTGGATGTGGAAATGCCCCGGATGAATGGCTTCCAGTTGCTGGAGCAGCTGGACGACATTCCCTTCAGCCTGATTTTTGTAACGGCCTATAACGAGTTTGCCCTGCGGGCTTTCCGATTTAGTGCGCTGGATTACCTGCTCAAACCGCTCAGTGTATCCCATCTGACAGAAGCCGTCCGCAAAGCCGAGAAACGCCACCGCATTGACCAGCGGCAGCTTGACCTGTTGCGGTTCCAGCTCAAAGAAGGACAGTATCCGTCCAAGATTGCTGTGCCGTTTCAGACCGGTGTTGTCTTTGTCGAATTGAAGGAACTCGTTTACTGCGAAGCAGACAGCAACTATACCAAACTCTTTCTGAGTAACGGCAAAAATTACCTGCTCTCGAAAACGCTGCGCGAGGTGCAGGAAGTGCTCGAAGAACGGAATTTCCTTCGGGTACACCGCCAATACCTGATCAACCTCGACCACATCAAGATGTACCACAAAGGCGACGGCTCGTATCTGGTGATGACGGGCGACGTTTCTATCCCGGTCGCTAAGAATCAGAAAGACCGGCTGGTGCAGAAATTCGGGTGGTTATAAGGGTATTCGTATATTGGCAGGCCGGGACAGAGCGTTAAACATCGACAGCCGTTCTTCGGTTGTTTTACAGCGACCCCGATACCCAAGAATACCCTTGCATGAAAGGAAAACCAACATTCTGGCAGCGGATCGGCCTGCACGACTGGTTTCTGAACCGGACCGTGTCGGCCACGCAGCAGCCGACCATTACGCCCGATAACGTATACCATTATATCCTCGACAAGTTCAACGAGTCCATCGGCCAGTTGTCGTTTGCCAACCGGGTTGTCTTCTACCACGAATACATCATCTGCTTCAACCCGGATGACTACCAGGACTTTATGGATGCCAAAAAAGGCATATTCGGTCTGATTGTCCATGAATCCGTCAAGCAGTTTTATCAATTGCTAAGGCAGCACCGGACGCAGGGCAAGACCGTCGAACCGTCGAGCCGCAAGTGGGTATTTCGGTTTGTGTCGCATCCCGATTATGCACGCGGAGACATCGGTTTCATCGGACGATTACTCCCCGGCAGCACCCCGAAAGAAGAGAACCTGCGGGTAACGTTTATTCCGCGCCAGACGGGTATTGCCGAAACGCTCGACATCAACCAGAATATCCTGCAGGGCTTCAACTTTTACAGCGAGGGCTACTATGAGGTGCCCTACGCCGAGGAACTGCACTACGACGAAAAGCAACTCAGCAACAGCGTGCAGGCTGGCCTGGCCCGGCTGGAAACGATCCTGCCCGATAAAGCCTATTCGGGCAAAAAAATAGAGTTTCTGATGAACAGCGAAGACATTGTGGTGTCGGGGCAGGAAGAAACCCGCGACAGCCCCGACATTTTCCGCATCCCCTCCGACTGGGTCAATACCCCGCACCTGCGCATCCGGTACAGCAAAGCAGACAATACGTTTTACCTCGCGTCGTTCGGTGAGAAAACCCTGGTCAATGAGAAGGAGGTCACCCGGAGCGACGTAAACGCCCCCTCGTGGGTAGAGCTTCCCATCAACTCCCGCATTATGCTGAACGGCATCGTCGGAATTAACATCTTTAAGCCGGTTTAATGTTCAATGCTCCAAGTTTCATGTTTGGACAAAGCAATCGCCGGGTGGCCTCGCTGAAACCTGGAACTTAAAACCTGAAACAACTCAAACGCCTATGTCCCTGGCCCTACTCGGTATCTGCGCCCTGCTGTTAGTGGTGCATTTTGTGGAAATACGAAATACGCATGAGCGGAATGGCTGACAACTTCTTTGGGTTAACGGATACCGGTCGCGTCCGGGACAACAATGAGGATGCCTTCATTGCCCAGCCTATCGGGAATGGCCGGTATATTCTGGCCTGCGTCATCGATGGCGTAGGCGGGTATGCCGGTGGTGAGGTGGCGGCCGCTATCACGCGGCAGTCGATCCTCGACGATTTCACTACTGTGCCGGGCGACTGGGTGGCTCAGATGCGCCGGGCGTTCATCACGGCGAATCAGAAAGTCTACGCCGAAAAGCTGCAGGTCCGGGAGTACGACAGTATGGCCTGTGTGCTGACCATGGCGGTAGTTGATGTGGAAAACAACCTGTTCCACTACGCTCATGTCGGCGATACGCGGTTGTACCTGCTGCGGGATGACACATTAGTCAAGGTGACCAAAGATCATTCGTTCGTCGGGTTTCTGGAGGATACCGGCCGGCTGACGGAAGAAGCGGCTATGAACCACCCCAAGCGGAACGAGATTAACAAAGCCATCGGCTTCGGCGGGGAGATCAACACGCAGGAAGAGTATATCGAAACTGGTCAGTCGCCGTTTCTGCCAGGCGATATGCTGCTGCTGTGCAGCGATGGCCTGAGCGATCTGGTCAACAAAAGTGAGATGACTGCCATCCTGCGGGCCAACCGTTCACTGGCGGAGAAATGCACTAAGTTAGTAGCAGCTGCTAACGCGAAAGGCGGTAAGGACAACATTACGGTAGTGCTGGTCTGCAACGACAAAGCACCCCTGCTGCAGGAGGCTACCCGCCCGGCGGAAGTTGTAAAAAAAAACGAAGAACCGCCCGCAGCGGCAGCACCCATAATCCCACCGGTTAAGGAGACGGGGACGACCCCAAAATCCAAGCCCAGGTCCCAGCCGAAACCCAAAAGCAGCCGGGGGATTATTACTATTCTCTCGCTGCTATGCCTGGCCTTTTTGGGTACTACGTTATACCTGCTCTGGCAAAATGTGCAGAACGAACAGACCCAAAAAAAGTCAGACCAGCCGGCACCTGACCCTCAGCAGATCAAACTTCAGCAGGCCATTAATACCTTCACCGGAGATACGTTATACCTGGCCGATACTACCTATGCTCAGCCCATCAGGCTTACTTCTATGTTGCGCATCGATCGTGACTCTCTGTACATTAAGGCACCCGGCAACATCCTCCTGACCGGTGACAGCACGTACAGTGAGCCAGCCATCCGGTTGTCGGCACAGTGCCGGTATATTGTGCTGGATAACCTTACGCTGGAGGGCTTTCAGGTGGGCATCTCGGCCCCGAACAGCGCCTTGCACCTGAAGAATGTCAGGTTCCGCAATTGTCAGGTGCCGGTGCAAACGCAATTTTTATTTTCCGACAATCAGTACGTAAATGGGCCATTACCGGTTACTTTGTTCCGAACCGATTCGGTACCGGTAGTGAGTAGTAAAGTGGTAAAGAAAAAGTGAAAAAGAGATGGGTTATTACACGGAGATACGCAGACCGGGCCGCCGGGCGGGAGCGCAGAGATACACGGAGTTTTTAGTAAATCTCTGCGCTCCTCTGTGCCTCTCTGTGTAATAACCCTGCCATAAAATTATGATTCAAGCTCCCGCCCGCAAGACCCAGCAACAAAGTCGACGCATCGAGCGAACATTTATCGTACTCATCACCCTCGTGTTGGGCTGGCTGTTCCTGAACCTGTACTCCGAATTGCAACGCGGCTTTCAGGACGTAGACAAGCGGCTGGCCGACGGCACCATGGTCAACCTCAACAGCGACAAGATTGGTCAGCGCATCCGGACCCTGCTGGAGCGCGGCTTCTATTTTGAAGACCGGCGAGACATTAACCTGATCCAGTCTGTCATTGCTGACCGGCTCAACCCGGCCGAAGAGCCTATCGACAACATCGGCGAAGTCAACAAGCGCAAATACTACGTTCTGGCCGAAGATGCCGCAGTCCGAGGTGGGACTTACTTCCGCCGGCGGGTAGCCGCATCCCGTGCCCTGCTGGGCTATACAGGCAAAGACTCCGTCCGGTTTGTCCAGGAGCGCAGCCGCCCCCCCCAGTTACCAGCCGCCACCGATGTAGGTCTGGGGGAACACAGCATCACCGGTAACCTTATCAACGAAACCGACCAGCCGGTACCGGGCGTGCTGGTGCGGCTGGAGATGATTCTGCCCCAGGACAGCGCCTACAGCAACCAGGTGACGGAAGTAGACCGCCTGAAAACCGAACCCGGTACCGGCTTTACCAAAACGTACGTGCTGGATTCGCTGGGGCACCGCCAACTTACCGGCCTGACGGCCTACGCCCGTACGGATGCATCCGGCAACTTCGCGTTTCAGCGCCTGCCCGACGATAAAGCCTTTGAGGTATTGCCGCTGCAACCCAACTATCAATTTGGCACTACGCAGGGCGTGCAGGAGCTAAACCGGGACCAATCCTTCACGTTCCGGCAGGCACCGCACACCATCCGGCTTCTGACAACCCGGGATTTTAACATTCTCAAGAAAGAAAAATCGCTGATTGTCCGCACACCCGGTGAGTTCAACCAGTGGTACTGGATCATTGTCGGCAGTTTCTTCGGCTGTTTCCTGCTGCTGCACCTGCTGCTGAGTTTCCGCTTTCCGGATGCCGACCAGCTGATTCTGCCCGTGGTGATGACCCTGACGGGTATATCGTTTCTGGCTTTGCTTAGTTTGCAGGACCCGCTCCGCGACCGATTTCTGGCTCAGAGTACGCTGACGTATTTTGGTCTGGGTTTTCTGACGATTCTGGTCCTTCAGTTTTTCAACCTGCGCCGGTTCAACGCCGATTCGGGCGTGTACCGAATGTTTGTCTTGCGGGGTATTGCCAAAGCCGCTCATGGCTGGCAATGGGCGGGGCTAGCCCTGGGCCTGCTGGCCCTGACCATTGTATTTGGTACCGGGCCACAAGGCAGTGGGGTGAAGGTGAACCTGTTCGGGTTTCAGCCCAGTGAGTTTGTGAAATTCGCTATTGTGCTGTTTCTGGCCGGTTTCTTTGCCGCCAACGAAACGTTCATCAGCGAATACCGCAGCTGGCAGAAACGCAGCTCGTTCCTGCTGGTGGTCCTGGTTGCTATCATCTCCGCCATCCTGCTGTTTCTGATCCTGGGTGACCTTGGGCCGGCCATTGTTGTCTGTTTTACGTTCATCATCCTGTTTTCGTTTTCGCGGGGCGATTTTCTGTTCATGGCCGGCTCGGTGGTGGCCTATGTGCTGGTCTCGTGGCTGGTCGATAACGTCTGGCTGGCCACGGGTATTACCGCTGCCGGGGTGCTGGTGGCTATGCGCGTCATCCGGAAACAGTTCAGCGAATCGGCGATGATGGCGCTGGTGGTGATGGCCAGCTTCCTGCTGCTCGACCAGATTCCGTACCTGGATGAGCTGATTCCGGGACCGGTGCAGCGCCTGACCGACCGCAAAGCCATCTGGCTGGACGCCTGGAACAATGAAGTCTACGGCGGTGACCAGGTCGCCAACGGCATCTGGGCCATGGCCAGTGGCGGCATAACCGGCCAGGGCGTCGGCGAAGGCTTTGCCAAGACCATTCCGGAAGCCCATACCGATATGATCCTGCCGGCCATTGGCGAGGAGTTTGGCTGGGCGGGCATCGTGTCCATTTTCATTCTGTTTCTGATTTACCTCCACCGATCCATCCTGATTGGCCGGCAAACCGGAGCGCCGTTTCTGTTCTACGTCTGCGCGGGTATCGGCGTCAGTACGTTCGTGCAGTTTCTGCTCATAGCGGGTGGTTCTACCGGAGCGTTACCGCTGTCGGGGGTGTCGCTCCCCTTTATCAGCTACGGCGGTTCGTCGCTGATTGCCAATATGCTGGCGGCCGGATTTCTGCTATCAGCTTCGTCGCTGCGGGGAACAGCTGTGCAGATGACGTATATCGCGGGTCGGCAGGATCGCAACCTGGTGCCGGCGCTGGCGGCTGCCCTGGCCGGTATTCTGCTGCTGACGGTCAACGTTTCCCGCTACCTGTTCAACAACAAAAAGTGGGTGGTCCAGCCCGCGCTGGTGGCCGACCGCAGCGGCAGCCGGATGTTCAGCTATAATCCCCGTATCAACATTCTGATGAACCGGCTCCAGGCCGGCTCGCTCTTGGACCGCGAAGGGCGCATTCTGGCCACTAGCCGGCCGGAGCTGATCCGCCTGCAGCGCAATACCCTGGCAACCGCCGGGGCCGCCAATTACAACCTGGATTCGGCGCTGCACAAGCGGCTCGACCGGTACTATCCGTTTGCCGAGCATATGTTCTTCTGGATTGGGGATGCCAACACAAGTGTGTTCAACGGCAGCCCCAATGGCTATTTTGCCGAGTACGAACATGCCGCCGAACTCCGGGGCTTCGAAACCCCCACGAAGAGTTTTCCGGTGGTAGCCACCCGCTACCGCGAAGACCGTTTTCTGCCGCGTGGCGTGCGGGAGATGACCGTTACCCAGCGCGACTACAGCGCCCTGGCTCCGCTGCTGCTGGCGGGTATCAACAGCAAGGAGGTTACCTCCTTTAAAAAGCGAAACCGGGATGTAAAGCTCACGATGGATGCGCAGTTGCAAACCAGCCTGCAAAAATCACTGGCGACGGATGATACGGTGAAAAAGAGCCGGGCGTCGGTGGTAATTATGGACGCCAGCAACGGCGATGTGCTGGCATCGGCGATGTACCCGCTGCCGCCGATTACCAACTGGGACCAGCTTACCATGACGGCCGCCGAACAGAACCGGCTGGCCGGCTGGATGACCACCTCGGACCTCGGATTTACCTATGCCTCACAGCCCGGATCTACCGCCAAAGTAATAACCTCGCTGGCTGCTCTTAACAAGCTGGGTTTGGCCGCTACCAAAAAGAACTACGTGGTCCATCCCTATGAGCGTATTCGTACCAAAGGAATTGAACCGGACGAAACCGGTCTGATCAGTCTGGAACGGGCGCTGGTTAAGTCGAATAACGTCTACTTCATCAAGATTGCCAATGAAGAAAGGCTGGAGGAGGAAATGGCTAAACTGTACCTGAAAACCGGTATGTTTTTACGCGGAGTCGGCGGCTACCTCTACGAAAAGCAACCCGTCGATAAAGCGCAGGAAGAACGCTGGTGGGATCTGTGGAGACGGACCGAGTTTAATACCAAACCCCGTTACAACCCCAACAACATCCGGCGGACCCGTGCCAAAGGCATCTCCGGTATGTCCTGGGGGCAGGGCGAGCTGATCGCTACGCCGGCGGCAGTGGCCCGGCTGGCGGCCGGTATCGCCAACGGTGGTATGCTGATTCCTAACCGGTTTGTCTTGAAAGTTAGCAATTCGACTCAGCCCGTGAAGAAACCGGTGCCCATTGCCAATGACCCGCAGTACGCGGAAATAATGACGGACTATATGCGCAAACAGAGTGCCGGTAAAGTGTATCAGTTAAAAATCGCCGTAGCTGGTAAGACGGGTACCCCCGAACGGATCTGGAAAACCAGCCGCATCAACGACGGCTGGTACGTGTTCTTCGCGCCCAAAGCCAATGGATCGGGTCATATTGTCACCTGCATCCGGCTGGAGTCTACCAGAGGTTCCAGCAATGCGGTGAGGCTGGCCGGACAACATGTCGTGCCGCTTTTGCTGCAAAAGGGTTATATTAAGAGCTTTGAGAACAAGTAGGTATGTTTAATCTATTCAATAAGAAAGCGGAAAGCCGCCCGAAGGATGTAAAAGCCGTTCGGGATACGTTGCTGCGCTTTATCAAGGAACAGTTACAGAAAGCCGAAGGCGGAGAAGGCCACGCCATCAAAGGCTTACAGCTGTACATCGCCCCGCCCGCCGACGAGCAGCATTTGTACGAAGCTGCGGTCTACCAGGCCGATGAAGGACGCTTTAAGGCAGAGGTGCAGAAAATCGCCGATGATTTCGCCATTAACCTGCCTGAAGGCTGGACCTTTGAGACGACGTTTGTGGATAGTTTACCGGCGGAGGGCCGGAAGATCCCCGGCCTCGACGCGTCGCTGTACATCAATACCCGCATCGCGTCGATGCAGAAGCTGGCAACTGCCTACATCCGCATTTTGAACGGGGAGGCAGAGAAAGAAGAATACGTACTTACCTCCACCGGTGGCAAGGTTAACATCGGCCGGGAGAAACGGGTGCAGCAGGCCGACGGCTTTTTCCGGGTGAACACCATCGCCTTTCCGGCCGACAGCCCCCACGAGAGCAACAAATTCATCAGCCGGCAGCACGCCCATATCGAGTGGGACCCCGAATCGGCCTCGTTCATGTTCTTTGCCGACGAGGGTGGCGTGCCGCCCCGCAATAAAATTAAAGTGCGGGCGGCCATCGACGAGCAACCCGTCAAACTCCATTCTACCCAGGTCGGCCACCGCCTTCAGGAAGGGGACCAAATCATTTTAGGCGAATCGGCTGTTTTGGAGTTTAGTTACACGAAAGAATAGAGTTTCATGTTCCAGGTTTCAGGTTTCAGGTTGCTGACGCAGTAACTGCTGGTTATTCCGGCTGAAACATGAAACCTGGAACCTGAAACCTGAAACAAAAATATGGCTAAAGTATTCACGATAACGGAAGGGCTGGAGAACATGGGTGCGTTGCGCACCGGGGGACAGGGGTCGGTCTATAAAGGCCGGCGTATCGGAGAGATCATTACCGCCGTGAAACTGCTGCCAACGCCCATTCATACCGAAAGCGCTGACGATAAGAACTTCCGCGACTTCCAGAACGAAGTCGACAAGCTGAAAAAGGTAAACGAGCAGCCAAACCCGAACGTGGTCAAGATCCTGAATTCGGGGCTGACCGAAAGCGGGTCGTTTCCGTTTATCGAGATGGAGTTTATCGAAGGCCCCGACCTCGAAGAACTGCTGAAACCACCGCATGAACCGGTGTTCAGCATCCGGGAGGTAATGAAAGTAGCCGACCAGCTGGGCAATGCCCTGGCACACTGTCATAAGGTGGGTGTGCGGCACGGTGATATCAAAAGCAATAATGTCAAGTTCAACATCCATACCGGAAATTACGTGCTGCTGGATTTCGGACTGGCGATTATGTCGGACGAGCAGCGCCGGACCAGTCTGCGTCATGCGGGTGCCATTGAGTTTATGGCTCCGGAGCAGAACGAGGGACAAATGCTGTTTCAGACGGATGTCTACAGCTTCGGCGTGGTGCTGTACGAGATCCTGGCGGGGCGTGTACCGTTTCCGTTAACGGACAAAGGCGAAACAGCCCGCAACAACGTGATGGTCGCCCATATGGAAACGCCCGTACCGGATGTGCTGGCCCAGCGCCGGCAAAACCTGCCGGCCAGTTGGACAGAAGACCGAAAGACCAGGCAAATGCAGGTGCCGGAATGGCTGCTTACCGTTATTAGCAAATGCCTGGAGAAAAGGCCGGAAAACCGGTATCAGAACGGCATGGAGTTGCACGAGGCTATCGTCTCCGGCAGCACCCTGGCGGTACGGCGCAACGAAGCCGGTGCCGCCAGCGCCACCGTTCTGCAAACCGAAAATGAGCGCCTGCAAAGCCAGGTTTTGCAATTCAAGGAGTCCGTTGCGTTTCAGGATCGGGAGATTGCTACGCTCCGGGAAGCCATTGTCCGGAAAGATGCCGAGTTGAACGGGTTGAGAAACGGTACGGCTGCCTACGCCCCGGTAGCCGACGAAGATGCGTCGGTGATTCGTATACCCAAAGCTGCTTTCTTTGCCGCGCTCGTTATCCTGATTGGTCTCGGCGCGTTTGCCGGCTATCAGCTGTTTGCCAGTAAACCCACGAAGGGCACCCGGTCGGCGCTCTCGTCGGGCAATACCACCAGCACAACGGATACGCCGGATCTGACGGCCAGTGATTACACCGTAGAAAATGAAAGTGCGCAGAACGCCGGTAATCAGGCCGGACAAACGGACGACGAAGCGACGGATACCCAAACGAATACGCCAGCTACCCCACCCGCTCAAACCAACAGTACACCGGAACAAACAGCAGAGGCCTCCGACGAAGAGTCGGACGATGACAGCGGGGGGAAATTATACACCGTTCAGTCCGATTACGCCCATTTCCACACCCAGCCAGACGAAAGTGCCCGGCAGGAAAATATTCACATCAATAAGTGGAACAATGCCCGGCTGAAACCCCTGGACGAGCGACGCGGCTTTATCTACGTCGTATACACCAATGAACAGGGACAAGTCACACGAGGCTGGTTGAATAAAAAAGACCTGAAGCGCATTGATGAGTAGCGTAAGCGTCACTCCAAAATGGTAAAAATTTCGCGCCGGCCGCTGCGCATCAGTCGCCGGAACTGAGGATAAAACTGCTGCCACTCGGGGTCGGCAATCACCGCCTTGATGGCAGTTTCGTACTCCGCCAGGCTGTCGAATTCACTTTCCGTAATGAGCGTGTAGTATTCGCCGACGCAATCGGTCAGAATACGTGCGGTCCGATGCCCCAGCCGGTCTTCAATCTGGCGGCTTTGTTTGGCTAGTTCCTTCGCCAGTTTCATCTGGTCTGGCTCAATCTGAAAAATATCACGGACGACAATCATACACGTTAGCGGTTTATGCCCAATCAGGCAGATTAGAAAACAATAATTCCCTGCTTTGGTACCTGAAGGGCCTTCGTTCAACACCGGCCCCGTAAACTTTAAACTAACCCGCTCATTTCCAGAACGTATTTAACAGAAAGTTCGGAAATAGATCTGTCGAATTCAACCCTATGCACAAAATTGTTTTTCGCGTAACGCTCCTGGTGACTGCGCTAACCGGATTCACTCACACAGCCGCCCTTGCGTCCGGCGACACCACCCCGAACGCAGCCAAACCCGCTGTCGACATTAAAGTGCCGGCCGGTTTTTCGGCTGCCATCGTTGCCGAAGACCTGGGCCCGGCCCGGCATATCGTCGTCAGCAAGACCGGCGATATCTACGTCAAGCTTTCTAAACTAAAAGACGGCAAAGGCATCTATCGCCTGCGCGACACAAATAAGGATGGCTCAATAGACGAAAAAACCGGCTTCGGTGACTATCCCGGTACCGGTATTTACATCAAAAACGGGTATTTGTATACCTCGTCCAACACCAGCGTCTTCCGCTACAAACTCAATGACAAAGAAGAAGTCCTGCAGCCTGACCAGCCCGAAACGCTGGTGACCGGCCTGGTGGCGAAAGGGCGCGATGAGTCGAAGTCGATTGTGGTGGATAACCAGCAGCATATTTACGTAAACGTAGCCTCCTACAATGATGCCTGCCGCGAACCGGGTACCGGCAAAGGCATGATGCCCTGCCCTCTGCTCGATTCGGCCGCCGGTATCTGGCAGTTCCGGGCCGACAGGCAGAACCAAACCTACGGCGATGGGATCAAGTACGCAACCGGTCTGAAAAACGTAGTCGGGCTGGACTGGAACCCCAAAACGAATACGCTGTTCGTGATGCAGCACGGCCGCGGACAGTTCCACGACTTTTACCCGCAATACTACACCCCGCAGCAGAGCGGTCAGTTGCCTGCTGAAACCATGTACGAAGTGCGTAAAGGCGATGATGCCGGCTGGCCGTACATCTACTACGACCACATCCAGAAAAAGAAGATACTAGCGCCGGAATACGGCGGTGACGGCAAAAAGACCGGCGGAGCCAAAACCATCGACCCGGTGGCCGCTTTCCCGGCCCATATGGGACCAAACGGCTTGTTGTTTTATACGGGTACCATGTTCCCGGAGCGATACCGCAACGGCGCATTCATTGCGTTTCACGGCCAATCGCCGGAGTTAAAAAAAGGCTATATGGTGGCATTTGTGCCCTTCAAAAACGGTAAGCCTTCTGGCCCCTGGGAAATCTTTGCCGATAACTTCGCCGGCACCGACCTGGCCAAACCCACCGGCCCCATTCAGCACCGCCCCTGCGGCCTCGCCCAAGGCCCGGACGGCTCCCTCTACGTTACCGACGACCTGAACGGAACGCTATACCAGATTAGCTACGCTCGTCCGCAGTAAACCAGTATCAACCTAATTTGTAACCGCAGGTCGTTTATCGCTGCTTATTATTGAGATTCTGCCCCGGAGGCTTTAGCGTACGGCTATCCTCTCCGGGGCAGAATTTTTTGGTTGACACAACGGGGTTACAGGTTGCTAAGCCATGCTGGCCCAAAATTGCTCAGTGCTGGACATTGAGGGGGTAGAATAGGAAAAAGCGAGGGCAAATGCTTGTTTTGTAGCGTGACCAACTTAACAAGATTTCACTCCTCGCTTTTGGAC